>JAPOJR010000042.1 GCA_029978325.1 Alphaproteobacteria bacterium | reverse complement strand
GCCGTTGACAAACAGGATGGTCTGGCCCGGCGTCGCGTAGAACAGCACGATATCCGGCGGGTCGAGCCGGCCGGAGCGCAGCGGCGAGACCACCGTGCCGATCCAGGCGCCATCATCATAAGGCGCGCGGGGCATGGTATCCTGGTGGCTCTTGGCGGCTTCGCGGTTTTCGAACCAGACGCCGTCCATATGCTCGCCGGAAAGGCAGCCCTCATCCGGCACGTCCAGGCCCATGACGCCGCCGCAATTGCCGCCGGGGCGCACGTTCTCTGCGCCGATGCCAAGGGTAAAGCCGGCGATGCGGGCCTGGGTCACCAATTGGCAGGTGGTGTGGAAGCGGCCGGCTTTCGGCCGGCGCAGGCCGCGGACGCTTTCAAACTCTTCCTGGCTTTTATAGCGCTTCATGCCGATGGGCATGGTGCGGATTTTCAGAAGCTCCGTAAGCTTGCCGGCCAGATTGGCGAGTTCTACCGCACCGACCTGATATTCTTCCGGGATCGGATTACCTTGAGCATCGACAGTTGCACCAGTCATGGGACTTTCCTCGGTTAGGGTTTGCGTGAAACAATGCCCGACCTGCCGCCTTAGCGAAAGCCCCGAACCATGCCTTTTGCCGAAACGCCCCATTGCAAGATTTACTACGAGACCCACGGCGACCCGGCGAAGCCGGCGGTCGTGCTGGCGCATGGCCGGGGCGGTAACGCCGCAAGCTGGTTTCAGCAGGTGCCGGCGTTCATCGCCGCTGGCTATCATGTCGTTGTGTTCGATCACCGCTGCTTTGGTCGGTCCTATTGTCCGCCGGAACACTTTGACCGCGGCGAGTTTGCCAATGATCTGGCCGCGGTTTTGGACGCCGCGGGCGTCGCCCGAGCCGCAATCGTCTGTCAGTCGATGGGCGGTTGGACCGGCCTGCGTCTGGCCGTGGAGCGTCCGGAGCGGGTGTCAGCGCTGGTGCTCTCGAACACACCGGGCGGCGTTTCGACACCGGCGGCAGAGGCTGCTATGAACGCAGCGCGCAAGGCATTTGCCGACCACGGCATCGCCACCAGCGCGGTCGCCGCCGATTTTCCGGCGCGTGAACCGTCGCTTGCCTATCTTTATGCTCAGATCGGCGGATTGAACGTGCAGTTGCGCGACGACCTGCACTCAACCTCGCCTGCCGCGACCGCAGTCGGGGAACTGGCGGGGCTAAAACTGCCGGTCCTGCTGATCACCAGCGATCATGACACGATCTTTCCACCCGCCGCCATCAAAGACATTGCCGGCCACATCCCCGGCGCAGAGTTCCAACAACTGCCGACCGCCGGCCATTCCCCCTATTTCGAGACGGCGGCGGCATTCAATGCAGCGGTGCTGGCGTTTCTGGCGCAGCATTTGGCCTAATCGCCCTCTCGCCAGCAGGCGAAGCGCTGGTATAGTGCCGCCGTCTGGCAGGCCGCGTGGTGAAATGGTAGACACAGCAGACTTAAAATCTGTTTCGCGTATGCGAGTACCGGTTCGAGTCCGGTCGCGGCTACCAGATGTCAGGCTACCGTTGCTGTAAGTTGGTGTTCAACTCGTCCGGCTGGAGTTCGAGGGTCACGTATACCCGAAAATCTTCGGCGGTCTGGTCCTTGGCAAGGGGAAAGCGCATTTTCAGCACTTCTTCAAAGCCGGCCCGCCGCGAGGCGCCGGTAAATGTTGCCGCCAGCTTGTAAACCTTTCGGTTCAGGAAGGTCTGGTCGGCCTTGGTGATGGCGACGATATAGGACAGATGTTGTTCGCCGGGCGGGGCGGCCGGCCCGCGTTCGGCCAGGACCCGAACGCCCATCGTCATCGCGATTTCCCGCGGATCGGGCTCCAGAAGGCACGAGGCGCTGACGTCGACGATCTGCGCCGCCAATTCGACGTTGGTCAGGTCGTGCGGTGCATTGGCGCGATAGCGCGTCAGCGATCCGCCCTCGCGCAATTTGCCATACGCCGGACATGGGATCGGCACCGGCTCGCGGCCGCCGACAAGGCCGCACCCGCCCAATACCAGCGCGGCAAGCGCAAGGATGCCGAGGCGGCGGCCCGTTTGTCGGATGGTACGGCTGGATGTGCGAATGTTCGGCATTGGCCTCTCACGGGGTCGGCATGCTAGATGACGGTGCAGCATAGGCGCAGCACAGGCTGCGGCAAGCTTTGCCGCAATCCGGCTTCAATGAAAAGGTCCCTGTTATGTCAAAACCCGCCTTGACCGTGCTTTTGGCAGCACCTCGTGGCTTTTGTGCCGGGGTCGACCGCGCCATTTTGATTGTAGAGCGGGCATTGGAAAAATGGGGTGCACCCGTCTATGTGCGCCATGAGATCGTGCATAACCGCTATGTCGTCGAATCCCTACGGGCCAAAGGCGCGGTGTTCGTCGATGAACTGGAGGAAGTGCCGGACGATGCGCCGGTGATTTTCTCTGCCCACGGCGTACCCAAATCCGTGCCTGCGGAAGCTGAACGCCGCAAGCTGGTTTATGTCGATGCGACCTGTCCGCTGGTCAGCAAGGTGCATCGCGAGGCGGAGCGCCATTTTTTCCGGGAGGGCCGGCACCTGCTGCTGATCGGCCACGCTGGCCATCCGGAGGTGGAGGGCACAGCCGGGCAGGTGCCCGATGGCGCGGTGACCCTGGTCGAAACGGTGGAAGATGCGGAGCGAATTGCACCGCCCCTGGCCGGCGGCCTCGCCTATGTGACCCAGACGACGCTATCCGTCGATGACACGGCTGCGATCATCGCGGTCCTGAAACGCCGGTTTCCGGATATTCATGGCCCGAAGCAGGAGGATATCTGCTATGCAACGACCAACCGGCAGGAGGCTGTGAAAGCCAGCGCCGCCAAGGCCGACGCTCTGCTGGTGGTGGGCTCGCCGAATTCGTCCAATTCGAACCGGCTGGTCGACGTAGCCAGGCAGGCGGGTTGCGCCAAGGCCTTACTGATCGACCGGGCTGCGGAAATCGACTGGAATTGGATGGTTGGCGTACGGACTGTGGCAGTCTCGGCCGGCGCCTCCGCACCGGAGAAGCTGATCGAGGAGGTGCTGGAGGCATTGTCCGCACGCTACACACTTACGGTCACAAAAGTAGAAACTGCGACCGAAGCGATCGAGTTTAAGCTGCCGCGCGTGTTGGTCGCCTGACGGCGGCGGCAGACAGCTTGACTCTCGGTGTCGGGTCAGGCGTTTAGTAGGAAAATACCGTGATCCGATAGCTTGAAAGTACATCCCTGTGGCGGTCTACACGCCCGTAGAACAAGAAGATTTGCTGGATTTCCTGAGCGCGTACGAGCTCGGGAACGTAATCGCATTTAAAGGCATCGCCGAAGGCGTAGAGAATTCCAACTTTTTCTTGGAAACCGACCATGGCCGGTACATCCTGACGCTGTATGAAAAGCGGGTCGATCCTGCCGACCTGCCGTTTTTCATCGGACTGATGGATCACCTGGCGGCGATTGGCTTGCCCTGCCCTATTCCCATCAGGGGAACCGATGGCGAGGCTTTGCGGGAGTTGAATCACCGACCGGCGGCAATCATTTCGTTTCTGAAAGGCATGTCGCCTCAGCGGACCAGCGTCGAGCATTGCGTCGAACTGGGATACGCACTGGCCCGGCTGCACCGCGCCGGGGCGGATTTCGCAATCCGCCGCCCCAATGCCCTGTCCGTACAGGGATGGCGGCGGCTGCTGGATGCGACGACGGCCAGGGCCGACGAGGTCAAAATCGGGCTGGGCCGCGCCTTGGAGGCGGAATACTCGGACCTTGCGGCGAATTGGCCAGAAGACCTGCCGCAAGGCGTGATCCATGCCGACTTGTTTCCCGACAACGTGTTTTTCATCGATAACAAGCTATCAGGGCTGATCGACTTCTACTTTGCCTGCAATGATTCGCTGGCTTACGATCTGGCCATCTGCCTGAACGCCTGGTGCTTTGAACGCGACAACAGCCTGAACGTGACCAAGGCGCGGGCCTTGCTGACGGCGTACAACAGCGTTCGCCGCCTGACACCGGCGGAACGGGCCGCCCTGCCGATGCTGGCCCGTGGCGCCTGCCTCCGGTTTCTGCTGACGCGCCTGTTCGACTGGTTGAACCATCCCGAGGGCGCGTTCGTTACACCCAAGGACCCGATGGAATACTGGCAGCGGCTCCGGTTTCACCGCGGCATAGAGGGAGTCGGAGCGTATGGCCTCGACTGACGGAGAGGCAACGGACTCCGCAACCGATATCGTCGAAATATTCACGGACGGCGCGTGCTCCGGCAATCCCGGACCGGGCGGCTGGGCGGCATTGTTGCGGTACCGCGGCCATGAGAAGGAACTGGCGGGCGGGGAACCGGACACCACCAACAACCGCATGGAACTGATGGGCGTGATCGCCGCCCTCGAAGCATTGAAACGGCCCAGTCCGGTGCGTCTGGTCACCGATAGCGCCTATGTCAAAAACGGCGTCAATCAGTGGATGCCGCGGTGGAAGGCGAATGGCTGGCGGACTGCGGACAAGAAGCCGGTAAAAAACCAGGACCTGTGGGAACGGCTGGATCGGGCGTTGGGCGGCCATGCCATCGAATGGCACTGGGTTAAGGGCCATGCCGGCCATGAAGAGAACGAGCGGGTGGATACGCTCGCCCGCAGCCAGGTGCGCAAGAGATAGCCGCGTGCGGCCGGTCTGGAGCGTCACCCGATCAAATGACCCCACCTGATCAGGCGATACTCTAGATCGCCAGGTATTCGTGCCGCAGGTCCTCGTTATCCAGCACTTCCTGCGCAGAGCCGTCATAGACGACCTGGCCCATCTCCAGAATCACCGCCCGATCGGCCAGTTGCAAAGCTGCGCCGGCGTTCTGTTCGTCGATGATCGTGGTGATGCCAAGCTCTTTGATTTCCAGCATGATCTTTTCGATCTCGCGTACGATCACCGGAGCAAGGCCCTCGTACGGCTCGTCTAGCAGCAACAGCTTCAGGTCGCGGGCCAGCGCACGGGCGACGGCCAGCATCTCCCGGTCCGCCATACCCGCCCACCACCACCATGCCAAAGGTGGTGTCGTTCGAGTGGGTCAGGCCAGCCATGAAGATAACGCCGGCATCCTGGCAGAGGCCCTGAACCGCGATCGCCACGCCGGAGGACGAGCCGCCAGTGATCATGATCGCGCCGTCTTTCTCGATCATGCGCTTGGCGCTGGCGCGGGCCGCGTCAGACTTTGTCTGGGTGTCGCCGGTGACGAAGGCGACCTTCTTGCCGTTGATGCCGCCCTTCAGCACCTTGGATGAGAAAGTGTCCAGCATGCCGCCGCCGCCGGCGTTGATGTGCTCAACGGCCAATTCGTAGGCGCGCAGCTCATCGGCGCCTTTATCGGCGTACGCGCCAGTCTGCGGGGCGTTGAATCCGAAGGTGACCGTATCGCCCTTAGGCTCATTCAGGTAGCCCGCGGACCATGCGCTGGACGTGAAAATCGTCAGCGTAGTAAGCGCACGATCGGTCGCCGTCTGTTGCAGCAGATTGCCCAACAACTGGACTTCGATCTCGATAGGCTAACAGGCGAAACCGAGCGCCGCCTGATGCCGGGATTGAGCGAAGCAGCGTCCGAGCCGTCAATGCGGCAGGCGGGCGTTGATCCAACAAGCGTCCCGGATTTCGTCGGACGCCATCCGGCCTGGGCCGCCGCCTTGCTCGCCACCCTGCGCCTTGGCCGGGCGCAGGAGCAGACGGTGGCCGCACTGTCCGATCGGGTGGCTCAGGACCCGGTCCTATCGGACGCGCTTCATCGCGTAATCCCGCACGTCACCGCCTTTCGGTCGACGGCGGAAATCATCGAAGCGGGCGACGCGTTGCCAACGGAAATGCGGGCGCGGTTCGATGCGATCATCGGAGAGGAGAGCGGCAAGCTTGCCGAAGCCGCCCAAGGAATTGTCCGCTATTTCGATGCGTCGGAGCCCGGGTCAACCAGCGGCATTCCGAGCGAGGTGGTTGATGACAATTTCATCGCCAATGCCAACCATTTCCCGGCCCTGGAACGGGCTGGCCATATCACGCGATGGGTTGCCGACGGCAAATCTGTTTTGGATGTTGCCAACGAGTGGCAACCGGACGTATTGGTGCTCGACCTGATGTTACCCTCCCTCTCTGGATTCGAAGTCCTGAAAGCAGTCCGGTCCGACCCGGCGATAGCCGGCCTGCCCGTGCTGATGCGGACCGCGAAAGGGCAGGAAAAAGATCGCCGGCTGGCTGAGGACCTGGGCGCCAAGGCCTTTGTCACCAAGCTCTTTTCCAACACCGATGTTTTATCGCGCGTGGCAGCGTTGGCCACAGGATAGGTTTGAGCGATGTCCACCGACTATCTGACCCAGCTTGGCCGCAACACGGTTGCCCCCTCCAGCCCGGAAGAGGCCGACCTGGAGCGCATTCCGAACCCACATGCCGGCACGCTCTATGCCGTGCGGTTCGTACAACCGGAATTCACATCGCTTTGCCCGGTGACCGGCCAGCCGGATTTCGCGCACCTGGTCATCGACTATGCGCCAGAGGCCTGGCTGGTAGAGAGCAAGTCGCTGAAGCTTTATCTCGGCTCGTTCCGCAACCACGGCGCGTTTCACGAGGCCTGCACCATCGACATCGCCAAGCGCCTGGTCGCCACGCTGGAGCCGCTGTGGCTGCGCATCGGCGGCTACTGGTACCCGCGCGGCGGCATGCCCATCGACGTTTTCTGGCAAACCGGCGAGCCACCTGCGGGACTGTGGCTGCCGGACCAGGGCGTCGCGCCCTATCGCGGGCGGGGCTGACGCAGAGACTCACACGTTCGAGTGCCAGTGCGCCACGGACTCCAGGTCCATGGTGACGGCGATGCTGAAGGCTGCACCAATGCCGGGGGAGCCGGCATCGGACGCCGCGAAAGCTCCTCCTTTGGCTTCGGGCAGGGCCTTGCCGACCAGGGCGTCGAACAAGGGCGTCTCATCGAACTGCAGTTCCAGCGCGTCGAGCGTCGGTGCCGCCAGCGCTATATGCAGGGATTGCGCATGGCAGATCGGGCCTGATGGGTTGTGCGGCGAGAACTCAACCCCAAAACGCCCGAACTCCTCGGCGATGCGCAACATCTCGGCCGGGCCGCCGGCGTATTTCGCGTCTGGCATCATCACGTCATAGGCCCCGGCCTCCAGGAATGGCCGGAAGCCCTCGCGCCGGATTTCCATTTCAAGGCCGGTCAGGCGCATGCCGGCGGCGTTCGCGTGAGCGCGCAGGCGTTTGAGGGCGTCGAGTGTCTCGACAGACTCCGCAATCGGGCACTCGAACCAGTGCAGGTTGAGGCCCGCCAGCCCGTCAATGCAGTGCCGCGCGCTGGCCTCGTTGAAGCGCCAGTGGCAATCGACCATCAGCCGCGCATCCGGCCCGATGGCCTCGCGCACGGCGGCGGTGCGGGCGATTCCGGCTTCGATCAGAGGGTTGGCCTCTGCGTCGGGCATGGCGGCGGAGAGGTCGTCGAACGGTGCGATCTTGAACGCCGTATAGCCGGCGGCCACCGCATCGCGCACGCTGGCGGCGAAGCCTGTCGGGCTGCGGTCCAGCGTGCGGCGGTTGATGTTGGCGTAGGCGGGACGCTCTGCCGCTGCACGCCGCCCAGGGTCTCGCAGAGCGGCTGACTGGCGGCCCGCGCCTTTGCATCCCACACCGCCTGCATGATGGCGGAGGAGACAGCGGCGGACGCGATGTCACCGAACGGCAGCCGCGCCTCCAGGGCATCGGGGTTGGTGATGTCCGCGCCTATGACCGTACCGGCCAGCCCCCGAGCAATCCCCATCATCTCCGCCTCACGCCCGCCGAGCGTTGCCTCGCCCAGGCCGCGCACGCCGTCGGCGGTGACGGCCTCGACGAAGCTCCACACCGTCTTGGGCGTGATCCGCCAGGCGGTGAAGGCGAGGGTGGCGATGGTCTCGGGCACGGGGTGTTCCCTTCGCGGCAAGCGGGCTCTGGCGTTCGGTTCGGGCCGATGCTACCACCTTCTGCGTCATTTGGAATTCAGGAGGATACGCCTAATGGACGTGAAGGGTTTGGCCGCGGTCGTGACCGGCGGCGCTTCGGGACTGGGCCGCGCAACGGCGATGAAGCTGGTGGAAGCCGGCGCCAAGGTCGCGCTGCTGGACCGCAATGTCGAACTGGCGCGCCAGACGGCGGCGGAACTGGGTCACGGCACCGTTGCTATCGAAGTCGATGTCTCCAGCGCCGAAAGCGCCGAGGCCGCGTTCGAACAGGCGAAGGCCGCCAACGGCCCGACCCGCATCTGCGTCAACTGCGCCGGCATCGGCGGCTCTGTCCGCATTGTCGACCGCCAGGGCAAGCCGATGGAGCTCGACCACTTCCGCCGCATCATCGAGGTGAACCAGATCGGCACCTTCAACACGCTGCGCCTCGCCGCGGCACAGATGGCGGCGGAAGAGCCGCTGAACGAACTCGGCTTGCGCGGCGCAATCGTCAACACAGCCTCCGTGGCCGGGTATGAGGGCCAAATCGGCCAGGCAGCCTATGCCTCGTCGAAAGGCGGCGTCATCGGCCTGACGATCTGCGCCGCCCGCGACCTCTCCAGCTTCGGCATCCGCGTCAACACCATCGCGCCGGGCATTATGCTGACGCCACTGCTGAAAGGCCTGCCGGACGAGACGCTGGACATGCTGGGCAAGCAGGTGCCATTCCCCAAGCGCACCGGCCATGACCACGAGTATGCCTCCATGGCGATGGAGTTGATCCGCAACGACTACATGAACGGCGAAACCGTCCGCGTCGACGGTGCCATTCGCATGGGACCGCGCTGATGCCGCTTTATGAAATCGACGGCCTGAAGCCGATCATCGACGATCCGGACGACTGCTGGATCGCGCCCACCGCCACCATCATCGGCAATGTGCGCATCTGCAAGGGTGCCTCGGTCTGGTGGGGCGTCACCATCCGCGGCGACAACGAGCTGATCACCATCGGCGAGGGCGCGCAGGTGCAGGACGGCAGCGTCCTGCACACCGACCCGGGCTTTCCCCTGACGCTGGAGAAAAACTCCAGCGTCGGCCACATGGCCATGCTGCACGGCTGCACTGTCGGCGAAGGCTCGCTAGTCGGCATCGGCGCGGTGGTGCTGAATGGCGCGAAGATCGGCAAGAACTGCCTGGTCGGCGCCAAGGCCTTCGTCCGCGAAGGCATGGAAATCGAGGAGGGCTCGATGGTGCTGGGCATCCCAGGCAAGGTGGTGCGCAAGCTGGGTCCGGAACAGATTGCCGGCATCAACCGTACGGCATTCCATTACCAGGAGAACTGGCGCCGGATGGTGGCCAAGGGCAAGCGCATCGACTAAAGCATTGCCCGCCCCGATGAAACCGGGCTAGCCGGGCCTCCGTCGGGTGAACGGTTGTAGGGCGGCAAGGCGTGACTATGAGACCTATGGCAGGTAGTCGGGTGCGTGGACATATGGCGGAGCACCGATGCCTACCAAGAAGGGTCCGATGACAGCTTTCCAATTGCCACCCGGCCATCCTCCTGTTCCAGATCGCAAAGTTGGCGTGCTGCTGACCGCGCTCGGCACGCCGGACGGGTATGACCCGGCGTCGATGCGGCGATACCTGAAGCAATTCCTCAGCGACCATCGGGTGATCGACGTCAACCCGGTGCTTTGGTGGTTGATCCTGAACGGCATCATTCTGAACACCCGGCCGAAAAAATCGGGTGAAGCCTATGCCAAGATTTGGAACCAGGAACTGAATGAATCGCCGCTGCGCACCATCACCCGCGCGCAGGCTGAGGGAGTTGCGGCAGAGATTGCCGAAAGCGCCGACAATGTGATCGTGGATTGGGCCATGCGCTATGGCAATCCCTCGATCCCTTCTCGGCTGGAAGCCTTGCAGGCTGCCGGATGCGACCGGATTTTGGTCGTTCCCCTCTATCCGCAATATGCCGCCGCGACGACTGCGACCGCCTGCGACGAGGCGTTTCGGGCACTAATGCAGATGCGCTGGCAGCCGGCGGTGCGGACAATGCCGCCATGGCATGACGAGCCCGCCTATATTGAGGCGCTGGCGGCATCCGTGCGCGCTCACCTTGCCGGATTGGATTGGGAACCGGAGGTGGTGTTGGCCTCGTTCCACGGCGTGCCGAAACGCTATCTGGAATTGGGCGATCCCTATCACTGCCAATGCGCCAAGACGGCCAGGCTGCTGAGGGAAGCGCTGGGTTGGCCGCAAGACCGGCTGATCCTGAGCTTTCAATCGCGCTTTGGCCGCGAGGAGTGGCTGCGGCCCTACACCGACGAGGAATTCGCGCGCCTGGGCAAGGCCGGCGTCAAGCGGCTGGCCGTTATCACCCCAGGATTTACTGCGGATTGTCTGGAGACGCTGGAAGAAATCGCCATCACCGGCGAGGAACAGTTTAAGGCTGCCGGAGGCGCGCAATTCAGCTATATTCCCTGCCTCAATGACTCGCGGGATCACATTGCGCTTTTGGGCCATTTGATCCGCCGGGAACTGGCTGGCTGGCTTTAGCAGGGGTGCAACGACGTCCTTTGCTGCCGGCCCGGGTGAAGCAACCGACCATGCAACTTCGAGGCGACCGTCATGTCTGATACCGCAACCGCCCATGAATCCTGGGACAAGCGTTGGCAATCCGGAGAAGGCCGCGAGGAATGGCTTAATCCTGATCCGCATGTGCTGCGCTGGGCGCAGGCGCGGCGGCGGGCCGGCGGCGAAACCGCGTTGGACCTGGGCTGCGGCATCGGCAGGCACAGCCTGGCATTGGCGCGTCTCGGCTTTGTCACCACCGCCTTCGACGCCAGTCTCGCTGGCCTGGAGTATACCAGAAAGGCTGCCGAAGAGGAGGGCCTGGCGCTGATTTTCGAGCGGGGTTCGATGACCGATCTCCCGTTCCCCGACGCCAGCTTTGACTACATCCTGGCGTTGAATGTCATTTATCACGGCGACGCCAGCGTGGTGCGTCGGGCCATTGCCGAAATTCGCCGGGTTTTGAAGCCGGGTGGGGTCTATCAGGGCACAATGTTGTCGAAACGCAATGCCCGGTACGGCGAAGGCAGAGAGGTTGCGCCCAACACCTTTATCAAAGACGGCGCAGGCGGCGACAAGGACCATCCTCATTTTTATTGTAACGCCAGCGAACTGGTCGATCTATTTTCAGATTTTGAAATTTTGTCTTTGGAAGACATTGAACAAAAAGGCCCGGGTACGTGGCATTGGTATTTGGTCGTTGACCCGGTCTGACTCTGATCCGGGCTGCGAGTCCTCACCGGATTGCAGAGTGTTGGCCGACCAAGGTCAGCGCTGAACCTGAAGCCGTCAAATTTACCGAAATACGCTCTCCTCGCTGGCGTTGCGGCAAATTCCAAGGTAGAAAACAATCGGATTATTTTTCGTGTACAATGGGAGATGTTTCTCATGGCGATTACCGGCCAAGATACCCTCGGCACCCGCCGCAAATTGTCCGCTGGCGGCAAGACGTATGACTATTTTTCGCTGGAGGCGGCGTCGGCCAAAGTCGGTGACCTTTCCCGGCTGCCGAACTCTCTGAAAATTCTGGCGGAAAACTTGTTGCGCTATGAGGACGGCCGCTCGGTCACCGTCGATGACGTCAAGCAGTTCGCCAAATGGCTGGAAACCCGCAAGTCCACCGCCGAGATCGCCTATCGTCCCGCCCGCGTGCTGATGCAGGACTTCACCGGCGTGCCGGCCGTTGTCGACCTTGCCGCCATGCGCGACGCCATCACCGCGCTGGGCGGCGATGCGCAGAAGATTAACCCGCTTTCCCCTGTCGATCTGGTCATCGACCATTCGGTCATGATCGACCAGTTCGGCACTGCCGACGCCTTCAAGAAAAACGTCGACCTGGAGTTCGAGCGCAACCGCGAGCGGTATGAGTTCCTGCGCTGGGGCGCCAGCGCCTTCCGCAACTTCCGCGTCGTGCCGCCGGGCACCGGCATTTGCCATCAGGTGAACCTGGAATACCTGTCGCAGACGGTTTGGACCGCAGAGGATTCCAACGGCTCCACGGTTGCCTACCCCGATACACTGGTCGGCACCGACAGCCACACGACGATGGTCAACGGTCTGGCCGTGCTCGGCTGGGGCGTCGGCGGCATTGAGGCCGAGGCGGCGATGTTGGGCCAGCCGGTCTCGATGCTGATCCCGGAGGTCATCGGCTTCAAGCTCACCGGCAAGATGGCCGAAGGCGTGACAGCCACCGACCTGGTGTTGCGCATCGTGCAAATGCTGCGCAAAAAGGGCGTTGTCGGCAAGTTCGTCGAATTCTACGGCGACGGCCTCGACAACCTGTCCCTGGCCGACCGGGCGACCATCGCCAACATGGCGCCGGAATACGGCGCGACATGCGGCTTCTTCCCGATCGATGGCGAGACCATCAACTACCTGCGCTTCACCGGCCGCTCGGCCGAGCAGTGCGCACTGGTCGAGGCCTATGCCAAAGCGCAGGGCATGTGGCGCACCAAGGGTGCAGCAGACCCGATCTTCACCGATACGCTCGAACTCGACATTTCGCAGGCCGTGCCGGCGCTCGCCGGTCCGAAGCGGCCGCAGGATCGGGTTGACCTGCCGGAAATCCCGGCCTCCATCGCCAAGGCTATCGACGAGCTGGGCAGCGGCAAGTCTACGCCGGCCGAAGGCACCGATTTCCAGGTCGATCCGGGCGACGTCGTGATTGCGGCTATCACGTCCTGCACCAACACCTCCAACCCGGCGGTGCTGATGGCGGCCGGCCTGGTGGCGCGTAAGGCGCGGGCCAAGGGCATGACGGTGAAGCCGTGGGTCAAGACCTCGCTGGCGCCCGGATCCCAAGTTGTGCAGGACTACCTGGAACATGCCGGCCTGCAGGATGACCTGGACGCGCTGGGCTTCAACATTGTCGCCTTCGGCTGCACCACCTGCATCGGCAACTCCGGCCCGCTGAAGCAACCGATTGCCGACGCCATCGACGCCGGCAACATCACGGTCGGATCGGTGCTGTCCGGCAACCGCAACTTCGAAGGCCGCGTCCACCCGCAGGTCAAAGCGAACTATCTGGCGTCGCCGCCGCTGGTGGTCGCCTATGCCCTGGCCGGCTCGCTGAAAATCAACCTGGCGACCGACCCGGTGGGCAAGGATCGTGACGGCAACGATGTCTTCCTGAAGGACATCTGGCCAAGCAATGCCGAAGTCCAGACCGCGCTGAACGATCACCTGTCTCAGCAGATGTTTGAAGAGCGTTATGCCAACGTTCTAGACGGGCCGAAGGAATGGCAGGCGATCAAGGTATCCGGCGGCGAGACCTACCAATGGAACAGCGGCTCCACCTATGTGCAGAACCCGCCGTACTTTGAGGGCATGACGGCCGAGCCGGGCGCGGTCAGCAATATCGTTGGCGCCCGCTCGCTGGCGATGTTGGGCGACTCGATCACGACCGACCACATCTCGCCGGCCGGCTCCATCGCCAGCGGCGGCCCGGCAGGCGCCTACCTGACCGAGCACCAGGTGCGCCCGGTGGACTTCAACAGCTACGGCGCGCGCCGCGGCAACCACCAGGTGATGATGCGCGGCACCTTTGCCAACATCCGCATCCGCAACCAACTGGCCCCCGGCACCGAAGGCGGCGTGACCAAGCACCTGCCCTCCGGCGAAGTCATGAGCATCTACGACGCCGCGCAGAAGTACAAAGCCGAGGGCGTGCCCTTGGTCGTCATCGGCGGCAAAGAGTACGGCACCGGCTCCAGCCGCGACTGGGCGGCGAAGGGCACTTATCTGTTGGGCATCAAGGCGGTCATCGTCGAAAGCTTCGAGCGTATTCACCGCTCGAACCTGGTCGGCATGGGCGTGCTGCCGCTGATGTTCACCAATGGTCAGAACCGCGAGACGCTGAAGCTGGACGGCTCGGAGACGTTCGACATCACCGGCGTAACCGACCTGAAGCCGCGGATGGAGATGGACTGCACCATCAACCGCGCCGATGGCTCGAAGGAACAGATCAAGCTGCTCTGCCGCATCGATACGCTGGACGAGGTCGACTACTACCTCGCCGGCGGCATCCTGCAGTACGTGCTGCGCAACATGATGAAGGCGGCGTAAGCTGTTTGAGTTTCCCGGACGCCGTGTCTACGGCGAACCGGGACCCGACCCGTTTGGAACCCCGTCAGCGCGCAAGCGCCGGCGGGGTTTTCTTTCTGCCGCCGCATCTGCCGTTTGGGCTCGCCACGCCCCATGCGCCGCGTCAGCGGTCACCGCGCAGAATGACGATGCCAATGCGCCGGTTGCGCGGATCATCGGGAGCCTCCGGGATCAGATGCGCGGTATCCGCCTTGCCCTCAACCCGGTCGATGCGGGAACGACCGACGCCAAAGCGTTCCAGCAAACGGCGGGCGCTGTGGGCGCGGTCACTGGAAAGTTCCCAATTGCTGTACGTTCCCCCGGAAAACCGTGAGGAATCGCTGTGCCCGGTTACCGCGACTTTGTTGTTGGTGTCGCGCACCACCTCGGCGATAAGCTTGACGAGCGCTTGCATCCGCGGCGTCGCATCGGCCTCGCCCGCCGGAAACATCGGCTCGCCGTCACGATCGACGACCTCAATGCGCAACCCTTCCTCGGTGACCCTGAAGATCAGGTGGCGGTCCAGGCCATGGAATTCAGCGTTGCCCTGAACGTGTTGCATAATCGCCTCGCCCAGCGCCGCACTATCCGCCCGCGCCGATGCCTCGGCATTGGCATTGGCATCGACCGCCTGGCCGGATTGCGCTGCCGGACCGAGGCCGGCGTCAAAATGGCGGTCGTCGCCCTGGTCTTCGCTATCGCGCAATGTGCCGGGCTGGCGCGCCGGATCGATCTGGTGTGCGACCTCCTGCTGGGCGTCGCGCTGGGATTGCGCGTTCGGCTTGGTTTCTGACTTGTCGTCGCCGGCTTCCTTATGGCCGGCACCCCCGGTGCCGTTGCGCGCCATTTGGTCTTTGGCGAACATCGACGAGCCCTTGAACATATCGGTGCCGCCGCCGGAGACCTTGCTGATCGGGATGCGCGGGTCGAAATAGTCGGCCAGGCCCTTGCGCTGGCTTTCCGTCGTCGCGTTCAACAGCCACATCAGCAGGAAAAACGCCATCATCGCCGTGACGAAGTCGGCATAGGCAACCTTCCACGCACCGCCATGATGGCCGTGCCCGTGGCCGCCTTTCTTCTTTTTGATGACAATGGCGTCGTCCATGCCAAACCCAGCCTTTCCCATCCGGTACACAGGCACCCGGTGCGGGCGGCTGTGTCCGGCACAGGAAAGCAGAACAGGTTTAATGGACGATTAGACCAGAACCAACGAATTCACGGGATTTTTCAGGCAGCCTTCCCGGCCAAGGCATCATCGATCAGCGCTATGCTTTCGTTAACGCCATAGAGCGCGATGAACGAGCCCATACGCGGCCCCTGACTTTGGCCCAGCAGGGTTTCGTAAAGCGCGCGGAACCAGTCGCGCAGGTTTTCGAAACCGTGGGTCTTACCAATTTCGAAAACTTTGTTCTGCAGAGCCTCGGCATCCGCCTCGGCGGGCATCGCCGCCAGCGCCGCCCGCAGGTCGGCAAGCGCCGCGCGCTCCTGCTCGGTTGGCGCCCGGTACTTTTTCTCGGGTTTGACGAAATCCTGGTAGTATTGTACCGCATAGCCAACCATCCGGTCCAGCAGGGGGGCGGATTGTGGGGTCGCGTCCGGCCGATAGCGGGTGATGAAGCCCCACAAGACCGACTTGTCCTCGGCGTTCGCGACGCTGGCGAGGTTCAGCAGAATACCGAATGACAGGTCGGCTTCCGGCGCGGGCGGATTGCCGGCATGGATATGCCAGGCCGGGTTTTCCAGCTGTTGCGCCTGGTCTTGCTCCGGAAACTTCTCGATCCAGGTGCGGTATTCGTCCACCGCCTTCGGAATCACGTCGAAAAACAGTTTTTTGGCGGCACGCGGCTTTTGGAACATAAACTGCGCCAGGCTCTCCTGCGGCGCGTATTTCAGCCACTCCTCGACCGCCAGGCCGTTGCCTTTTGTCTTGGAGATTTTCTGGCCATTCTCGTCGAGGAACAGTTCATAGGTGAAAGATTCCGGCGGGCGACCGCCCAGGATCCGGCAAATCTTGGACGACAGGTTGACCGAATCGATCAGGTCCTTGCCGCTCATTTCGTAGTCGACTTCCAGCGCATACCAGCGCATCGCCCAGTCGGCTTTCCATTGCAGCTTGCATTGGCCGCCGGTCACCGGAACCTCGACCAATTGGGCCGTATCGGGGTCGCGATAGGTGACGGTGCCGGCATCGACGTCGTGCGCCACAATCGGCTCTTGCAGGACAATACCGGTCCGCGGGCAAATTGGTAGGAATGGGCTGTAGGTCGCCTGACGCTCGGCGCCCAGCGTCGGCAGGATCACGTTGATCACCGCGTCATAGTTGCGAAGCACCTGCAACAATGCCTGGTCGAACTTACCGGCCTGATAACAGGCAGTTGCGCTTTGGAATGTATAGGAAAAGCCGAAGCTATCCAGGAAGGCGCGCAGGCGGGCGTTGTTATGATGGCCAAAGCTTTCGTGCGTGCCGAACGGGTCGGGCACCTGGGTCAGGGGCTTGCCGATATGTTGGGCCAGCATGTCCTGGTTCGGCACGTTGCCGGGCACCTTGCGCAAGCCGTCCATATCGTCCGAGAAGGCGAACAATTCGGTGGGAATATCCGAAAGCTCCCTGAAGGCGCGGCGCACCATACTGGTCCGGGCCACCTCGCCAAAGGTGCCGATGTGCGGCAAGCCGGACGGGCCATAGCCGGTCTCGAACAGAACATAACCTTTCGCCGGAACCGAATCGCCGACGCGTTTGACCACTTTGCGCGCTTCCTCGAATGGCCAGGCGCGAGCGGTCAATGCGACGGAACGAAGGTCCGACATGAGATTATCCTCAAGAGAGCGTTAAATGACGAAAGCCGGGAAAATAGGGATCGAAGGGATAAGGGTCAATCGGACTGGTCAGCGGTTGTGCTGATGCGTCTATTTACCATCGTTGCATTTGATTGAGACCTAGACGCTTGGCGTGTACCAACAGTTATGGTGATGTAGGGCGTAAATCGGATTTGCACCAATCTGGAAAGCGGCGGCGCCCTATCGCCGGGGTGAGACTGCAGAAGGTGATAGATGAGCGTGGTCGACCAGTTGCAACCATATGCGCGCAAAGCCTATGTGCGGGCCAAGCTGCCGCTGTTGCGCCTGCTGGGTCCGCGCCATCGCCCCCACGACAAGCGTGTAACATTCCTGTCCGGGTTCGCCCGGTCCGGCACGAATATGGTCATGGAAGTATTCGAATGGAGCCCGATGACCGAAGTGTTTCGGGAGGGCGACGAGCGAATCAACGCTAACTTCCGTTTGCTGGACGATTCGATCGTGTCGCAACAAGTGTTGCATTCGCCTTCGAAATTTATCCTGGTCAAGGCACTCCAGGAAGGACACCGTCTGGCCAAGCTGATGGACCTGTTTCCGGGCAGCGGCGCCATGTGGATGTACCGCCATTACGACGACTGCGTGAATTCCATTCTGGTGCATTGGCCGGGCGAGCGGAACGGGATCGATGACATTGTTCGGGACGGCCCCGATGCGTCCGCCTGGCGCGGCGCGAATACTTCGGACGAGACACTGGCGCGGTTGCGGGCGCAATACCGTCCCGACTGGAACGACGCCACCTGCAACGCTTGGTTTTGGTGCCTGCGGCACCAGTTTTTTTTCGACCAGCATTTCGACACCAACCCGAATGTCAAGCTGGTGCGGTATGAATCGCTGGTAACCGACCCGTTGCGGATCATTCGGCCGCTGGCGCATCTGGTTGGCGTGCCGCTCACCCGCCTGATGGCGTCCGTCCCGCACGCCCGTTCCATCGGCAAGCGCAAGGCCCCGGACATCGCTCCAGAGGTGCGGGAAACGTGCGACGCCCTGCTCGCGCGCCTGGATGCCGTTTGGGAGGCCGAGGGGCTCTAAAGCCAATCCCGGTCCAGTTGGATCGGGTTAGCCTGCTCTAAGCCTATGAATTCAGCGCGTTACTTGGGCCGGGTGTTGCTTCAAGCCGCCTTTGCCCGTACAGGCCGATCGCCCGTAATCGTGGTGCGATGCATCAGGCGGCGGGTATTTTCAGCGTCGTAGGGGCAGACGCGATGCATAGTGGACCTGTTATCCCACAGGACGATATCCCCTGGCCGCCACTGGTGCCGGTATTCCGCCTCAGGCGCTTTGGCGATCGCCATCACCTCAGCCAAAAGCGCCTGACTTTCCGCCTCGTCCATCCCTTCGAAACACCGGACCCAAACGTCGGACAAGAATAAAGCCGCCCGCCCGGTCTCGGGATGGGCCCGCACCGCCGGGTGGGCGATCACCGGCGTTTTCGCCTTTTGCTCGGCGGTCAACGGGCCACGGATCTTGGCCATGCGCCGGTCATAGCTCCAGGCATAATCATAGACGGCGTCCAGGCCAGTCAGCCGCCGCCGCAATGCATCCGGCAACGCATCGTAGGCCGCCGCCATGCTGACAAACGCGGTCTCTCCGCCTTCATCCGGGCATTCGATACAGCGGAAGATCGAGCCAAGGCTCGGCTCGGACAGATAGGCCAGATCGGAGTGGTACTGCGTGGCGCCGCCGTGCGCGCCGATGTGCCTGCCGTTCTCGACAATGTTGGAAACCACAAAGATTTCGGGATGCCCCGGCAAAAGGAACTGTGTCAGCACATGCTCCTCAAGCGGGCCGAAACGGCGGGAAAAAGCGATATGATCGTCCGGCGCGATATGCTCCTGGCCACGGATCAAGGCCACGCCGGCTTCGGCGAAGGCGCGGCGGACAAAGGCAAAGTCTTGGTCCGACACCGGTTGCGACAGGTCCAACCCCATGATTTCCAAGCCGAAATTAGGATGCAACGGCCGCGTGGATAATTGGCTCATTTGGACCTCCCCTAGATGTTTTCCACCAAAATTGCAGCGCTGGCGTCATCGCCAGGCTTGTACCAATGCCGCAATCGATTCCGCCCGGTCGAGCCGGTCGATTTCCGCGATGGTTTTCGCCGCCTGTTCCGCACCGATCACGGGATTGGCGCAGGTGTGGAACTTGGCAACCAGCTTGGCGTGCTGGCGCGGCAGGTTCGTATCGGGGATGCCGGCATCCCATGACGCCCGGTGCACGACGCCGCTCTTCAGGTGGACGACGACGTCCGCGGTCTTCATCTCCATGTCCGGCTTGGTCAGGATCTTGACCCGGTCCTGCAGATCGACCATCGGCGGATCGGTAACGGCACGGTCGTTATAGGTCTCCGGATCAGCTGTATCGGCGCCGGCCAGCGCCAAAGCAGAGCAGAATTTCAGGCTGAATTTGCCCTCAAGTCCGGTCTCCGGCCGGTCGATGCCGCAAATATTGAGGTATTCGTCGCGAAGGTTCAGTTCCACGGCCTCCACATCTGCCGCTGCCAGACCGGAGTTACGGCGAATTTCCTGCAGCGCTTCTACTGAGGCATGCACGCCGTGGCAGGCGGCGTGGTATTTGAACAGCACGTCGCTGACTTCATAGCGGTCCCCCAGGCCCGACAGGGCGGCTTCGGCGCTGAAGCCGTCGGATTGGGTTGCGCCATAGCCGAGGGGGCGCTCCAGCACGTCCGGGCGCGAGGTCAACCCGCGGGCGGCCATCTGGGCTGCGAACAGCCCGTTCTGGGCGGCCTTGCCCGCGTGCATCGGCTTGCACATAGTCCCGAACATAGCCCGCAATCCGGCGGCTTGCGTGCCGGCAATACCCATTGCGACGGCGCATTGCTGCGGAGAAAAGCCCAGCAAATGGCTGACCGCGACCGCCGCCCCGAACGCGCCGTTGGTGGCGGTGGAATGCCAGCCGCGTTCGTAGTGTCCCTCCCCCATGAACTGGTTGATGCGGCACTCGACCTCGACGCCGGCCACGAAGGCCGCGATCAGATCGCGTCCGCTGTGGCCGTCCTTTTCCGCCAACGCCAGAAGAGCCGGCGCGATGGGCGCCGTCGGGTGGCCGTGCAGCCGCTCCTGGACATCGTCATAGTCGAGCGCATGCGAAGCGCTGCCGTTGATCAACGCAGCCTGGCTTGCCGTAACCTTGGTTGCTTCGCCGACGACCGTTGCCTGCGGCAGCCCTCCTTCGGACTGGGCCTGGTCGATCAGCATCCGCACCAGCGGTTCGTCCCGGCCGGCGAGTGTCACGCCGATCCAGTCGAGAAAGCAGTGCTTCGAGACCTCAACCACATCTGCCGGCAGATCGGCAAAACGGATGTTCATGGCAAATTCGGCCAGAGCGGCGGTAACATCTTGGCGAATGGCGTTGGCTGGCAGAGGCGTCGGCATCGATTTTCCTCCCATTGGCGCATCTTGGTGATAGTTTAGCGGTCCAATGTGGAGCCGTCGATTGGGAACGGCGGCTCTTTCCCCATATCGGCTTGCTAGGTGAGGTAATGCGCAGATGAGCGGCGCCATGACGAAGATTACGATGAGCGGTGGCGAAAGCGTTGAAGCTTATGTCGCAAAGCCCGCTGGTTCGGGCCCCTGGCCGGGAATCGTGATCCTGTCCGAAGTCTACAATGTAAACCACTGGGTGCGGGAAGTGGCGGATGGCTATGCCGAGAAGGGCTATCTTTGCCTGGCGCCGGACCTTTACTGGCGGCAGGAGCCGGGCCGGTACCTGAACTATAATCCGCACGACCAACAGATTGCCCGCGGCCTGGGCTATTCCATGGACCTGGACGCCTTTACCGGCGACATGCGCGACTATGTCAAAACCCTGACCGACCGTAGCGACTGCACCGGGAAGGTCGGCACGGTTGGCTATTGCCTGGGCGGCAAGCTGGTGTACCTGGCGATGGCCCGGGGACTGGCCGACGCCGGCGTCGGATACTACGCGGTGCAGCTGGACAAATTCTTGGACGATGCCGCGAATATCGCCCGTCCGCTTATGCTGCACTTTGCCGAATTGGACGAACACGTGCCCCAGACGACCGTGGCCTTGGTCAAAGGCGCTACGGCCGGCAATGCCAATGTCACGATCTACGACTATCTGGGCGCTGACCACGGCTTCAATCGCCATGGCTATCCGCCGTTCCACCCGGAGGCGGCAAAAGTGGCGCTGGAACGCTCGCTCGCGTTTCTGGCGCGGCACTTAAACGGATAGAGCAGGTCCCGATCCAATCGATCGCCGCGCTGGAGCCAAGTCAAAAAGCCTTGAGCTCCAACGCGGGCGCCGCCCCCGCAAGGCAATTTCCTGCTTATTTCATCAGGCCCAGCAGGCGCGCCGCGTTGTTCTTGATGATGTCCGGCCGCAACTCGTCCTTGACCGCGATCCCGTCAAAGTCGGCCAGCCAGCGTTCCGGCGTGATCATCGGCCAGTCTGATCCAAACAGCACTTTCTTGCGCAAGATCGTGTTGCAGTAGCGCACCAGGATTTCCGGAAAGTATTTCGGCGACCAGCCGGAGAGGTCGATATAGACGTTCGGCTTGTGCTGGGCGACGGACAGCGCCTCTTCCTGCCAGGGAAAGGACGGGTGGGCCAGAACGATCTTGAGGTCGGGGAAATCGACCGCCACGTCGTCCATATACATCGGGTTCGAGTATTTCAGCCGCATGCCGTTACCGCCGGGCATCCCGGAGCCGACACCGGTCTGGCCGGTGTGGAACAGAGCGATGCAGCCTTCTTCCTCCAACACTTCGTACAGCGGATAGGCCATACGATCGTTCGGGTAAAAGCCCTGCATGGTCGGGTGAAACTTAAAGCCCTTGACCTTATAGTCACGGATCAGGCGGCGCGCCTCCCGTACGCCCATCTTGCCTTTCCACGGATCGATAGAGGCAAACTGGATCAGAACATCGGCGTTGGCGGCAACCTGCTCCGCAACTTCATCGTTGGAGTAGCGCCGGTATCCGGTCTCGCGCTCAGCATCGACTGGAAAAATTACAGCCGCAATGTTCTGAGCACGAAAATGAGCAGCCGTTTCCGCGATGGTCGGCGGGTGCTGCCAGGGCGCGCGGAAATATTTGGCCATCGTGGCTTGCAGCTCATCATAACCGTCGTCGTCATGGCAGCCACAGGGTTCCTCCGCATGGGTGTGAATGTCGATGGCGCGGATTTTTTCGATGTCGATCATGGAAATTTCCTTGTGGCAAATGCGGGTTCAGATGCGAATGACAGCAGGATCGTCGTCATTGTAGAGGCGTTCGACAAGCGCAGATCGGCGCGAGAGGACGCGGCGTGGGTTGAGGCTGCCCTTGGCCGTGATCTCAGCGTCTTTCACCGAAGGGGGCTCAGTCATCAGAATGGCGCGCGCAATGCGCATTGATGTCCCACTGGATGTTCCCGCCTGCGACAGGCGGCGAGAAACATCTTCCGCCATCGACGGCGTATGCAACACTGGTTCGTCTGTATTGCCGGACATCAGGTCCGGGTGTGGAAAGATCAGCAAACCGATCTCATGTCGATCCTGCCCTGCGATGACAATGTCTTGGGCCAGCCCTTGCAAGTGCGCCAGCACCTGAGCGCGCAGAATAGTCGCACGGACCCAAGTTCCCGTAAGGAGCTTGAAATCCTCGGAAGTCCGACCGTCGAATATCAACCCTGCATTGAGATTGCGCTGGTCACGAAATCTGACAGCGTCCCCGGTTATCAAAAATCCCTCTTCGTCAAAGCTTTCAGCGGTTTTCTGGGGATCGTTGAAATAGCCGAGCATCACATTCGGACCAGCAACGCGAAGCTCAAACCGGTTATCTTCCAATGGCACAAGCTTGGCCTGGACGACCGCGACCTGGTGGAGGTGGCGCCTATCGAAGGCGTGGGGGGCAGCACTGCCCTCCTTGGGCGTGCTCAGCACCCGATCACCCTAGCGATCAACGGGGAC
>JAPOJR010000041.1 GCA_029978325.1 Alphaproteobacteria bacterium | reverse complement strand
TGCTGATAAACAACGGCATGGATTTGGCCGCGTTCAAAACGATCTTCTGGTGGGAGTACATTCACAGGCTCTGGGGCCGCCTGATCGGCGTCATCTTCGCCCTGCCGTTCGTGTTTTTCTTGGTAAAAGGCTGGCTGACCCCCCGCCTGATCATCCGGTTGGTCGGCTTACTGGCGCTTGGCGCGTTACAGGGCCTGATCGGCTGGTGGATGGTAAAAAGCGGACTGACGGAACGCCCTGACGTCAGCCAATACCGCCTGGCGGTTCATTTGGTCGTGGCGCTGATCATCCTTGCTTGCCTGTTCTACCTGGCCTTGACCCTGCTGATCCCGCAGACCCGGCGGGTCCGGGTGCGTCGGTCGTTGTACGGCCATGCCTGGCTGGTCGTAGCGGCAGTCTTGGCCACCATGGTGAGTGGCGCATTCGTCGCCGGCACCAATGCCGGGCTGATCTACAACACCTTCCCATTGATGGGCGGCCGGCTGTTGCCGGCTGAATACGCCCACATGGCGCCCTTCTGGCTGAACTGGTTTGAGAATCCCGCGGCTATCCAGTTCAATCACCGCCTGTTGGCTTGCGGTACGTTCGTGGTGACCGCAATGCTGTGGTGGAGGTGCCGGAATTCCCGGATCAATCGCGCCAACCATGTCGCCGTTACGACATTGATGGCGGTGGCCTGCCTGCAGGTCTCGCTTGGAATTGTGACGCTGGTCACCATTGTTCCCATACCGCTGGCCGCAACCCACCAGGGTGTAGCCGTATTGCTATTGCTAAGCGCCGTGGCAACGGCATTTACGCTGCAGCCCCGCGGAAAGGCCGTCAGCATCCCAGTTGCCGCCGTCCCGGCGTGACCGACCCGCGGCTGGAAGCGCTTCGGGCGGGCCTGGACGCCCTGGCCGCCAGCGATCCGGCGTTGGCGCTTGCCGTTGAAGAAGCAGGGCCGCCGACATTCGAATTGCGGCCGTCGGGCTTTGAGACGCTGGTCCAGGCTATCGTCGCGCAACAGGTTTCCGCAGCATCGGCGCGGGCGATCTTTGCCCGCCTGCGCGCTGCGATCCAACCGCTGACACCCGCCGCGTTGTTGGCGGCCGGGCCGGAGGCTGTGCGAGCCTGCGGTTTTTCCCGACCGAAGGTCGGCTATGCCATCGCCCTGGCCGAACATATCCTCGACAACCGCCTGCCACTGGACCGGTTGGACGCGATGGACGACGCCTCGGTCGTCAAGGCGCTGACGGCGGTGCCGGGGATCGGCATATGGAGCGCAGAGGTCTATATGATCTTTGCCATGGGCCGGCTGGACATCTGGCCCGCCGGCGATCTGGCCTTGCAAACCGCACAACAGCGGCTCAAGAACCTGGATACGAGGCCCACGCCCAAACTCTCACGCGCCCTTGCCGAGGAATGGGCCCCCTGGCGGTCTGCAGCAGCGGTTACGCTATGGCATTATTATCGGACAATGCCGTAATCAGCGCAACAGGCAGTGTCGCCCCCGCTAAAGTCCCAGCACCCGCTTCGCAATCACGTTCTTCTGCACCTCGTTCGATCCGCCGGCGATGGAGCGAGCGCGATATTCGAAGTAATCGGGGGCCATCTTGAACAGATAGTCCGGGCCGACCGGCTCCTCGTTCCAGCCAAACCGGATGGCATTCTGGTTATAGGGCATCGCCGCATAACCGCCAGCCGCCATGCAGGCCTCGCTGATCGATTTGCGGATTTCCGCCATGCCAAGCTTCAGGCCCGCCGCCGCCTCCGGCTTGATTTCCTTGTCGGCGGACGCGCCGGCCAGCGCGCGCAGCGAGGTGAATTGCAGAGTCGAGAGCTGCATCTCCAAATCGGCAATGCGGCTGCGGAAAGCCGGGTCTTCGGCCAGCGCTCCGCCGTCCGCCTGCTGATCCAGGGCAATTTTCTTCAGAAGGTCCAACATCATGCGGGCCCCGGCGACGCCGGCGCCGTTCGACCGCTCGTGCCCCAAAAGATACTTGGCAATGGCCCACCCCTCGCCCTCACGGCCAACCCGGTTCGACTGGGGCACGCGCACGTCGGAAAAGAACTCCTGGTTGAACTTGTGACGGCCATCCAGCTTGATCAACGGCCGCACTTCGAGGCCGGGCGAATCCATCGGGATCAACAGGCAGGTGATACCATCCTGCTTTTTTTCCTCTTTCGAGGTGCGGACCAGCGCGAACATCCAGTCCGCGATGTGCGCCTGAGTAGTCCAGATCTTCGATCCATTGATGATATAGTCATCACCGTCTTTTACCGCCGAGCAGGTCAACGACGCCAGGTCTGACCCGGCTCCAGGCTCGGAATAGCCCTGGCACCACAGCGTTTCGCCGGACAGAATGCCCGGCAGATGGCGCGCTTTCTGTTCGGGAGTGCCGTACCGCAGCAACACCGGGCCCACCATCCTGGACCCAAACGGCACAACCTCCGGGCAGGCGGAAACCGCGACTTCTTCCTCGAAAATATACTTCTGCGCGACCGACCATCCGGGCCCGCCGGCGCTTTCCGGCCAATTGGTGCAGAGCCACCCCTGCTTGCCCAGGATCATCATCCAGCGGCGATAGTCATCTTTCCCCATCTCCAGGCCCTGGCGGACCTTGGCAGCCAGATCCTCCGGCAGGTTCTGGCGGATGAAAGCGCGGACTTCATCGCGGAAGGCGAGTTCAGAGGCAGAGAAGCTGGCATCCATGGCGGCGGTTCCCTCATATCGTTGGGTGTTGCCAACGAGTATGCATCAGAGATGGCCGCCGAGCTAGTGCATGGGCAAAAGGCTGGCTGCCTCCCGCCCACGTGATGGGCGATTACGGCTTGTTTGCCAGCATCCGGGCCTGTCCGACCCAGTCATCGCGGTCGATCCGGCCCTTCAGATCCAGGGCTGAGTCGAGATCAGCGATAGCGGCGCGGTCAAGCGCGGCAAGCTGCACAAAATCCACGATCCCACGCGCAGCCAGCTTGCGGGCAATAGCCGGGCCGATCCCGCGGATCTTTTCGAGACTATCCTTCGCAGACGCAGCATCAACCGCTTCATCTGCGTCTTCGAAAGCGACAGCTTGTGGGTGTGGTTCCCCTACGATGTCGCCAGCAATTTCGCCAACCGCCGCCTCTGTCTCCACCGTCTGGGCGGCAGCATTGACCTCAGCCGATCCATGGCCATTCGCAGACGGCAAACCCGGCTCGACCGGCGCTTTATCTGCGGTCGGCGCAGCAGGTTCGGCTGGTCCAAAGCCAGCAGTGCCAAACCAGCGCTGCGCATTGCGCATGCCGAACGCCAGCTGCAAGGACCAAGCATCCATGGGGTTGCGGCTTTCCAGGCTCTTGGCCAACGTGTCTTGCGCGTCGGCCACAGTCTCCTGCCACCGGCGGGTCATCGCCTCGCCAAGCTCGATCAGGCTATCCGGCCCCATTTCGAACTGAATGGATTGGTAGGGCATAGCGGCGACTCCGTTCAATTATGCTGCACTGCAATATGAACTGAGACGCCTGCTATTCCACGTGTGGAAGTGTCGCAGCCTGGATTAGGCGGCGGGCTCTTCCTCGGCCTTGCCTCCGGTTTTGCCGTCGGATTTTTGGCTGCCCCTGCTATCCGCCTGGTCACCCTCGGGATAGGTGAAAATCAGGGTGTTTTCATCCCCGACATCGACCCGGACAACGCCGCCTTTGGCCAGCTTGCCGAACAACAATTCCTCGGCGAGCGGCTTCTTCACGTGTTCCTGAATGATGCGCGCCAGTGGCCGGGCGCCGTAATCCGGGCTGTAGCCCTTTTTCGCCAGCCAGCTGCGGGCAGCCTCGGACAGTTCGATCGTCACGCTACGATCGGCAAGCTGCGCCTCCAGCTCCAGCACGAACTTGTCAACAACGCGGCCGACGACCTGCGGCGGCAGGTTGCCGAACGGCACGATGGCATCCAGCCGGTTGCGGAACTCCGGCGAGAACATGCGGTTGATCGCCTCCTGGTCCTCTCCCTCCCGCGTGACCGGGCCGAACCCGATTGCGGTCTTGGCCAGGTCGGCCGCGCCGGCATTCGTCGTCATGATCAGAATGACGTTGCGGAAATCGACCTTCTTGCCGTTGTGATCGGTCAGGGAGCCATGATCCATGATCTGCAACAGGATGTTGTAGACATCCGGATGCGCCTTCTCGATCTCGTCCAACAGCAAGACAACATGCGGGTTTTTATCGACAGCGTCGGTCAGCATGCCGCCCTGATCAAAGCCGACATAGCCCGGTGGCGCGCCGATCAGGCGGCTGACCGAGTGGCGCTCCATATATTCGGACATATCGAAGCGCACCAGTTCGACACCCAGGCAACGCGCCAGTTGGCGGGCGGCTTCGGTCTTGCCAACACCGGTCGGGCCGCTGAACAGGTAAGAGCCGATGGGCTTTTCTTGCGCCCGCAGGCCGGCCCGAGACAGCTTGACCGCGTTGGCCAGTGCCTCCAGCGCATCATCCTGCCCGAACACAACCGCCTTCAGCTCGGCTTCCAGGTTCCGCAAAGACTCGCGGTCGTCCCGGCTGACCTGCTTTGGCGGGATACGCGCAATCTTCGCCACCACAGCTTCGACATCGCGCACGCCGATGGTCTTCTTCCGTTTGGACGGCGCCACCAACATCTGGGAAGCGCCAACCTCATCGATGACGTCGATCGCCTTGTCCGGCAGCTTGCGGTCATTGATATACCGCGCCGCCAGTTCCACCGCGGTCTTGATCGCTTCGGTCGTGTACCGGACCTTGTGGTGCTCTTCATAATAGGGCTTGAGACCCATCATGATCTTGATCGAGTCAGCCAGACTCGGTTCGTGCACGTCGATCTTCTGGAAACGGCGCACCAACGCCCGGTCCTTTTCGAAATAGGTCCGGTATTCCTTATAGGTGGTCGAACCGATGCAGCGCAACGTGCCGCTGGCCAGCGCCGGCTTCAGCAGGTTAGACGCGTCCATGGACCCGCCGGACGTTGCGCCCGCGCCGATCACCGTGTGGATTTCGTCGATGAACAGAATGGCGGAGCCATCGAGCGCCTCCAACTCGTTCAGCACCGCCTTCAGCCGCTCTTCAAAATCGCCGCGGTAGCGGGTGCCGGCCAGCAACGCCCCCATGTCGAGCGACCAGATAGTGCAGCCATTCAACACTTCAGGCACTTCGGCCTGCACGATCTTCCGCGCCAGACCTTCGGCAATCGCCGTCTTGCCAACGCCGGGATCGCCCACGTACAGCGGGTTGTTCTTGGTGCGCCGGCAGAGAATTTGAATCGTCCGCTCGACCTCAGCCTCACGGCCGATCAATGGGTCGATCTTGCCGGCCCCAGCCTTCTCATTCAGGTTAACGCAATAGCTCTCCAGAGCGCCGGCGTTGTCCTCTTTGTCCCCACGCTCCCGATCCTGGTCCCCGCGTTTGCTGCGGCGACCGCGATTCTGGTCCCCGGCGTTCGGCTGGGGCTGGATGTTGGCGTCCGGCGTGCCGCGCACGGTGCGGCGCTCCGCCTTGCCCGGCGATTTCGCAATGCCGTGCGAGATGAAATTCACCGCATCCAGCCGCGACATGTCGTGCGCCTGGAGGAAATAGACCGCGTGGCTTTCACGTTCGCTAAACAGCGCAACCAGAACGTTTGCGCCGGAAACCTGGTCGCGTCCCGATGACTGCACATGGATTGCAGCGCGTTGCAGCACGCGCTGGAATCCCGCCGTAGGCTTCGGTTCTTCCGGAACAGGGGTCACCAGAGCCGTCAAATCGTTTTCGACATATTCGGTGAGTGTCTTGCGCAGTTCGCCAACCTTGACACCACAAGCGTTCAAGACGCCCAAGGCGTCGTCATCCTCGGTCAGCGCCAGCAGCAAATGTTCGAGCGTCGCAAACTCGTGCTGATGTTCACGAGCGTGAGCCAGGGCGCGGTGGAGGGTCTTCTCTAGGTCGGGAGAGAGCATGCGCCTAATCCTTTTCAAGCGTCAACTGCAACGGGTGTTCATGTTTCCTGGCAAAATCGACAACCTGGGCGACTTTTGTTTCCGCCACTTCGTAAGTATAGACCCCACAAATTCCAATGCCGCGTCGGTGGACGTGCAGCATGATTTGGGTGGCTTCCTCGCGTGTCTTATGAAAATACTGCTCTAAGACGAGAACAACGAACTCCATCGGAGTATAATCGTCATTCAACATCAGAACTTTATACATCGACGGCTTTTTGACCTTGGGCCTGGTTTTGACCACTACGCCGGTCGACGTATCACCGCCGTCATTGTGGTTGTCTTCGCTCATGGCCTGCGCCGGTCTCCTCAAAGCGTTATGCCTAGCACCGATGTTGCGTCCGCACCCTGGGGTCGGTCAACAGCTTCCATGGTTGGCGGTGCTAAAATTATGCGTGAAGTCCCTTCAGTATGTTGTTCGCATGGTGCCGGCTGCAAGGCAATCCTGGCCGCCCAGACGAAAAAAGGCGGCAGAGAGACCCTGCCGCCTTCGCTTCCACGCCGCAGCGCGGCGTCGAATTTCCAGTTCTGCCCGGCTTAGGCAGCCTTGGTCATCGCGTCAAAGCGAGCCTGAAGCGGCTGGGCGGCTTTGGTCAGCATCGCGGTGCTGCGGTCAGCAATGCGCGACACTTCGGAGAAGCTCGCGTCCATGCTTTCGTTCATATAGGCATATTGCAGCTCGGCTGCCTGCTGCCAACCGCCGGCGGTCAGCATCTTCGCCTGGGTTTCAAAGGCATGGGTCATGGTCTTGGCGAAATGCTGGGCGAAACCGGCAGTGATCTGCTCCATTTCAACCATCAGCGCCTGAACGCTCTCGGACGCGGCGCGCAGGTTTTCAGCACCCTGCTCGGCAGCCTTCTTGGCGCCTTCGTTCGTCATCATCGACTCAAACATTTTGGTGGCGGACTCGAACTGCGCCTTGGCTTCGTTCGCAGCGGTCGCCATGGTTTTTTGCATCGTGTCATTCATCGGAGAGGATCCTTTCCCAGAGCCGAAACGGCATGTAAACCGCCGTTATGTTGAGCGATTCAGCGGCAATCGCGCCAGCCGTATGTTTTGCTACGCCCTGTATCTATGCCGCGGATTACTGCGATGCAAGGAAAAAATTGTGCACTGCATCATTTTTCCGCCCACGCCTGAGTTCTTGGCCTTCCCGGACGCGCTGTGGCTTGCAACAACCGCCGAAACTCTAGACAAACCTGCCAGAATCGTGGCCAGAATCGGCAATGATCCAACATTGGCGCTCTGTCACATCCTGTACGATTCGCCTGCCGAGGAGATTTTCCGCGGCAATTGTACTTTTTTCGTTGATATTCCTGATTCTTAGCCATCCGGCACAGGCGATTCCGAAGAGCGATACCCGGATTGCGGTCGATGCGCAGACCGGCGAGGTACTAACTGCGATCCGCAGCCAGGTGCAATGGCATCCCGCGTCATTGACCAAAATGATGACGCTTTACCTGCTGTTTGAAGCACTGGAACGCCGTACTGTTACGATGGATACCCGCATCAAACTGTCACGCAGAGCTGTGGGACAGCCGCCATCGAAACTCGGCCTCGCACCGGGGGAGACTATCGCCGTTCGCGATGCGATCCCGGCGCTGGCCGTAAAGTCGGCAAACGACATTGCGGTCGCCGTTGCGGAGCAGTTGGCCCGATCCGAATCGACCTTCGCCCGCAACATGACCGCCAAGGCGCGCAGCCTTGGCATGACCCGCACCAGTTTCCGGAACGCCTCGGGATTGCACCACTCGCAACAGGTAACGACTGCCCGCGACATGGCAATCCTGGCTGTAGCTCTAATCCGCGACTTTCCTCAGTATTACAAGTATTTCAGCCAAGAAGAATTCAACTTCGGAAACCACAATCCTATGCTGGGGTCCTATGAAGGCATGGACGGGTTGAAGACCGGTTACATCTACAAGGCCGGCTTTAATCTTGCTGCCTCGGTCAAGCGCAACAAACAGCGGGTTGTGGCTGTAGTGCTGGGCGGTGATTCCAGCCGGGAACGCAGCCAGATCATGAAAAACATGCTGGATTTGGCGTTTGAGCGGTTGACTGATCCCAGTCACAAGCAATTTACCGAACCGCTGACAGTCCGATTGAAACAGCCGCCGCCGGTCCCATCGAAACGGCCTGGAAAGCACCGCCGTCCACAACAAACCGCCTCCGCCGAGGCATCGGCAGGAGTCCCGATCCCACGCCGAAGCCCGCCCCGCATGGCAGACCGACAAGAACCGGCGATATTGCTGGCTCACGCCAGGATCGCCAGAAAACCGCAGATGCTTACCGCTGCCCGAGCGACGGCTGTGACGAGTGAGGCAGCGGCCGCTTCGGCTGTTATTCCACGCCCACGCAGCCGCCGTCCTCAGGGCGCCTTCGGGGTTCAGATCGGTGCCTACAACAGCAAAGTCGAAGCGTCTAAGCATCTGGCGAAAGTGGTCAAGCACCTGCCTGACAGGTTGGGTGAGCCCGACCCGATCGTAGCGCAATTCACCGACCGTAATCGGCGCACGTTTTTCCGCGCCCAACTCACTGGGTATGAAACCCATGCGGCAGCCGACCGAACCTGCCGCTGGCTCAAGAACCGCCGAACTGATTGTATTATCGTCGCGCTGGCTCCGTAAAAATCCCTTACAACACGCAGGTCATTTACCGCGCTGGCGTCAGCGTTGGGCCAACGATCTTGCGCCTAGAAAGCGCGTGGCTAGACTGCGGCTTCCGCCTACCCCACTTGAGGAATCCAACCGATGGGCAAGACAATTCAGCTAACGGCTGCCGACGGCCACACCTTTGACGTGTACCAAGCAATGCCGGCCGGCACGCCCAAGGGCGCCATACTGGTCATTCAGGAAATTTTTGGCGTCAACAGCCATATGAAGGAAGTTGCAGACAGCTATGCCGCCGAAGGGTACGCAGTCATGGCCCCGGCTTTGTTCGATCGGGCCGTTCGGAACTTCGATGTCGGTTATACGCCTGAGGATATCGCCAGCGGACGCGATACCCGCGCCGCCATCGATTGGGCCGACTCGGTCAAAGACATGCAGGCGACGGTCGATGCGCTGAAGGCGCATGGCAAGGTCGGGTCGGTCGGCTATTGCTATGGCGGATCCTGTTCCTGGCTGGTTGCGACCCGCATCGGCGTAGCCGCCAGCGTCTGCTACTATGGCGGCCAGATAGCGATGTTTAAGGCGGAACAGCCGAAAAACCCGGTGATGATGCATTTCGGCGAAAAGGATCACGGCATTCCCATGACCGACGTCGAGGCCATCCGCAAAACCCACCCGCAGGCGCAGGTCTTCGTCTACCCCGCCGGCCACGGGTTCAATTGCGACCATCGCGCCGACTACAACGCCGAATGCGCTGCCGAAGCCCGCAGCAGAACGCTGGCGTTTTTTGCTCAACACGTCGGCTGACGCACTATAAGCGACCGGCTCCCGACGGCCGCTCCACCACGTTTGACCGGAGACAACAGCGTGGCTGGAGCGGTCGCCTGATCATAACGACCGCGCCCCTGGCCTGATATCCGTCAACCTATTGGGACAACCAGACGGGATCGGAAGCGGGCGTGGTCAAGGGCAGGCGCGCCAGGCGGCCGCTATCCAGATCAACCTGCCACAGCGTGCTGCCGTTGCTGCCGCCATACTCTTCTCCGCGCTCGTACAGAATAACCCGACCGTTTTTCGCCCAGGTCGGATGTTCCTCAAAGTATGACGTCGAGACCAGGCGTTCTTCTTGCGTCTCCAGGTTGAGATATCCGATGCTGAACGTACCGCCGGATTGCTTGGTGAACGCCAAGGCCTTGCCATCCGGCGACCAGGCCGGAGACCCATAGTTGCCCCCCTGGCCATATATGCGCGCCGCGCCACTGGCCAAATCCTGCACCACCAAACGCAACGGACCCGCCGCATCGCTAACGTAAACGATGCGGTCGCCGCCGGGGCTGACCGACGATTCCGTCTCGATCGACGGGCTCAAGGTCAAACGGGTCTCGGTTGCAGACCCTATGCGCGCCCGATAGATGTCCGCGTTGCCGTTCACTGTCTTTGTGTAAAAGATGCTGCCGTCGGGTGCGAATTCCGGGCCGAAGCGAACCTCGCGGTCGGCAAAGACCGGCCCGGAACGGTTCGTGCGCAAATCGGTGACGTACAGTTGCGGCCGGTTCTGAGTGATCCGGGTGTAGAGCAGCAAAGACCCGTCGCGGGAAATGTGCGGCGAAGCAAGCTCCTCGTTGCTGACAGCCAGCACGTTCAGGTCGCTGCCATCGCTATAGGAGGCAACGATTTGCGACTGCTTGCGACGGCCTTCGCGGACCTCGCGAACAAAGACGATCTTGGTAGCAAAATAGCCGACGCGGCCGACAAAATACTCATAGAGAATATCGCTTACCGTATGGCCGATCAGAAACTGATTGTTGTCGGTAACTTGGAACCGCCGCCGCAATCCTTGGTTTGAGCTTCCGCTTGGCGCGACATCGACCTCGATGGTTCGCCCGTTCGCCCCGAATACCTCAGATCCCAGCGACACGCGATACGCGGCCTGACCTTGCGACTGTTGCCAACCGTTTTGCGACGAGGTTTCCCCAGGGGCGAGGATCGCCAACGAAAAAAACCCGCTCGAATGCAAATCCCGCTGGACGAGCCGAGCCTCTGTCAGCAATTCGCCGCGATCGATTCCGGCGGCAGGCGACAAGGCCAGATCGATCCGAATAGAGCCCTGTCCTTTGCCTTGAACCGAAAACGTCACCTGCGCCAACGCCGGGGCTGTGTGCCACGCCAGCACCAGAGCCAGGCACAACGCCAAAGGCGCCGCAGCGATATTCTTGAACACTGTCCACATAATCCGTCTCTCCTACCGGCCTGAAGTGAGGCTGGATGAAGTTATTTGCAAATGGAACTCACGCACGCTTGATTGAGTCAGGACAAACCGCTGGAATTCATCGCACCGGCTCAGCGCCTGCTCGATACGCCCGTTGGTGGCTGTCGCCACGCTGCCGCGCGAAATCTTTGGAGAACCCGTAATTGTAACCACGCGGGTCGTGCCGTCGATCCGCGTCGGGAAAACCGCCACAAAATCGTCGATAGGCAGGAAGGTGCCGGCATTGTTCAGGCAGGCCTGCGCAATCGCCGAACCACGAGCTTCAAAGGATTCCTGGCCGCCCCGGATGCCGGTTTCGCTGCCGCCGGCCGTGCCATCGGCCGCTCCGACTTTACCAAGCCCACCGATCTTGCCCAGTTGCGATAGAGCGGCGGCTTGCGCGGCGCCCTTGTCCTCGCGCTTTCCGCCGTCCGCCACCTTGGCGCCAGGCTCCTCAGCCGGAGCCGGCGGCTGTTTGGGCATTGCCGGCTGCGGGCTACGCGGCGGCGGCACCGGAGCCTCGGGGAACTGATCTGCAGTCCGAGTCTCCGGTTGCACAGACTTCGCGACATTTTTGGGGTCGTCCGGTTGGGATGCCGGGTCGGGTTTCGAGCGGGCCAAAGCCTGGGGATTGCTTTTCGCCAACGCATCCTGCGCCGCCTTGATGGACAGCGGCGCGGGCGCGGCCGGCAGCGCTATCCGCGCGGTCGGCCCTACAGCCGGAGCCGAGGGCGCGGGCGGTTCAATCTTGGCAGAGGGCGCAACCTTTGGCGTTTTCTCGGGAACCAGTGTTTCCGGCGCTTTGGCTTTCGGTTCGGGCGCCGCTGCGACCGACACGGGCGGCTTGGCTTGCGTTTCGTTTGGCGGCACGACCAGGGGACGTGCTTCTACCGGTTTCTCAGTGGCCTGCGGCGGTGGAATGGCTGCTATCTGCGTTTTGGCTGGATCCGGCACCGCCTCCACCAGCTTTTGCCCATTCGCCGTTGGGCTTACAGCCGCAACCGCCACGGAGTTTGCCGTCGCCCGCGCAGGCGACGGCGGCGATGGCGGCGGGCTCTCCCGCGGCGTTGGCGCCACAAGGCGAAGTGCGGGCAAAGCTGCGCCGGCGACCTTAGAACTTGGTTTGGCAACCGCACTCGGCGTAGCCGAAGCAGAAGCAGAATTGGCCTTCGCAGCCTCCCGCAACGCATCCGGCTGCTTGGAGGCGACCGCATCGGCCGCCTTGGCGTCTGGTTGAGCAATCGCGGTCGTCGCGGCTGCGTTTGGAACGCGCGCGCTCAATTCCGCAGGCTGGCTCGATTGGGCCTGACGGCGCTGGGCTGTTTGGGCCGCCGAGGGCTCAGACTTTGCGGCCTCGGCAATTTGCTTTTTGACCGGCGGTTCGTCCGGCTGCTGCTGCGCCAACATCTGTCCGATGGACAGGGGCAGGTCGGTGATCCGGATGGGCTGCGGCGTCGGCGGGCTAGCCGTGACATACCAAAAAACCAATCCGGCCGCCAAAAAATGCAGCAAAATGGCCAGAAAAACCGGCAGTTCGTCTCGTTGGTTGAAATCGGCAGTAATGCTGCTCATCGCTAGTCGACTAATGCGAAGGTCACGCCGGCAACTTGGGAAGCATTGACAGTTTGCAGCACAGTGAACAACGAGCGGTAATTCACGTTCTTGTGAGCGGAGATATTGATCACCACGCCGCCCGCCGCTTTGGTTCGCAATTGCGCCAACGCCAATCCCAGGTCGCCCGGCTCGACCGCCAGGCCGGCCAGGACAATCGTACCGTCATCACCCAATTCCAGCGTCACTGTCTCACTTTCGTCGAATTCCGCACCCAATGCGCCGGCCACCTGATCGGTCGCCGCGTTCTTCGACCCCGGCGCATCCGAGGCGAAGACGATAATCAGAGCCAGCAACACCAGCAAAACGTCGACAAATGGCGTGACGTTAATCGTCGACACCAGATTTTGCGGTCCTGATCGGGGAGAGCGGCGAGCCATCGTGCGGGCCGTTACCAATCGGCCTTTGCCGGCGCCCGGCCCATGCGGGCAACCTCTGCGACCAGGCCAGTAAAGGCCTGGGTGAACCGGCGGGACAAACGCTGCGCCCTGGTCGAAAGGGTGTTGTTCGCAATCACCGCCGGAATTGCAACGAACAACCCAGCCATGGTGGCAAACAAGGCTTCGCCGATGGCTGGAGCCAATGCGCTGAATGTGATCGATTCAGCCGATCGGATCGAAGAAAACGCTATCAGAATGCCCCAAACCGTCCCAAGCAGGCCAATGAACGGCGCTGTCGCAGCGATGGTCGACAAGCCGGGACAAGCCTTGGTCAATTCTTCATACACCTCGCTCCAGACATCATCGAACAGCGAGTTATCGGCATGCTGGGCCGCAGCCTGCGCCAGCACATGCGGAGAAACAGCGACATCCTCCGCCTGCGCCAAGGACTTACCGCCAGCACGGGTCAGCAAATGCGAGAAGCGCTGCAATTGCGTGCGGATACCGGCAATATCCATCACCTCCACCGCTTGCTGCAGGTCAGCGCATTGGGCAACGACCCGGCGGGCAGTCAGCACATATTTGATCACGGCGTACCAAATATAAACCGACTGGATTACCAAAATCGCGAGCACCGCACGGAGGACCAGATCGGAGTTTGCCAGCATGTGGCCAACGCTGTCGAAGCCATCCATCTACTCTTCAATCCCAATTCCGGTGCAGGCCAACCCACCGCATTCGCTGTTCACTCGACAGGCTCTTGTATAGCGGCATGGTATTTATTGCCACAAAGCGCGCCGATTCGCACGCGTGGTCGATTAGATAATGCGGCCCTGCGGCATTGTTAAGGCATGACACGCCACAACACAGGGCCGCCATGTGCGATCAGTGCTTATCGAGGAAGCCGCGCAATGCCGTGTTGAAGCCTTCGACCGCCTCCATATTCGACAAATGACGCGCTTCCGGCAAAACGACCAATTCCGCACCCGCAATACCGTCGCGAATCACCTCCGACATGGCGAGCGGCGTGCCGGGATCGTCCTCGCCGCAAATGACAAGGGTTGGAACCTGAATCTCCCCCAATCGGTCCGTCAGCGCCAATCGCGAAATCGCGGCGCCGCAACCGCAATAGCCATCGACGGGGGTCGCAGCAATCATCCGCTTGACGCCGGCAATGACTTCCGGCGCGCGCGCGACAAATCCAGGCGAAAACCAGCGGTCGATGGTGCCGTCGATACCGGCTTCCAGACCATTGGCCTTAGCCGCCACAATGCGCTCTGCCCACATCGCCTGCGCCGCCGGCGGATAGCTGCTGGCGGTATCGCAAAGCACCAGTGTCCGCAGGAATTTCGGCGCCTTCAACGCAAGGGTCTGGCCGATCATGCCGCCCATCGAAAGCCCGCAGAAATGGGTACTGGCTATGCCCAGGTGTTCCCATAGCCCGATCACATCGGCCGCCAACTGGTCCAGCGTATATTCGCCGGCCGGCGCATCGCTGGCGCCATGCCCGCGCGTATCGAAGCGCAGAACCCGGTATGCGTCGGTCAGCGCCGGCATCTGCGGGTCCCACATGCTGTGGTCCGCGCTCAGCGAGTGGCTCATGGTCAACACCGGAGCCGCAGCCGGACCATCCAGGGTGTATGCGATACGAGCGCCATTCACGGCAGCGAATTCAACCATAGTTCAGCTTCCTGATTTGCGTGGGAATTGGGGTCAGTTTTGTCTTGGTCCACTCAGCGGCACCACCGTGTTCAACGGACCGGCTTGGTGATGCACCATGCGCCAGTGACCGCTTTCCATGACGAACAGGTTGCTTGCGGCCAGGCGCCCACCGGCCAGGGCTTCGATGCAGACCACCAGCCCCACCTGTTGAAACAGCATGGGCTTGGGCTCCAGACACTGGATAGCGGGGCGGGACGACGCCGACAGAATGTCATGCCAGCTGCGCAGGACAGCGTCTCGGCCCATGATCGTTTCGCTGCCCGGGTGGACGCACGCGACAGGATGGTCTGCGGCCCAGACGGCGGCCATGGCCTGGTAGTCGCCCATGTCGAAGGCATCGTAGAATGCCTCATTGGCGGCGACCAACGCCGCCGACGGATCTGTTGCGTTGGTCATTCGCTCACTCCTGAGGTCGGCATCGAATAAAGGGTCATTGCTCCGGCTCCAGCGATTTGCGAACGGCGGCAAGACAATCGGCGCGGTCGGGCGCAAAATCCCGGCGCACCCACCAATCTTCAACGACTTTCAGGATCTGGCCGATGTGCGGCCCCGGCTTGACCCCGATTTCAAGCAGGTCGAGCCCGCCGATGGGAAATCTGGGCCACGGCCAGTCCGCAGCGATCCTAAGGCGTTCGGCAACCGGGTAGGAATCGCCGTCGGCGATCGCCAGCAGGACAAGGTGCCGGTACAGCGTTCGGTCGCCCACTCGGTACAGCGCCCGGCGGATGTCGGATGCTTCCTCTCCCAGCGGTGGAAGCGGCCGCGCCAATGCCTGGAATTTCGCCGTCTCTGCTTTGGAAAAGCGCAGACGGTCGGCCAAAGCCGCATAGTCCTCCGCACCTCCGGGCAGCATCGCAGCCAGGCGTGTCAGCGGCGTCGGCTCCAAACCGTGCGAATGCTCCAAGGCTATCAAACGGCGCAATGGCCGCGCTTGAATCGGCAGAGATGTCAGCGCGCGCAACATCTGATGTTGCGCCATCACCTCGACCGCCGGGGCTGGATCGGGCGCAGTCAGAAGCCGCCGAATTTCTGCGGACAACCGCTCTCCAGACAGGTTCTGCAACCTGTCCGCCGCGCGCGCCGCAGCAGCGACTCCCGCCCGATCCAAAGCGCCCCGCGAATACCAGGCCGAAAACCGGAAAAAGCGCAACAGCCGCAACACGTCTTCGGCGATTCGCTGGTCCGGGTTGCCGATGAACCGGACCAGCCCCGCTTCCAGGTCGGTCAAGCCGCTGCATGGATCGTACAAGTGCCCATCGGGATCGACTGATAAAGCATTCATGGTGAAATCCCGACGTTGGGCGTCCTCCACCCAATCGTCGGTAAATGCGACGGTCGCGTGCCTGCCATCGGTCTCAACATCGCGCCGCAACGTCGTGATCTCGAATTGGCCAGTGCTGGTAAAGGCCACCACCGTGCCATGTTCGAAACCGATAGGCTTGACCCGGATGTCGCCATTGCGCAGACGCACCAGGCTTTCTCCCGGCGGCAGGTCAGTGGCGATATCGATGTCCAGACTGGTTTTGCCCAGCAGGTGATCGCGAACGCACCCGCCTACGAACCGGACATGCTCGCGCCCCAACGCCCAGACGACAGCGCGGACGCCGGCAATCTCCATCCAGGGCACGCTGGCAAGCGTGCGCACCGGGCCATCGGCCTCCAGCAGCAGTGGTTCGCCTGCCTCGCTCATTCGAAGCGTCCCGGCACGAAGCGGCCATCTTCATAATGCGGCGAAACATACTTGCTGCCGGGCGGCGCGCCATCGAGAAGCCGCCAGGTGCCCAGGGTCAGAGCCGCCAACACCAATCCGATAATCGCAAGCGATATCCATGGAACATTCTGCGCCCAGGCCGGCAGCCGGTCGTTGCCATAGACGACGCGCCAGGCGAAATACAGTGCCGCCGGCAGCAGCAATGGCAACAAGGTCATCAACAAGCCGCGCGCCATGTCCTCTACCTTTGCTCGTCGGTCAGAACGTCCACCAGGTTGACCAGCATGCCAGCGGTCGCGCCCCAGATAAAACGGTTCTGGTATGGCAGGACATAGTAGTGCCGGCGCCGGCCATCGCGCACCCTGCTTTCCTGCGTATGGTTGGTCCGGTCCATGATCCAATCGAGGGGCACTTCGAAAACCTCTGCCACTTCGAACGGGTCGGCCGTCAGCTGAAACGGCGGTTCAATCCAGGCGACGACCGGCGTCACACTATAGGCCGTAGAGGTCTCGTATAGCGAGAGTTGCCCCAGAACCTCGATATGGCGAGGATGCAGGCCGATTTCTTCCTCCGTCTCGCGCAGCGCCGTCGCCTCCAGGTGCGGATCCTGTTCTTCCCAACCGCCGCCTGGGAAACTGATCTGGCCCGCATGCTTTTTCAGGTGCGCTGTGCGCTGCGTTAACAAGACAGTGGGCCCGGCGGGTCGATTGACGATGCCGACCAGCACGCCCGCCGGCTTTAATGTGCGTTCGCCGACATAGCCCGGCCGTCCGTGCGGATGCAGGTCGAAATCGCTACGCGCGCCCAGCCCTGGGGCAGCGCGGGAAGCCTCGGACCCAACTGGCAGGCCGCTGGCGGCCAGTCGCCGCAAAATTAGGTCTCGCGTCACTCTTCAGCATGCCCCAAATGATGTGAGATCCCGCCTGAACGGACCGACAGGCTGCCATCCGGATTTTCGTCCGCCAGATCGATTAAATCATAGAAAACCGGCCGGACAATCAACGCTTCCAGTCCCGGACGCACCAGAACATAGGGCCGGGGCTCTTCATGATCGTCAGCCACATTCAGCCAGATCGGATGATCGGCGTCGGCCGTTACCCAATCGTCGACATTTGTGCGGAACTTCAATGTTTGCGCCTCTCCCTCGCCAGCGACAACCATCTCCACCGCAACGAACGGGGCGTCTTCAACCTCTATAGTACCGCGTTCCACCGGGGTCGCCAGCAAATACTCTCCCGTTTCGGCCCTTTGCATCACGGTGGAGAACAGCTTCACCAAGGCTTTGCGCGTAAACGGCAGGCCGTTGTGATACCAGGTGCCGTCTTTAGCGATACGGATGCCGAAATCCCGCAGCGCCGAACCGTTTGCGGTGCCGGTCAAAATCGATAGGTCCGGGGTGGGCTTGCTCAAAACAACGCCCTTCTGGTGAACGTGAGCCAGCCCCTTATATAGAAGCGTTCGCCGCCGGCGGAAAGGTTTTGCCACGCCTCCACTTGGGCGATCACCATTGCGGCACCGGGGTCACTCAACCCTCGCCAGAAATCGACACGCACGGCATAATTGCTATTTCGCTGCGGGAGCGGAGCAAAAAGTGGAATGACCGGTAGCACAACAGCCGACCTTACCGCCGAAACCGCGGTTGCGTCCGTCGAAGCGATAACCGCTCAATTGGCCGAGGCTCGCCAGGCCATCGGCGAGGTATTTTTTGGTCAGGACGCGGTCATCGATCAGGTTCTGATTGCGCTTTTGTCGGGTGGGCACGCATTGCTGGTCGGCGTGCCTGGCCTGGGCAAAACCCGCCTTGTCGAGACGCTGGGACAGGTGTTCGGCCTGCAATCCAAACGGGTCCAGTTTACACCGGACCTGATGCCCGCTGATATTCTGGGGTCCGAGGTACTGGACATCGCAGACGACGGCTCGCGGCACTTTCGCTTTATCGAAGGGCCGATTTTCACGCAATTGCTGATGGCCGACGAAATCAACCGCGCCAGTCCCCGCACCCAATCCGCCCTGCTGCAGGCAATGCAGGAACGGCATGTCGCCGTCGCTGGCGTTGACCGTGCGTTGCCGCGCCCATTTACGGTGTTGGCAACACAGAACCCGATCGAGCAGGAAGGAACCTATCCCCTGCCCGAAGCCCAGCTCGACCGGTTTCTTTTCGACATTCGGGTGCCCTATCCGGACCGGGCGACAGAGGCAAAGATCCTCACAGTCACGACCGGCACGGAACAGCCAGTACCGAAAACGGTCATGACCCCGGCTGAACTGGTCGCGGCACAGGCCCTGGTTCGCCGCCTGCCCGTGGCCGAACAGGTCTTGGAGGGTATCTTGCGGCTGGTTCGGTCCGGGCGCCCTGGAGAAACAGAGGCCAATTCCGAAATCGTCCAGCACCTGGAATGGGGCCCTGGGCCTAGGGCCGCACAAGCGCTTATGTTAGCCAGCCGCGCCCGCGCACTACTGCAAGGCCGCTATGCGCCTTCGCTGGATGATGTCGTAGCATTGGCGGAGCCGGTATTGCGCCATCGCATCGCCCTGACCTATGTGGCGCGGGCGGAGGGCGTGCGCTCCGGTGACGTGATCAGCGCACTCGTCCGGGAAATCCAGTGATCGCACAGGGACCGGAAACCGCATCCCACCGGCGCAACCGCCGGTCCGCAGAAGACTGGGCGGCGCGGCTTCCCGACCTGCGCACCCAGGCCTTGCGCATCGCCGCAACCGTTGCGATGGGATCGCATGGCCGCAGACGGTCCGGCCCAGGCGATAGCTTTTGGCAGTTCCGGCCCTATCGACCCGGCGATCCAAGCAGGTCTATCGATTGGCGCCGGTCCGCACAGGGTGACCGCCATTTTGTGCGGGAACAGGAATGGCAAGCTGCCGAAAGCTTTTGGCTTTGGTTGGACCAGTCGCCATCCATGCAATTCAGCGGCGCGCGCGGTCGGCACACCAAGTTGGACCGCGCCTCAGTGCTGCTTTTCGCTATGGCGTCGCTGCTGTTGCGTTCTGGCGAGCGTGTTGGCCTGCTGTGCGCTGATCGCACCCGGATGATCCGGTCCGGACCGCAAGCGCTTGATCATCTCTGCGAGATGTTGCCCGAACAACACGGCGCCACAGGATTGCCGATCGCCGCCGAGTTGCCGCGGCATGCGACCGTCCTGGCATTCAGCGACACCTGGACACCGCTCGATGCGTGGGACCGGCGGTTGACGCAATTGGCGCGGCCCGGGGTTCGCGGTCACATCGTGCAGGTCATCGACCCGGTTGAAGCACGCCTGACCATGCGCGGCAGAGTGCGGGTAGAGGGCCTGGAAGGCGAAGCGCCAGTTCTGCTGCGCCGCGCTGAAGACCTCACGGATGCGTATTCTGCCCGCTTTGCCCAACACAACGAACGGATGAAAACTATCTGCCGTCGGCTCGGCTGGCGCTTCAGCCGCCACGCGACCGACCACCCGCCGCTGCCGCTGCTGCTTGGGCTGCACCAGGCCATTTCCATCGACCGGCGGTCGGTCCATGCTTAGCCTGGCCGGAATCCTCGGATTTTCCCAGCCTTGGGTGCTGGTGGCGCTGGCGGCGTTGCCAGGTCTGTGGTGGCTGCTGCGGCTGCTGCCGCCGCCGCCGCAACGCGCGCGCTTTCCGGCCATCGCCTTGCTGGAGGGGCTTCTGGAACGGGCAGAGAGCGCCGCCCGCATGCCCTGGTGGCTTCTGGCGTTGCGTATGCTGATCGCGGCGCTGGTCATACTGGCGCTATCCGACCCGGTTCTGGCGCCGCAGCAAAGGCTGCGAGGCAAAGGGCCTGTTGTAATCGTTGTCGACAATGGATGGGCGGCCGGCCAAGACTGGCAGAAACGCCAAACGGTTCTGGCGAACATCCTGGACGAAGCGCAACGATCCGACCGGGGTATTTTGGTTCTGCCGACAGCAATGGCGGCGACCGCTGCCGACGGAATTTCGATCAAACCCGCTTCTGACTGGCGGGCTGTTGCCGGCGCAATGCGGCCCCATCCCTGGCTGACCGACCGCAAGACGCCGTTGCATTTGCTTGCAAACCTGTCCGGCCCCGCCGAATCCATCTGGCTCACCGACGGATTGGAAACGGCAGGCCGCATGGAACTGGCGGAACGCTTGCAGCGATTGGGGCAGCTCGTCGTTTATACTGGTCAGTCGGACCCGATGTTGTTGCAGGAGCCTTTGCCGGCCAATCAGGGTTTGCGGATCACAGCTGTAAGAGCGGTCGCCACACAGCCGCAGACCGTAGAAGTCCTGGCGACAGCCGCCGATGGCCGAACGCTGGCCTCGATGTCTCTGCCGTTCGCCGCGGGTGAAAAGCGCGCCGAAGCGAGCTGGCAATTGCCGACCGGCATGGTCAACCAGGTACAGCGCCTGCAACTGGCCGGCGCCAACCACGCCGGAGGCACTGTACTGTTGGACAGCCGATGGGCACAACGGACCGTCGGGCTGGTCAGCACCGGCAATGCGAGGGCAGGCCACCCGCTGCTCGATCCGGCGCACTATATTCGGTCGGCTTTCTCAGGGCTGGCAGCATTCTCTGAAGGCGAATTCGAAACCGTTCTCGCCGCCAACCCCAGCATTCTGGTTTTGCGGGAACGGCTGGAGCCGACGCCAGCCCTTGCCGCGAAATTGGACGCGTGGCTTGCAAGCGGCGGAATGCTCCTTCGCTTTGCCAGCGCCGGCTTGTCGGAACGGCCAGACAGCTGGCTCCCGGTCGAGTTGCGTCCACTCAGCCGCAGCCTTGGCGGGACGCTCAGCTGGGATGCCCCGCAGAAGATGGCTGCATTTCCGGACACCAGTCCCTTTGCAGGCCTTGCGATTCCAGCAGACGTCTCCGTCAAGCGCCAGATCCTGGCCGAACCGGAGCCCGGTCTTCGGGACAAGACCTGGGCTTCACTGGCGGATGGCACGCCGCTCGTCACGGCACAACAACGCAATGGCGGCTGGATCGTACTGGTCCATGTCAGCCCGGATACGGATTGGTCGACGCTGCCGCTTTCGGGCCTGTTCCTCGAAATGCTTGGCAGGCTGATTTGGCTGAGCCAGGGCAGCCCAGACTTCCTCATTGCCGACCAGCCCTTGCCCCCGCAGAGGGTTTTGGACGGATTTGGCAATCTTCAAGACCCGACGCCGGATGTTCGCCCATTGCCTGCACGGCCAACGCCGGCTCTGGCCCCGCCAAGCGCTGTTCATCCGCCTGGATATTATGGAAGCAAGCAGGCGCCAATGGCCTGGAACCTAGCCCCGGCGCTGACCGAAACGGCTTTGGCGCCGATATCGGATTGGCCCGGCGGAGTCGCAGTTCGCAGTCTCGACGAACGCCGGAGTCAGGATTTGGGCGCGTGGCTGCTTTTGGCGGCGCTGATGCTGTTGCTGACCGATACGGTAGTGTCACTCTGGTTGCGCGGCCACTTCCGGCGCAGCAGCACCCGCGCCGCCAGTTTTGGGATCGCCGCCATGATGCTTGCGACCGCGGCGACGCAGGTCGTCAAGCCCGCCAATGCGTCGGATGACCTGGCGCTAAAGGCAACAATGGAAACCCACCTGGCCTATGTTGTGACCGGCGATGCAGGCGTCGATCGAACAAGCGCCGCAGGGTTGAACGGTCTTGGCAAGGTGCTAGCCGCCCGCACAACGATAGAACCCGGCCCAGCGATCCCGATTGACATCGAACGCACCGAGCTGGCGTTCTTTCCACTGATATATTGGCCCATTGTGCCGGGACAGCCCGACCTTTCGGCTTCGGCAAAAGAGCGTGTCTCGTCGTTTCTGGAGCGTGGCGGCACCATATTGTTCGACACCCGAGACCAAGACGCCGGCGGCGTTGGCGGGCCGGGCGGGGCGCGATTGCGCTCGCTGCTGGCCGGGGTGCGCATCCCACCGCTTCAGCCCATTCCCAGCGACCATGTCCTGACCCGCTCGTTTTACCTGCTGCGCGACTTTCCCGGACGCTGGAGCGGCGGGCCGCTTTGGGTCGAAACCGACGCCGCCGACAGCCGGGACGATGTTTCTGGCGTGATCATCGGGCGGAACGATTGGGCCGCGGCATGGGCCATGGATGCAGATTGGCGGCCCTTGTTTCCCGTCTACCCTGGCGGGCAGCGGCAACGCGAATTTGCTTATCGGTTTGGCGTCAATCTCGCGATGTACGTGTTAACCGGCAATTACAAGAGCGACCAAGTGCATGTCCCCGACATTCTGAAGCGTCTTGGCCAATGACCGACTGGACGATTGCGTTCTCGCCGCTTGTGCCGTGGGTCGCCATCGCCACGGTCGCCGCAATTGCCGCGGTGCTGAGCGGCTATTCCTTATGGCGCCGCGCTAACGGCGCGATCTGGCGGGCGCTTGCGTTTGCGTTCTTGCTTCTGGCGCTGTCACGGCCGCAATGGATGGAAGAAGACCGCGTGCCGCACGCCGATGTCGCGATAGCATTGGTTGATATGTCCCCTAGTCTTGAGATCGGGCAGCGATCTTCGCAGCGCGAAGCGGCTTTGTCGGACCTGCGCGCCGCGGCCAAACGCATTCCGAACCTTGAATGGCGTGAAGTGAGAGCCGGAACGCCAAGCGAACAAACGCCGGGAACCCATCTGTTCGATGCATGGCGCAACGCCGTCGCAGATATCCCTCCCGGACGGCGGGCGGGAATCGTCGTATTGTCCGACGGCCAGGTTCACGATCAACCGGCAACGGACGAGCAGACTGGCCCCGTGCATTTGCTGCTGACCGGGAGGGCGGGCGAACGCGATCGCCGCTTGCAACTGCTGCAGTCGCCACGCTTCGGCATCGTCGGCGAGCCCGCCCAGCTTATGGTCCGGGTGGATGACCTCGGCAATGAAAATGGCCCCGCAACCGCGGAAATTAGCGTTCGGCGCAATGGCGAGGAAATCCTGAAGACGAGCGTCGCGACCGGAATTCCCTCGCCCATCGATGTGCCCTTGATCCGTGCCGGCGCCAACCTGCTGGATATCAGCGTCGCAGACGGACCGGACGAACTCACCCGCCAGAACAACCGTGCCATCGCAACCGTCA
>JAPOJR010000040.1 GCA_029978325.1 Alphaproteobacteria bacterium | reverse complement strand
CGAGCGGACAGTGCCGGGTGGCTGGCGCCACGCCTTTTCACCAAAGGAGCGTTGCTGACATGCACGTCGCTTTGGACCGATGTTCGGCATTGGTGTTGAACGCTGATTTTCGACCACTCAGCTATTTTCCGCTGTCGTTGTGGTCGTGGCGGGAATCGATCAAGGCGGTCTTTCTGGACCGCGTGAACGTATTGGCGGAATACGACATCGCCATTCATTCGCCGAATTTTGAGATGCCGCTGCCGTCGGTCATCGCATTGAAGGAATATGTGCCGCCGGCCAAACGCGCGGCGTTCACACGCTTCAACGTATTTTTGCGCGACCGGTTTGATTGCCAGTATTGCGGCGACCGCTTTCCGCCGCAGGACCTGACCTTCGACCATGTGATTCCACGGTCGAAGGGCGGCCGGACGACATGGGAAAATGTCGTCACCTCCTGTTCGTCCTGCAATTTAACCAAGGGTAATAAAATGCCGGCGGTCGTAGGGATGATCCCGCTCCATACGCCTGCGGAACCGTCCGTACACCAATTGCAGGCGCATGGGCGGGGGTTCCCGCCCAATTTTTTACACGAAAGCTGGCGCGACTACCTTTATTGGGACAGCGAGCTGGACGCGGAGTAAAGCGTCAGCCTGGCTTGCCGAACGTGGCGATGCGGTCGACGCGGCATTCGAACAGAACGCGGCGCTCGTTGATCGATGGGTCGCGCAGCCCGTATTCCTCACCCTCGCCGATGTACTTCTTCCAGATTTTGTTCAGCTGTGCCGTCACACGCGGGCCTTCCTTCGGATCGTCCTCACTGATCTCGCGCTCGACGGTCACTTTCAGGCTCATCCAATGGTACATGTTGGCCGGGTTGAGCAATAGCAGCGTCAATTGCGGCGTCTTGCGGATCCAGTCGGTCTTGCGCCGCTGTTCTGCGACGTTGACCAGGACCTTGTCGCCCTCATAGTCGAACCACATCGGCGTCAGGTTCGGGCGGCCGTCGCCCCCGACAACCGCCATGACGACGGGCACCGGCTTGTCCATCAGCTGCTTGTAGGTCTCGTCCAGCTCGGAAATGCTGTTGATTTGGTAGCGTTCACCGACGCTGAACTGGTTGGCCTGCAGGCCATCGGCGACATCGAGGAATTTTGCGACAGTCAACGCCATGCTTGGCATCCTTGGTTTCGGTCAGGGGAAGGCATCAGACCAGGGCGATTCTAACCAAGATACGCAACGGCGTCGATCTCCACCGTAATCGCAGGGTCGGCCAATTTCGAAACTTCGACCAGTGTGCTGGTAGGAAAGTCCCCGGTAAAAAAGTCTTTGCGGGCGCGCCAGACCTGTTCGCGCCGGCGGATATCGGTGACATAGATTGTCATCTTCACCAGGTCTGACATCTGCCCACCGGCAGCTTCGACCAGGGCCTTGATCTTCTCGAAGATCGCCCGCGCCTGGGCTTCGTCGTCACCGCCGAGCGCCTGGCCGCCGGCGCCGCGAGCGGTCAGCCCGGCGATATAAACGGTATCGCCGGCGACCAGGCAATTCGACCAGGTCCCCGGCGCAGGTTCTGCCACCTGGGGAGAGGTAACGCGGCGAATCTTTCCCACTGGCTTTCTCCTTCGCAGGCTCAGACCGGCCGGTCGCCCTTGATTGTGATGCGATAGCCGCTGCGCACCTGCGGATAGTAGTCCCACATGGCGATATGCTGCACGCAACGGTTGTCCCAGAACGCCACCGATTTCTCCTGCCACCGGAATCGGCACTGGAAATCAGGCTTGGCGCTGAAGTCATAGAGGAAACGCAACAACCCTTCGCTCTCGTCGCGGCTGACCTCATTGATTTTTACCGTGAAGGTCGGGTTGACGAACAACGCCTTCCGTCCCGTAACAGGATGCGTGCGCACCACCGGATGCACGTTGGTCGGATACACCTTGCCAGCATCGTTGACGCCCTTGTCGGCATAGCGCCCGCGATAGACCTGCTCACCAGAATGGGTGGCGGTCAGCCCCTTTAGATAGGTTTTCATCCGGTCGCTGAGGGCGTCGTACGCGGCGTACATGCTGGCGAAAAGCGTATCGCCGCCGCTTGGGGGAACTTGATGCAGATGCAGGATCGAGCCCATCGGCGGCTCCGGATCACAACTGACGTCGGAATGCCAACGCTCGCCAGCGACGCGCTTCGAGTTTGCGTCGGCATGGATGATCAGCACCTCCGGATGCCCTTCTGGCCCCGGTGACGCCGGATGGATATGCAGCTCGCCGAAATGCCGTCCCAGATCCTTTTGCTGCTCCAGCGTCATATCCTGGTCGCGGAAGAATATGACCTGGTGCGCCATCAGCGCGTCGTGGATCTCAGAATACTGCTGGTTCGATACCGGCTTGCTCAAGTCAACGCCGGAAACCATCGCACCGATCCGCGGTGTGACCGGATCGACTTGAATCGTTTGATAGCCCATAGTTGGATCCTCACAATTGCAGGTGCGCTTCAGCACGCATTACCAGCGATTATGACAGAGTGCCGCGCCGGCTGTCCAGCGCGTCACCGCTTGCTTTCCGCGAAGCGGGCGCGTATACACCGCCGCTTCACCACCGCCTGCCTGGCTAAGGGTCGAGCGCTCGTTTCGAAGCGTATCGACCGGGCATTGCCAAGGTGGGTGAATTTATCACTCAGCGATGAGGACCCGAAAATGCCCAAGATGAAGACGAAAAGCAGTGTCAAAGGCCGCTTTAAGCGGACCGGCACCGGCAAGATCCTGATGAATGCGGCCTACAAACGCCACATTCTTTCCAGCAAAAGCCAGAAGATGAAGCGCCAGGCGCGCGGAACGCGGGTGATGAGCGTGGCCGATCAGACGATCGTGCGCAAATTCATGCCATACGACCGCTAAGCCCAACCGCATCATTATCAGGAGAACATAAGCTATGGCTCGTGTGAAACGCGGCGTAACCGCCAAGGCTCGCCACAAAAAAATTATTGCGATGGCCAAGGGCTATCGCGGCCGCAACAACAACACCTTCACGGTTGCCGTCGAAAAAGTCGAAAAGGCGCTGCAATACGCCTATCGCGACCGCCGCACCAAGAAGCGCAATTTCCGCGCGCTCTGGATCCAGCGCATCAACGCTGCCGCGCGAGAACATGGCATGACCTACAGCCAGTTCATGGACGGCATCCACAAGGCCCAGATCGAGGTCGATCGCAAGGTTCTGGCCGATCTGGCCGTGCGCGAGCCGGAAGCCTTCAAAGTTCTGGTCGATCAGGCCCAAGCTGCGCGCGCCGCATAGGTTGGCTTCGCCCGCCGCTGCTTATACTCCAGCGGCGGCATACGCTTCGGTTGAGATAACAGCGCCCGCACCGCCTTCATGGCATTGCGGGCGCTGTTGCGATTGGGGACAGGTGCGCCAAAAGCTGGACGAACCTTGATGAGAACCCGCTTTAAAACCCTTGTTCCGTGCGGAACGCGTGGGCCGGGTAAACCCCGAGAATCCGCACTTCGCGGCTAAAAAATTCCAGTTCTTCCAGCGCGTTGCGCAGCGCTGCCTGATCCGGATGGCCTTCGACGTCGACATAGAATTGTGTCGCTGTGAATTCCCCTTCGACCATGTAGCTTTCCAACTTGGTCATATTGACCCCGTTGGTGGCAAACCCGCCCAATGCCTTAAACAAGGCTGCCGGCACATTGCGAACACGGAACACAAAGGTCGTCATCATCCGTTGGTGATCGCTGGCGACCGGCCGGACCGGTTCACGGCTTAGCACGATAAACCGCGTGGTGTTATGGCTTGCGTCCTCGATATCGCGCTCCAGCACCTGAAGCCCATACAGCTCTGCTGCCAGGCTGGACGCGACCGCCGCTTCCTCGACGTCGCCGGATTTGGCCAGGTCGGCTGCCGCGCCAGCCGTATCGGCATGAACGATAGCTTCCAATCCCAGCCGCTTGAACGCCTGCCGGCATTGCCCCAGCGCGTGCACATGGCTGCGGACCCGCTTGATCGTCTGAAGCGACGCACCGACAACGCCCAGCAACTGGTGCTGCACCCGCTGAAAATGCTCACCGATAATGTGCAGGCCGGTCCCCGGCAGCAAATGATGAATATCGGCGACGCGGCCCGCCAGGGAATTCTCGATCGGGATCATGGCAAGGCCGGCCTTCCCGTCCTCCACCGCCCTGAATGCACCTTCGAACGAGCCGCATGGCAGCGTCTTGTAGTCCGGATAGGCGTTGCGGCAGGCCAGGTCGGAGTATGCGCCGGGCGCGCCCTGAAAGGCTATGGTACGGGATGGATCTGTCATCAGGCTTCATCGATAGCGGATTGGGCCGCATACCATACGCGCGCCCTTTCAAGATCGGCGGGAGTGTCGACGCCCAACGGCACGGTGTCAACGATTGCAACGTTAATTTGCATCCCCGCTTCTAATGCACGCAATTGCTCCAGCCGTTCGCGCTGTTCCAACAGCCCCGGCGGCAATTGTACGAAGCGGCGCAAAGCGGCGCGGCGGTACACATATAGGCCGATGTGATGATACAGCGGCCCCTCCCCCGTCGGCGCGGTCGCACGGGTAAAATACAGTGCTCTGCGATTGGCGCCAAAGATCGCTTTGACGACGTTCGGGTTGGTGCGTTCTTCCTCACGGACGATTTCCGCCACAGGCGTCGCGATGTCGGCGTCTTCGAGCGCGCCAAGCGTATCGCGAATCGTCTGCGGATCGATCGTCGGCAGGTCGCCCTGCACGTTCACCACCCGGTCGTAGACCGACAGCGGGTCACACTGATCCAACGCCGCCATGATCCGGTCGGATCCGCTGGGCAAATCTGGGTCCGTCAGGACGGCATCGCCACCGGCAGCCCGCACCGCCTCAACAATCTCCGCCTCTGCCGCCGCCACGACCACAGGGCCGATATCCGCGGCAAGCGCCCGTTCCATCACACGCACGATCATCGGCTTGCCGCCGATATCGGCCAGCGGCTTGTTCGGCAGCCGGGTCGACGCGAGGCGTGCCGGGATGAGAACGATGGATTGCATGGCCGGAACCTGTTCGGATAAAATCAATCAAACATGCTGGTAACCGCATGCCCGGTTTGCCCGCATTCAGCAAGCGCGACGGTGTCGCCGCCACGATTTGGCCGCGACAGTGGCGTTGAGCCGCATTTGCGCGACTCCCGATCGGCGGTAGCGCTGCTATACAAGATCAGCGTAATAGCGCGACGAGTTATTTGGACGAGAAAGGCCGGTTCATGAACACGATGGAGATCAACAAGGTCGCTGGCGCGATCCTCACCGCAGGCGTGGTGGCGATGCTGTTAGGCTTTGTTGCCAAACTGATCATCCCCGTTCCGGGCGCCCACGGCGGCCATCATGGCCCAAACCTTTTTGCCGACCTGGCCCCAGCCGATCACAATGCCGGCCCGGCAGCCCCGGCCGGTCCGGAGCCGATTGCCGCTTTCCTCGCGGCTGCCTCGGCAGCCGATGGCGAGAAAGTCGCCAAGAAGTGCGCGTCCTGTCATACCTTCGAGGCTGGCGGCCCGAATAAGGTTGGCCCGAACCTGCACGACATCGTTGGCGCGGCGCATGCCAAAAAGGACTTCGCCTATTCGGCGGCGTTGTCCGGTATGGCAGGCTCCTGGACCTACGAAGATCTGAACAAATTCCTCTACAAGCCAAAGGATTATGCACCGGGCACGAAAATGTCCTTCCCCGGCTTGAAGGACCCGAAAGAACGCGCCGCCGTCATCGCATATATGCGCTCGGTGACAACCAACCCGCCGCCGTTGCCCGATCCGGCCGCGGCAGCTCCGGCAGCTGCACCTGCCGCAGCCGGGCATGACAAGCCCAAGCACTAAGGGGCGGCAGCGCGCCTGATGCAAGCTGTTTCATCTGACCTGATCGACCTTGCAAAACGGGCGGCTAATCTTAGCCGCCCGATTTTGCGTCGCTATTTCCGCGCCAAGCTGGACGTGATCCGCAAGGGCGACGAATCCCCCGTCACCCGCGCCGACCGCGAGGCAGAAGCCACTATCCGGCAGTTGCTCGAGCGGGAGGCGCCAGACCACGGCATTATCGGCGAGGAACACGGCAGCGAGCGTACCGATGCCGACTATGTTTGGGTACTGGACCCGCTGGACGGCACCCGCGCCTTCGTCGTCGGCAAGCCGACCTTCGGCACGCTGATTGCCTTGGCCTATAAGGGACGCCCGGTGCTGGGGCTGATCGATATGCCCCTGCTGGGGGAGCAATGGCTGGGCGCAACTGGCCACGTCACCACCTGGAATGGCGAAGCGACCGCGACGCGGGCCTGCGCAGACCTCGCCCATGCCTGGATCAACGCGACCTCGCCGGAAATGTTTCGGCCTGGCCGCGAAGCCGGCGGCTTTGCCCGCGTCCGAACGGCATCGGCCGGCTGCAACTATGGCGGTGACTGTTATGGCTATGGCTTGGTTGCAAGCGGCTGCCTCGACCTAACCATCGAAGCCAGCATGCAGTCCTACGACTTCATGGCCCTGGCGCCAGTCATAGAGGGCGCAGGCGGCAAAATCACCGATTGGGCCGGCGACCCACTCAGCTTGACCGGCGACGGTACCGTTCTGGCCGCCGGCGATGCCCGCGTGCATGCAGAGGCAGTGGCGCTGCTGGGACAGGGATGAAGGATTGCGGGCTGTAGCCCTTTGCACCCAGCGTCGGCACGGCTAAGCTTGCGCCCGAACGAGGAATTCCTGCGCGAGTAATCCCCATGACCACCCCCACCTACGAAATCTTCGCCATCAAGTACGGAGAGCGGGTCGGTACCCGCGGCTCGATCTTTATTCATGGCGACCCGCACAATGCACCGCTGGCCATGGATTACTATATCTGGGCGATCCGCAACGAGGACCGCACCATTGTCGTCGATACGGGCTTTTCCAAGGCCGAAGGCGAGCGGCGCGGCCGCACCTATACCCAAAGCCCACGCGAGGGGCTGGAACGGGTCGGCATCGATCCGGACAGCATCAAAGACGTCATCATCAGCCATATGCATTACGACCATGCCGGCAACCTGGACATGTTTCCGAACGCCCGGTTCCACCTGCAAACCGCAGAGATGGCGTTTGCAACCGGCCGCGGCATCACCTTTGGCGTGCTTGGCCATTCCTTTACCAAGGAAGACGCGCTGCAAACCCTGCAGGCGACCTTTGCCTATCGGGTGCAATATTACTCCGGCGATGCAGAGATCGCGCCCGGCATTAACGTGCATTTCATCGGCGGCCATGCCGCCGGTCTGCAATGTGTGACCGTCAACACCAAGCGCGGCCGGGTCGTACTGGCGACGGATGCGGCGCACTACTATGAGAGCTTCCTGGAAGAGCCGCAGTTTACCACGCATATCCACATGTTCGGGATGCTGGAAGGCTATCGCACGCTTCGCCGCCTGGCCCCGTCCGACAGCCATGTCGTGCCCGGCCACGATCCGCTGGTGCTGCAACGCTATCCCGCCGCCGGACCAGGGCTGGAGGGCATTGCCGTGCGCCTGGACCTGCCGGAACAGGCATGACCCTGTGCTAACTTCTGCGTGAGCGACGGCTTGGCGCTGGCAATCGCCCGCTTCAATTCCCACTCTCTAAGCCCATCGCCCAAGACTCCGCAATCAACAGGGTGCCAACTCGTGATCCGATTGACCGTCACTTTCCTGCTATTGGCTCTTGGACTTACGGCCACTGCCGGCGCAACCGACGAGCCGCGAATCATCCATTCCCATGCCATAGCGATGCATGGCGCACCGAAATACACCGCCGGCTTTACGCACTTCGATTATGTGAACCCGGCTGCGCCAAAGGGCGGGGCAGTGCGGTTGGCGACCTCTGGCACGTTCGACAGCTTCAATCCCTTTATACCCAAGGGCAACCCGGGCGTTGGCAGCGGCATGGCGGTGGAAACGCTGATGGTGTCTAGCGCCGACGAGGCCTTTACCCAGTACGGCCTGATCGCCGAAAGCATCACCTATCCGGAAGACCGGTCCTGGATCACCTTTCATATGCGGCCCGAGGCGCGCTGGCACGATGGCCAGCCGATCACACCGGCGGACGTGGTGTTTTCGTTCAACATCCTGAAGGAACAGGGCCAGCCCTTCTACCGCTTCTACTACGCCAGTGTGACCAGCGCTGAAGCCACCGGCGAACGCGACGTGACCTTCCGGTTTGCGAAGGGCGAAAACCGTGAACTGCCGCTGATCATCGGCCAATTGCCGATTTTGCCGAAGCACTATTGGGAAACCCGCGATTTCTCCAAGACTACGTTGGAGCCGCCTTTAGGCTCCGGTCCTTATCGCGTCGCCAGTTTCGAGGCGGGCCGCTTTGTCGAGGTGGAACGCGTCAAGGATTATTGGGGCAAAGATCTGGCGGTCAATCGCGGCCAGGACAATTTCGACAGCATGCGGTACGACTACTATCGGGACCCAACCGTCATCCGCGAAGCGATCAAGGCCGGCGATATCGACTTCTACCAGGAAAATCAGGCCAAGGCCTGGGCCCAGGATTTCGATATCGAAGCGGTGCGCAAGGGCTGGTTGGTCAAGGAGGCGGTGCCACAGAACCGGCCCGCAGGCATGCAGGCCTTTGTCATGAACCTGCGCCGTCCGCAATTCCAGGACGTGCGGGTGCGTGAGGCGATGGCCTATGCCTTTGACTTCGAATGGACGAACAAGAACCTGTTCTTTGGCCAGTATACCCGCGCGAAAAGCTTCTTCTCCAACTCCGAACTCGGCTCCAGCGGCCTGCCGGCCGGAGCAGAGCTCGCCATACTGGAGCCTTATCGCGCCCAACTTCCGCCGGAAGTGTTCACAAAGGAATACCAGCCGCCGTCGACTGACGGCTCCGGCCAGCAGCGCGACAATATCCGCACGGCGCTGCGCCTGTTGAAACAGGCCGGCTATGAGGTGCGGAATCAGATCATGGTCAATGCCAAGACCGGCGAGCCGCTGGCGTTCGAAATGCTGTTGCGTGCGGGCGGCGCCTTTGACCGCATCGTGTTGCCGATGAAGCAGACGCTGGAGCGCATAGGCATCAAGATGGAGGTGCGCGAGGTCGACGACGCGCAATATATCAACCGCGTGCGCGGCAAAGACTACGACATGATCTCCAGCGGCTGGGGCCAGAGTGAGTCGCCCGGCAACGAACAGCGCAGCTTTTGGGGCAGCGCCGCCGCGGACCAGCCTGGCTCCCGCAACTACGCCGGCCTGAAAGACCCCGTTGTCGATGCACTGATCGAGCAAGTGATCTCGGCTCCCGACCGCGAACAACTGGTGGTGCGCACTCGCGCGCTCGACCGGGTCTTGCTGTCGCACCACTTCGTCATTCCGAACTGGTACCTGTCGCAAGATCGTATGCTGTACTGGAACAAATTCGGCCGGCCACCGTTGATCAAGGACGAGGGCACCAGCTTCTCTTGGTGGTGGTATGACCCAGCCAAAGCGGAAACCTTGGCCGCCGCACGCGGCAAGTCCGGCAACTGATGCTCGCCTATATTGTCCGCCGCCTGCTGCTGATGATTCCGACTTTGTTTGGCATCATGGCGCTGAACTTCGTGATTATCCAAATTGCGCCGGGCGGCCCGGTCGAGCAGGTGATCGCCAACCTGACCGGGCAAGGCGGCGGCGCGGTTGAGCGCATTACCCAAAGCGGCGGCGATTTTACCGCCGGCAGCAACACGCAGCCGGCCCCGGGCGCCAGCTCTGGCAGCCAGGCGACATCCAGCTACCGCGGCGCACAGGGGCTGGACCCGCAGTTCATCAAGGACCTGGAAAAGCGCTTCGGCTTTGACAAGCCGCTGGGCGAGCGCTTCGTACTGATGATCGGCAACTACCTGACCTTCGATTTCGGCAACAGCTTTTTCCGCGACCAGTCGGTCGTCGATCTGGTGATCGATAAAATGCCGGTGTCGATCTCGCTCGGCCTCTGGACAACGCTGCTGACCTATCTGATCTGCCTGCCTCTGGGCATCCGCAAGGCGGTGCGGGACGGCTCGCGCTTCGACATCTGGACCAGCGGCGTGATCATCGTCGGCAATGCCATCCCCAGCTTCGGCTTTGCCATCCTGTTGCTGGTTCTGTTCGCTGGCGGCAACTATTATGACTGGTTCCCATTGCGCGGCCTCACCTCGCCCGGCTTTGAGCATATGCATTGGTGGGAACAGGTCATCGACTATTTCTGGCACCTGACCTTGCCGCTCGCCGCCATGATGATTGGCGCGTTTGCGACCCTGACCCTGCTGACCAAGAACAGTTTCCTGGACCAGATCTCCCAGCAATATGTGACCACAGCACGCGCCAAGGGATTGACCGAGGGGCAGGTGCTGTGGGGCCATGTGTTCCGCAATGCCATGCTGATCGTCATCGCCGGCTTTCCCGGCGCCTTTGTCGGCATCCTGTTTGGCTCGGCCGTGTTCATCGAAACAATCTTCTCGCTGGACGGCCTCGGCCTGCTGGGCCTGGAGTCGGCGCTGAATCGCGACTATCCGGTCATGTTTGCGACGCTGTATGTCTTTACCCTGCTGGGCTTGGTCATGGGCCTGATCGGCGACCTGACTTATATGCTGGTCGATCCCCGCATCGACTTTGAAGCGCGGGGCGCGTAAACGGCATGGCGCTCTCCCCCCTCACCCACCGCCGCATCTCGAATTTCAAGGCCAACCGGCGGGGATACTGGTCGCTGTGGGTGTTTCTCGCCCTGTTCGGCCTTAGCCTTTTCGCCGAATTTCTGGCGAACGATAAGCCCTTCCTGATTTGGTACGATGGATCGGCCTATTTCCCGGTGCTGCAATCCTATCCGGAAACGACGTTTGGCGGCGAGTTCCCGACCGCTGCGGACTACCACGACACCTATCTGCGCGAGAAAATCTCCGAGAAGGGCTGGATGATCTGGCCGCTGATCCCCTACAGCTACGATACCGTTGCCTGGAACTTGCCGACTCCTGCGCCTTCGCCGCCCGATGCCACCCACTGGCTCGGCACCGACGACCAGGCGCGCGATGTGCTGGCGGGGTTGATCTATGGCTTCCGCATATCCGTCATTTTCGGATTGATATTGACCGTGTTGAGCGCAGCGGTCGGCGTATCGGCCGGCGCGTTGCAGGGATTTTACGGTGGCTGGTTCGACTTGTTGTTTCAACGGTTTATCGAAATTTGGTCCGGCCTGCCGACGCTTTATATCCTGATCATTATGGCCAGCGTTATCGTTCCGGGCTTTTTCACCATTCTCATTTTGCTGCTGCTGTTCGGATGGATTGGGTTTGTCGGCGTCGTGCGGGCGGAATTCTTGCGCGCCCGGAATTTCGACTATGTCCGCGCCGCTCGCGCCCTGGGCGTCCGCGACTTGACCATCATATTCCGCCATGTGCTGCCGAACGCCATGGTCGCAACACTCACCTTCCTGCCGTTCTCACTTCTGGGCGGCATCACCAGCCTGACCGGCCTGGACTACCTGGGCTTTGGCCTGCCGCCCGGCTCTCCGTCGCTTGGCGCGTTGTTGGCGCAGGGAAAGGCCAATCTCCAGGCGCCGTGGCTGGGGCTTACCGGCTTCTTCACCATTGCGGTGTTGCTATCGCTGCTGGTGTTTGTCGGCGAGGCGGTGCGGGACGCGTTTAACCCCAGGAAACTCGGCCTATGACTGCGCCACTGTTACAAGTCGAGAACCTCGCGGTCGATTTCCAGGTTGGCAAGCGCACGGCCCACGCGGTGCGCGGCGTTTCGTTCGAATTGCACAAGGGCGAGACACTGGCGCTTGTCGGCGAAAGCGGCTCTGGCAAATCAGTGACTGCGCTCAGCATCCTGCAATTGCTGTCCTACCCCCCGGCCAGCCACCCCTCGGGCTCGATCCTGTTCGAGGGCAAGCAGATGGTCGGCGCGTCGCAGCAGGTGCTGCGCTCGATCCGCGGCAACCGCATTGCCATGATCTTTCAAGAGCCGATGACAGCGCTCAATCCGCTGCACACGGTCTACAAGCAGATCGGCGAGGTCTTGCGGGTGCACAAGGGTCTGTCGCCGGAACGCACCCGCGCCCGCGTGCTGGAACTGTTGCACTTGGTTGGCATTCCGGACCCGGAAACCCGCCTCGCCAGTTATCCGCACCAGATGTCCGGCGGTCAGAGGCAACGCGTGATGATCGCCATGGCGTTGGCGAACGAGCCTGACCTGCTGATCGCCGACGAGCCGACCACCGCCGTCGACGTCACCATTCAGGCGCAAATTTTGGAACTGCTGGAAGAATTGCAGCAACGCCTCGGCATGGCGATGCTGCTGATCACCCACGATCTGGGCATCGTGCGCAAAGTCGCCAACCGCGTCGCCGTCATGACCCAGGGCGAAATCGTCGAGCAAGGCTCAACCGAAACGATTTTCGATACGCCGCAGCACGCCTATACCCGACACCTGCTGGCTGCCGAACCAAAGGGCCGCCCGCGCCCGGCCGATCCCGACGCGCCGGTGGTGATCAAGGGCGAGGCCATGAAGGTCTGGTTCCCGATCAAGCGCGGCGTACTGCGCCGGACCGTCGGCCATATCAAGGCCGTAGACGGAATCTCGCTGACCGTGCGCGAAGGGCACACCGTTGGCGTCGTCGGCGAAAGCGGCAGCGGCAAGACCACGCTGGGATTGGGCCTGATCCGGTTGGAACGCGCGGAAGGAAACCTGACATTTCGCGGAAAGGACCTGCGCCAACCCAAAGGCCATGCTCTGCGCGCGTTGCGCAAGGAGCTGCAAATCGTCTTCCAAGACCCTTACGGCTCACTTTCGCCACGCCTCTCGATCCGCCAGATCGTCGGCGAGGGCCTACAGGTTCATCGGCTGGCAGCGAGCGAGGCTGAAGCCGACCGGATGATCGAAGCCGTGCTGGAGGAAGTCGGCCTGGAGCCCTCAATGGCCGACCGCTATCCGCACGAATTCTCCGGCGGCCAGCGCCAGCGCATCGCCATTGCCCGCGCCATGATCCTGAAGCCCCGCTTCGTCGTGCTGGACGAGCCGACCAGCGCGCTGGACATGTCGGTCCAGGCGCAGATCGTCGAACTTCTGCGCGACCTGCAACAACGGCACAAGCTCGCCTATCTCTTTATCAGCCACGACCTGAAAGTGGTCCGCGCCATGGCGCACGACCTGATCGTGATGAAGGATGGCAAAGTGGTGGAACAGGGCCCGGCAGACCAGGTGTTCGACGCCCCGCAAAAACCCTATACCCGCGCTTTGCTGGCCGCGGCGTTCGAGAACCGGGTGGCGGAGGCAGGTGCGGTCAGTACCTGACGCCGCGGTCCGACTGCAACGCCGCTTGACGCGCCCCCCGCCGTCGATACGCTCTTCGCACAATCGACGGAAACGAGGCCTAAGATGAAAGTAAATTTCGGCGTTCTGGTATCCAGCGGCTCAACCTTTCCCTACCAGAAAGACTTGGCCGCCTTTGCCGAGTTGATCCGCATCATCGATGGCTGCGGCGTCGCCATGATCGGCACGGCGGACACCAGCTTCATCTATGGCGACGCCTATGTGCGCACCACGTTGATTGCCCAACACGCCAGGAACGCCCTGGTTGGCATCCACCCCTCGAACGCCATCACGCGCGAGCCGCAGATCATGGCGGCATTCCTCGCCTCCATCGACGCGATGACGGAAGGGCGCGCGTTTCTCGATATCGCGAGCGGTGATAGCGCGGTCTACAATATCGGCCTGAAACCGGCGACCCGCGCCCGCATTGCCGATTATGTCACCTGCGTGCGCGAACTGATCGCCAAGGGCGAATCCACCTACCAGGGCCGGCCGCAGCGGGTGCGCTGGCACCGGCAGGCGGTGAAGCCGCAAATCCCCATCACCTTCTGCGCCGAAGGCCCACGCACGCTCGACCTGGGCGGACGGATGTTCGATGGCGTCATCGCCGGCACCGGCGTTCTGCCTGAGGTGATCCGCGACACCATCGCCCGCGTCGCAGCCGGCGCGAAGAGCGAAGGCCGCGACCCGGCGAGCGTGCCGGTCTGGTTTACCACCCGCTCGTCCCTGAACGAGGACCGCGACGCCGCCATTACCGGCATTCACGCCTCGGTTTCGTCGATCCTGAACCATTCCATGCGCTTTGGCCTGGACAACAAGAACGTGCCGGGCCAGTTCCGCGACAAGATCCAGGAATATGTCGATGGCTATGAGCTCTACGACCATGTCTTGCAGGGCGGGCGCAATCCCAAGCGCATGGAGGACCTGGGCCTGACCGACTATGCCATGGACCGCTACGCGCTGGCCGGCAACGCCAAAGACTGGATCGAGCGCATCAGCGCCATCGCCGACGCTGGCGGCACCAACATCTGGTTCAGCACCGAGCCGGGGACGATCGAAAAGCAAATCCACTACATGAAAATGTTCGAGCGGGAGATTTTACCGAAGTTTGTCTGACGTACCGGTGACACCGGGCGCAGGCGGACTTAGCATCGGCGGTCAATAGACCAACGATACACCAGAGAACCACCATGGCCACCATCGCCTTTGATATTCCCGAAGACCTGCAACAGATCGCCCGTGCCGTCGAAGCGTTTTGCCGGGCGGAAGTCATCGCCCGGCACGAGAAATACCACGACCTGCTGAACGACCCGCGCAACACCTACCGCCGCGATGGACGCTTAACCGACGCCGCCATCGAACAGATCCGGGCCGTGCGCCAGGCCTCCGCAAAGCAGGGCTTTTTCAATGTCTCCGTGCCGGAATCGCTGGGCGGGGCAGGCCTCGGCATGATCGCCTATTACACGCTGATTGAGCAGGTCTACCGGCTTTGCGGGCCGCACAACTGGCTCTGCGACTTCGTCATCTCGCATTGGGCCTTCGGCCCCAGCGCCGTGCTCACCACCATCACCGACGAGGCGCGCGAGCGCGTGCTGCCGGACATGATGGCGGGCCGGTCTATGCTTTGCTTCGGCATGTCGGAGCCGGGGGCGGGTTCGGACGCGGCCATGCTACAGACCCGCGCGGTCAAGACGGACAAGGGCTGGAAGATCAGCGGGCGCAAGATCTGGACGACGCACATTCCGATTGCCGACTATGTCATCGTCTTCGCCCAGACCGATCCGGAGCGGGCGGCACAGAAAAAAGGCGGCATCAGCGCCTTCCTGGTGCCGACGTCCACCCCCGGCATCCAGGTCGAGAGCATCATCCGCATGCACGGCCATATCGGTGGCTATGAGGGCATCACCGTGTTCGACGAGGTGGAGGTGGAGCCCTGGCAACTGGTTGGCACCCTGCACGATGGTTTCAAAATCGGCCTGCTCGGCGTTTCCATGGGCCGGATTTACAACTCGGCTCGGGCGGTGGGCCTTGCCCGCTGGGCGTTGGAGATGGCCATCGACTATGCACAGCAGCGGCAGGCCTTCGGCAACCCGATCAGCGAATACCAGGGCGTCAGCTTCCCGCTGGCCAACGCGGCGACGGAGGTGCATGCGGCCCACCTGATGGGCCTGAACGTGGCGCTGCTGCTGGACCGCGGCGAGCGGGCGGTGAAAGAGCTTTCCATGGCCAAGGCCTATTCGGTGCAGGTGGCAGCCCGCGCCGTCGACCAGGCGATCCAGACCCACGGCGCCATGGGCTTCACCAACGAACTGGGCCTGCACGAGGCCTATGCCCGCGTGCGCCAGGCCAATGTCGCCGACGGGACCAACGAAATCCTGGCCCGCACCATCGCCCAACGCCTGTTCAAGGGCGACGTGGAGTTATAGCCTTTACCGCTGGAGGACTATGCCATGACCCAGATATTCGATCGCCCGATCACCGAGCCCGCCGCCTGGACCGTCGCTGACCTGGAAAGCGACCGGCGATGGGAGGTCACGCTGGCCGACGCTGAGGTCGGCGACCTGCTAGCCGCCTGCGCGGGCGCAAAGGCGCAAGGCCTGGAACTCGCGCACATTACCGCCGCGAACTTTCCGCTGCCGCATTGCCGCCGCACCATTCTGCGCATTCGCGAGGAATTGCGCTCCGGCCGCGGCATCGCCCTACTGCACGGCTTTCCGGTCGAAGGCTATGACCTGGCCGATGTGGAGCGGATGTATTGGGGGTTTTGCGCCCATCTCGGCATCGGCCTGACGCAAAACAGCGACAGCACCTTGATCCACTATGTCACCGAGGGACATTTGCGGCCGAACCAGGGCACCCGCGGCGTCGGCAATCCCGGGGTGGTGTCGCTACATGTCGATTTGGCCGACGTCGTCTCGCTGCTGTGCGTGCGCCAGCCGGACGATTCCCCGCCCAGCCGGCTCACCAGTTCGCTGACGGTTCACAACATGATCCGCGAGCGCGCGCCGCATTTGCTGCCGATGCTCTACGAAGGCTTCCCCTGGGACCGCCAGAACGAGCACGACCCGCGCGAGACGCCGACCACCGGCTATCGCGTGCCTGTGTTCAGTGCCGCCGAAGGCGCGGTCTCCTGCCGCTATAACCGCAATTGGATGACCAAGGCAGCCCAGCGCGGCAATGGCTTCAGCCTGGAGGAGACCGAACTGTTGAACCTGTTCGACGAACTGGCCAGCGAATGCATGTTCGAGTTCCCGTTCAATCCGGGCGACATCCAGTTCGCCAATAATTATACGACGCTGCATGGCCGCGCCCCGCACGCGCCGGCGGTCTCGGAGGAGAAGACCCGCCTGCTGATGCGCATCTGGACGAACATCGAAGATTTCCGGCCCTTTGCCGACGAAGCCATTATCCGCAACGGCATCATCCGCCACGGTCGGCTCGGATGGACCGCGGCGGAACTGGCCGCCGGGCTGGATGGCAGGGTGCACACGCGGCGGCTAACGGACGGCGCGCCGGCCTAGGGCTTGGAATACCCGACTGGCGTTAATAGTCCGGCTTGCGCTTGCCCAGGAACGCCGCAACGCCTTCCTTGAAGTCCGGGCTTTGGCGCACGCGGTCGCCGAGCGTCTGCTCCAGCGGCTCTTTCCCAATGTCGCGCAGGAAGGCGCTGGTGGAATACTGCTCTTTCACCGCCTGCACCGCGGCCGGCGAGTTGGCGGCGATGGTCTCCGCTATCTCCAGGCACTGGTCCAGCAGGCTTTCCGCCGGCACGACGCGGTTGATCAGGTTGATCCGGGCCGCCTCCGCCGCGTCGATCAGCTTGCCGGTCAGCAGCAATTCCATCGCGTGGACAAAGCCAATCTGCGCTTGCAGCTTGGTGGTCGCCCCGCCAAAGGGATAGACGCCCCACTTCACTTCCGTCAGGCCGAAGCGCGCCGTCGGAGCGGCCAGGCGGATGTCACTCGCCAGCATCAGTTCGATGCCGCCGGCGATGCAGTCGCCATTGACCGCTGCAATAACCGGCTTGCGGTAGATCGTGTATTTCTGCAGGCCCTTGTGCACCAGCCGGCTCATCTCCTCGCCCGCCGTCAGGTCGCCGGAAAGGTCGGCGCCGGCGCAAAACGCCTTGTCGCCGGCTCCGGTGATCACGATAGCGCGGCAGGAGTCATCTGCCGCCAGTTCGTCCCAGATGCGCCCCAATTCGGCAAAGTCGGCGCGGCTGGCGGCGTTGCGCTTCGGCTGGTTGTCCAAGGTGATCAGGGCGACGTGAGCGCCGCGGCGTTCCAGGTGAATGGCCATGCGCTTAACCCTCCAAGTCCTGCACGGTCACCACCACCTTGCCGGCGGCTTTGCGCTCTGTCAGCAATTGAATGGCCTCGACGCCACGTTCCAGCGGCAGGCTGTTGGTGACGATCGGTTTCAGCCGGCCATCCAGCCAATAGGCCTCCAACGCCTTGACCGAGCGCGCCAGCAGGTCCGGCTTGCGCCAGCGGAAATAGCGCAGCGAGGAACCAGCCGCCGTGCGGTGCTTGACCAAAAGACGGTTCGCCGGGATCTGCGGCACGCCGCCGACAAAGCCGAAGTGCACGAACCGGCCGCCCCAGTCGAGCGAGGACAATGCCTCGTCGAACAGCTTGCCACCGACGGGGTCGAAGCACACATCGGCACCGTTGCCGCCGGTCACGGCCATGACGCCGTCCTTCAGAGAGCCCGTCGCATAGTTGATGACGTGATCGGCACCATGCGCCTTGCAGATTTCCAGGCGCTCGTCGCTGGAGGCGCAGGCAATCACCCGAGCGCCCATCGCTTTGGCGATCTCCACTGCCGCCAAGCCTGAGCCGCCGGCAGCGCCGAGGACAATCACCGTCTCGCCGGCTTCGACCCGGCCCTGCCAGCGCAGCGCCACGTCGGCGGAAATATAGGCGACTGGGAAGATTGCGCCCTGTGCGAAGTCCATACCTTTGAACAGGGGATAGACCTCGCCCGGCTCGGCCAGCGCCTGTTCGGCAAAGCCGCCATGCGCCAGGATTGCCATCACCTTGTCGCCCGGCTTGAAGTCCTTGACGTTCGCACCCACCGCCGCGACTACGCCAGCGCCTTCCAATCCGGGCGAGAATGGAAAGGCCGGCTTGGTCTGGTATCGGCCATTGACCATAATGCTGTCGGCGAAGTTGACAGACGTCGCAGCGATATCCAGCAACATCTGGTCCGGTCCGGGAACGGGCGCAGGGACATCAGCCAGTTTCAAATTTTCAACCGGTCCGAACTCACGGCAAATCAGGGCGCGCATGGATTTCGAATCTCTCAAAGCATCAGTGAAGTGAGCCGGTTTTATACCAGCCCAGCAAAATTGAAAGCCGCCAGGTGCAGCGCGCGCCGGGCGGACGCGGGTCTGCCAGGGCCTCAGGTGCCCTTTTCAACCGTGCGCTTCTCGACCTCGATCAGCTTCGGCAGGTCGATGGCCTTGTGCATCTCGTGCTCCAGATCGCGCCATTCCGCCGTAGGCCGTGAGGGCATGGCGAAGCCGTTGGCGGCGAGCTCGGCGTAGACATTGCGCCAGGTCTCATAAGCCGCAAACAGGCCGGTGCCCGGGTCGGCCAGGATTTTCCAGCCCATGTCTGCCATCTCCTGCTTGCTGAGACCGATGGCAGCCAGCCCGCCGGGCGAGCAGAGATACATCAGCGGCGCCGGCAGCCGCTCACCCAGGAAACGGGCCTCCTCGGCGTTGCGCGGGCTCGCCAGCAGCACGTCGGCGCCGGCCTTTTTGTACATCTCCAGCCGCCGCACAGCGTCCTCGATGCCCGTGTTCCGCACCGCATTGGTGCGTGCAATGATGATGAAGTCGTCGGAGCGCCGGGCGGCGATGCATTCAGCCACCTTCGCCGCCATCAACTCCGGCTCGATCATGCGTTCGACGCCGATATGGTGGTGTGCCCGCTTCGGCAATAGCTGGTCCTCGACCTCGATGGCCTGGAAGCCGGCGGTCTCCACCATGGGGATGGTGCGGTGCATGTGCATGGGGTCGCCATAGCCGGTAGCGCCATCCAGGATCAGCGGCTTGCGCGTCACCGCCGCAATCTCCGTGCCCGCGGCGCACATTTCGGAGACATTCAGGTTCGCCTCCAGCAACGCCTTGGCGTAGCCGGTGGCCCCTCCGCCAAGGTAGAGCGCGTCGAAGCCGGCCTTGTCGGCCATCATCGCCATCATTGGATTGAGCACCAGCGGTGCGGTGATCGGCTGACCTGTTGCAAGCAGGGCGCGAAGGCTGGACATGGGGCAAAGCTCCTTTTTCGAGGGAAGCGCTTTTCGGCGCGCGCCGGGTAGGCTAAGAGCCTATCCCATCCAATTCCGATCCGCACAGACCGAAAAGAGGCACCCCATGGCTAGCGCCCTGTTCCAGCCCATCGAACTGCGCAGCGTCACGCTGCCGAACCGCATCGTCATCGCGCCGATGTGCATGTATTCCGCCGTCGATGGCACCGCCAGCGACTGGCACACCATCCACTTCGGCAACATGACCCAGTCGGGCGCCGGCCTGTTCATTATCGAGGCGACGGGCGTCGAGGCCCGCGGCCGCATCTCCCCCGGCTGCACCGGACTTTACTCTGATGAAAACGAAGCCGGCATGAAGCGCGCGGTCGATATCGCCCGCAAATACTCCGACATGCCGATAGGGATTCAGCTGGGTCACGCCGGCCGCAAAGCCTCGACCCACCCGCCGCAGAAGGGCGGCGCATCGCTGAAACCGGCGGAAGGCGCCTGGCAGACGGTCGCCCCCTCCGCCGTGCCCTTCGGCGACGACTGGCACACGCCAACCGCCATGGACCGCGCCCTGATGGACGAGGTCATCGCCGCCGCCGTGCAGGCGACCGAGCGCGCCGCCCGCATCGGCCTGGATGTGGTCGAGGTGCATGGCGCTCACGGCTATCTGGTCAGCGAATTCCTCTCCCCCATCGCCAATAAGCGCAACGACAGCTATGGCGGCGGTATCGAGAACCGCATCAAGTTCCCGATGGAGCTGTTCCTTGCCATGCGCGCCGCCTGGCCGGACGACAAGCCGCTGGGCGTGCGCATGAACGGCACCGATTGGGACGACGAGGGCCTGCACGTCGAGGACGCCATTGTCTTCGCCAAGGCGCTGGCCGCGGAAGGCTGCGACTTCCTCGATATCTCCGGTGGCGGCAACAGCCTGGTCCGCCCGCCTCTGGCCCCCGGCTATCAGGCCGGCTATGCCGCGCAGATCAAGGCAGCGTGCGGCCTGCCGACCATGGCCGTCGGCATGATCCGCAATCCCAAGCTGGCGGAAAGCCTGGTGGCAAGCGGCGATGTCGACATGATCGCCATGGCCCGCGGCATCCTCTACGAGCCGCGCTGGCCCTGGCGTGCAGCGTTTGAGCTGGGTGCCGGCGCCCCTTATGCGCCGCAATATGGCCGCGCCGAGCCCGGCAAATGGATCCAGGCGTTCCCGGAGGCGCAGGCGGCGGAATAAGCCCAGACCGGTGGTTCGCGAGAAAGTCATTTCTCGCGAACCTCTAGCACGGCTACCATTGGCGCACGTTTTTTCTGTCACAAAGGATAAGTGCGATGACCGTTACGATCTATGGGGCGCCGATGACCCGCGCCGGCCGTTGCCTCTGGGCGGCGGAAGAGCTGCATCTGGATTACAAGCATGTCAGCCTGAACATGATGGCTGGCGAGCACAAAGCACCGGACTTTCTGGCAATCAACCCGAACGGCAAATCGCCGGGCATGACCGACGGCGACTTCAAACTGTTCGAATCACTGGCGATCAATCAATATCTTGCCAGCCAGTACGGCAAAGGTGGACTTCAGCCGGATGACACGCAGGGTCAGGCCCTGGCCACCCAATGGTCGCTTTGGGTCGCTACAGAGTGCGAAACGCCTTTGCTGCACGCCATCCTGCATACCTTCGGAATGTTTGGATTCGAGAAAAGCAAGGACAAGGTGAACGACCAGCGCAAGCTGTTGGAGCCCAAGCTTGTCGTGTTGGACGGCGCTCTAAAAGGCCGTGACTACCTTGCCGGCAACCGCTTTACCGTAGCCGACCTGAACGTCGCCAGCGTATTCCAATGGGGTCAGACCGCCGGTATGGATTGGATGCCGCATAAGAATGTGGCCGCCTGGCTCGACCGTTGCCTGAACCGACCGGCGAACCAGAAAGTCGGTGCAATGGTGGCCGCCGCCATGGCCAAGCCGAAAGCATGAGCGGCGACCGATGACCCTTGACGCCGATGTATTGATCGTCGGCGGCGGCATGGCCGGAGCCTCTGTCGGATACTTTCTGGCAGAGCGCGGCCGCCGCGTCATCCTGCTGGAGCGGGAGGATCGGTGTGGCTACCACACCACCGGCCGCTCGGCGGCGCTGTATAGTCAGGCCTACGGCAATGCCGCGATCTGCGCCCTGACCGTCGCCGGCGAGGCATTTTTCAATAATCCCCCTGCTGGCTTTGCCGACCATCCGCTGCTTTCGCCACGCGGCGCGCTGTTCGTCGGCCGCGCTGACCAGACTGCTGCTGTCGAAGCAGCGGTTGCCGAGGGCCAAAAGCTGGTGCCCACCGTCCGGCTGGTCGACGCCGCCGAAGCCAGGCGAATATCGTCTGCATTGCGGCAGGATTATGTCGCGTGCGCCGGTTATGAGCCTGACGCCCGCGATATGGATGTGAACGCCATCCACCAGGGTTTCCTGCGCGGGCTGCGCGATAAGGGGGGCGTTGTGGTCGTCAACGCCGACGTGCAAGCTTTGGAGCGCCGGCGTGGTCTTTGGCATGCGCAAACGGCGGCCGGGGCATTTCAGGCTCCCATCATCGTCAATGCCGCTGGGGCCTGGGCCGATACCATTGGCCAGATGGCCGGTTGCCAGCCCGTCGGCTGCGTGCCGAAACGGCGGACTGCATTTCTGTTTGCACCACCTGGCAACTTGGACAGTACGCGATGGCCACTGACCGTGGATGTGGACGAGCAGTGGTATTTCAAGCCGGACGCCGGCCTGATCCTGGGTTCGCCGGCCGACGAAACGCCGGTAGAGCCGCACGACGCCTTTGCTGACGAGTTCGATATCGCCCTCGGCGCTGACCGTATTCAGACGGCCAGCACTCTGGAAATCACTTCGGTCCGCCACCGCTGGGCCGGCCTGCGCAGCTTTGTCGCCGACAAGACGCCGGTCGCAGGCTATGACCCTAAGCAAGAAGGCTTTTTCTGGCTCTGCGGCCAGGGCGGCTATGGCATTCAAACGTCGCCAGGCCTGGGCGCGACAGCGGCAGCACTGGTCGACGGTGCGGAGGTGCCGGAGCAAGTGCGCAAGCTTGGGCTGGTTGCCGCTGACCTGGCTGCCGACCGCAAAAGCTTGCGGTAAACCACTGAACTCCCCATTGGTACCAAAACGAGGAAAACGCTCTCATGACCATCGAACTTGGCAAAGATTCCATCGATATCGGCATTGTCGTGCGCGATGGCGCGGCGGCGCTGAAATTCTATCGCGACACCCTCGGCCTGAAGCATGTTGCCGATACGCCGGCAAACGGCGGCGGCACCATGCACCGGCTGCTGTGCGGCACGACGCTGGTCAAAGTGGTCGCGCATGACAACGTGCCGGAGAAGAAGGACAATCCCGGCGGTCCGCGCGGCGCTAGCGGCATCCGCTATTGGACGATCACAGTCAAGGACCTGGTCGGCATGACCGAGAAATGCCGGGCCGCCGGCTATACCGTCGCCGTCGAACCGCGGGAGGTCCGCCCGGGCACCAGCATTTCGATGATCGAGGACCCGGACGGCAACTGGGTCGAACTGCTCGAAAACAAGGCGTAGATACAGAAACGCCGGCGGCTCACGCGGAACCGCCGGCGCATCGTCAACACTGTGCCGGACGCTTAGGACGCAGCGCCGATTTTGTCCTGCGTCTTGGTGTCGAAATCGCTGGCGTCGTGGCGTTCGTGCAATTGCTCGGACGGATCGCCCTGCATGCGGTTGACCATGCGGCCGCGGATCACCGCCGGACGCTTGGCAATCTGCTCCTGCCAGCGAATGACGTTGGTGTAGGTGTGCCCCTGAATGAATTCGCCGGCGTTGTAGTTGTAGCCTTTGACGAGATTACCGTACCAGGGCCAGACAGCCATATCGGCAATGGTGTATGTGTCGCCGCCCAAGTATTCGGTTTTCGCCAACCGCTG
>JAPOJR010000003.1 GCA_029978325.1 Alphaproteobacteria bacterium | reverse complement strand
CTGGAGAAAGAACTGGGGCTGAACCTGCCCTTATGGGAGCAATACTGGAATTGGATCAGCAATCTGGTGCAGGGCAAGTTGGGCTATTCCTATGTTTCGGAGTTGCCGGCAATCGATGAATTGGCGCCGCGGATCCCCCTAACCGCCAAGCTGGCGGGGCTGTCGCTGTTTTTCTCGGTCCTGATCGGCTTGCCGTTGGGCGTTATTAGTGCAGTCCGGCAAAACACCTGGGCGGATTATGTCGTTCGCATCGTTTCTCTGTCCGGTCTGTCGCTGCCGAGCTTCTGGCTGGGCCTGTTGATCCTGACCGCCTTCGTCGCCTGGGCGGGCTATATCCCGATTTACACAGCGCCGCCGGAGACCTGGTATGATGAATTTACCCTGTTGATTATTCCGGCCGCTGCGGTCGGCTTCCGCGCCTCCGCGATCATCATGCGCCTGACACGCTCTAGCATGTTGGAAGTGATGCGGCAGGACTATGTGCGCACCGCGCGCAGCAAGGGGGCAAGCGAGAATGTGATCAATTACAAGCACGCGCTGCGGAACGCCATTTTGCCGGTGACGACCATCATAGGCATCGAAGCGGCGTTTCTGATCGGCGGGTTGATCGTGACCGAAACGGTCTTCAACATTCCGGGCGTTGCCCGCTTCTTGGTGGAGGCGATCCAGTGGCGCGATTATCCGATCGTGCAAAATTTGGTGATGCTGATCGCCCTGATCGTGGTGACCGTCAACTTAATCGTCGATCTGCTCTATGCTGTTCTCGACCCCCGCATTCGTTATAGCTAGCCGGCTGGAGCAGACCCCATGACCACCCCATCCTCGTTCTCTATCGAAGAACTGCCCAGCACAGAGATCCGGCGTAAAGGCGTCTGGTACCATTTCCGCACGTTTTGCCGCCGGTATCCGTTAGGGGCGATTGGCGCGGCCATTACGTTGGCATTCGTTTTCTGCGCCATCTTCGCCGAACTGGTGACCGGGGTCGATCCCTATACGACAAACGCTGCCGACTCGCTTGCTGCACCAGGCGGGGCGCACATGCTTGGCGCCGACGTGATGGGGCGCGACGTGTTCAGCCGCATCATATATGGCGCCCGGATATCGCTGATGGTCGGCATCGGCTCGACGTTTCTCGGCTGCCTTTTTGGCGTCATTATCGGCCTGGCCAGCGGTTACCTGTTGGGCTGGTTCGACCTGATCACGCAGCGTATCATTGACGTCATGCAGGCGTTACCGCTGCTGGTGATGGCGCTGGTGATGGCGGCGTCGCTCGGGCCATCGCTGGAAAATACTATCATTGCCATTTCGATCCCCCTGATCCCGAACGTTGCGCGTATCATCCGCTCCAATACCCTGTCCTTGCGCGAGATGCCGTTCGTCGAATCGGCCCGGGCCGCAGGCATGAGCGAATTGAGGATCGCTGTCCGGCACGTTCTGCCGAATACGCTCGCGCCCCTGATCGTGCTGGCGACGGCGCAGCTGGGCTCTGCGATCCTGACCGAGGCCAGCCTGTCGTTCCTCGGCCTTGGCATTCCCGAGCCGCACGCCTCCTGGGGGCGCATGTTGAGCGAAAGCGCTGCGGAATACGTGCGGACCGCGCCCTGGTTGGTGATTTTCCCGGGGATCGCCATCAGCCTGGTGGTGTTCGGCACCAATTTGTTGGGCGATGCGGTGCGTGATATCCTGGACCCACGGCAACGCAAGACCTAAGTATTTGGCATCAGTTCGCATGGTATGCATTAGAGGACGCTGACAGGTGCCCCAAGATCTCGCTGCCAATCCGCCGACCGGCCCATTTGCTTCGGCGGTATTCGATAACAGCTACGCCCGGCTGCCTGGCCGGTTCTTTACCCGGCTGTCGCCGTCACCGGTCTCCGGACCTGGGCTGATAAAGGTCAACCGGCCGTTGGCAGACCTGCTGGGATTGGATGCCGACGCGCTCGCTTCTGAGGCAGGGGTGCAGATGTTGGCGGGAAACCGCCTGCCGCCGGGCGCCGATCCCCTGGCGCAGGTCTATGCCGGCCACCAATTCGGCGGTTGGTCTCCGCAATTGGGCGATGGCCGCGCCATTTTGCTGGGCGAGATTGTCGGTCGCGACGGCGTGCGCCGGGATATCCAGTTGAAAGGGTCCGGCCGGACGCCGTATTCGCGGTCTGCCGATGGGCGCGCGGCGCTGGGCCCGGTCATGCGGGAATATATAATCAGCGAAGCAATGTACGCGCTCGGCATACCCACCACCCGCTCGCTGGCGGCGGTAACCACCGGCGATGCCGTGTACCGGGAATCAGCGCTGCCCGGTGCGGTCCTGACCAGGGTCGCACAAAGCCATATCCGGGTCGGCACCTTCCAGTATCTCTATAGCCGGGACGATGCCGAAGGTCTGCGCGCGCTGGCTGATCACGTCATCGACCGCCACTATCCCGAGGCCGCCGCAGCAGACCAGCCTTATGCGGCGATGCTGGAAGCTATTTTGGTCCGGCAGGCAGCGTTGGTGGCGCAGTGGATGCTGGTCGGTTTCATCCATGGCGTGATGAACACCGACAACATGCAAATTGCCGGCGAAACCATCGACTATGGCCCCTGTGCGTTTATGGACGCGTTTCATCCGGGCCGGGTCTATAGCTCGATCGACCACCAGGGGCGCTATGCCTATGGCAATCAGGCCAGCATAGCGCAATGGAATCTGGCGCAATTGGCACAGGCGCTGTTGCCTATCCTGGACGAAAGCCCCGAAGCCGCTGTGCAACAGGCGCAGGCTATTGTCGACACTTTTCCCAAACGCTTCGAGGCGGCGTTTACCGAAGGGCTGCGCGCCAAGCTTGGCCTTTTCAGTGCCGAGGCCGGCGATTTGGCGCTGGCGCAGGGCCTTTTGACCGCGATGACCAAGGGCGAGGCGGATTTTACCCTGACCTTCCGTTGGTTAGCGAATGTGGTCGATGGCCAGGGACTCGCTCTGCGCAATCCCCGCAATTTGTTCAACGACCCGGCTGTGTTCGAAGAATGGCTGCAAGCCTGGGCGGCGCGGGCGCAGCGCGAGGATGTGGCGCCGGTAGACCGGGCCGCCGCGATGCGCGCGGTCAATCCGTTGTTTATTCCGCGCAATCATCTGGTGGAAGAGGCGATCCGCGCCGGCGAGGATAGGGGCGACTTCGGGCCGATGGAGGCGTTGCTAGCCGTGCTGGCCCACCCATTCGACGACCAGCCAGACGCAGCGCGGTACGCATTGCCGCCAACGCCGGAGCAGGTGGTGCCGCAAACATTCTGTGGCACTTGAGAAGACCCTGCGCTTGCCTCTGGCCATTCGCGTCAAGCCATGGTTTGTTGCTGCTCTGAGCGTTCCGTCCTGTGCAGTGAGTAGCCAATGCCCGGTCCATTCTCCGCCGTCCTTTGGGATTTCGGCGGTGTCATTCTGTCCAGCCCGTTCGATGCATTTGCCGAGTACGAGGCGGATATTGGCTTGCCGCCGGGCTTTATCCGGCAACTGAACGCCCGCAATCCCGATACGAACGCCTGGGCCAGGCTGGAGCGTTCGGAGGTCACGGCCGAAGAATTTTGCCGCCTCTTCGAGGCGGAGGCTCTTGCGGCTGGCGGCGAACTTTCCGGCAAAAAGGTGATTTCGCTACTCTCCGGTGAGGTGCGGTCGGAAATGGTGGCAGCCCTTCGCAACGTGGCCGCCCGCTATAAGACCGCCTGCCTGACCAATAATGTTAGGGCGACGACCCGGCCTCCCCACAGGCAGGCTAAGATCGACGAAATTATGAAGATTTTTGGCGTCGTCGTCGAAAGCTCGAAGGTCGGCGTGCGCAAGCCGGAGCCTGAATTCTACCGGAAAGCCTGCGCCATGTTGGAGATCGAGCCCAGTCAGGCGATATTTCTGGATGACCTGGGCATCAACCTGAAGCCGGCGCGCGATATGGGCATGGCGACGATCAAGGTGACATCCGCCGCCCAGGCGTTGGACGACCTGGAAGCGCTGCTGGGCCATTCCGTCAGAGACTAAGCTGGGGAGATTTGAAATGACCGCTGAAACTGCCGCCGCCGCCCTCTATGCTGCTCGCAAAGCGCATGCCGTTCTAGGCGATCCGCCTGGAGGAGTTGCCGACCTTGCAGAGGCTTATCGGATTCAGGACGCCTTCGTCGCATTGATGCAGGCCGACGACGGTCCCACCGTCGGCTGGAAAGTCGCACTGACCAGCCCGGTGATGCAGCAGATGTGCGGCGTCGATCATCCCTGCGAAGGCGCTGTGCTGCGTGACCGAGTGCACTCCAGTCCGGCCGTTTGCGACACCGCCAAGCTGGGGCGGCTGGGTGTCGAGGCGGAAATTGCGCTGACTATTGGCCAGGATATGACCGGCGCAAACGGTGCCTATACCGCCGACAGTGCCGCTGCCTGCGTTTCCTCGGCGCGCGCGGCAATCGAGCTGGTGGACGATCAGAACGCCGACTATGCCGCGATCACCGCCATTCGCCTTGTCGCTAACAACTCGCTGAACGCCGGCATCGTCATCGGCCCCGAAGTCAAGGACTGGCGCGCCTTGGATTTGGGCGCGGTCAAGGGCGCGATGCTGATCGATGGTGTCGTCGTGGCGGAGGGCACCGGCGCGGATATTTTGGGCCACCCGTTGAATGCAGTAATCTGGCTGGCCAACAGTCTGAATGCCCGCGGCAGGATGCTGAAGGCCGGCGATATCGTGATGTGCGGCAGCTTCGTGCGCACGCAATTTCCTGCGGCTGGCCAGACGGTCACCTGCCGGGTGCAAGGCCTGGGCGAGGCCTCCGTCGCCGTAAAATGACGAAGGACGTCATGCGCATCGCCATGTGGTCGGGTCCGCGGGCGCTGTCCACCGCATTGATGCGGGCCTGGGAGAACCGTCCCGATTGCCGGGTGGTGGATGAGCCGCTCTATGCCGCCTACCTGGCTACCACGGGCCTGGATCATCCGATGCGCGACCAGGTGTTAGCTTCGCAGCCACAGGACGCCGGCGCCGTCGCTGTGGCGATGACCGGTATAGCCGGCGCGGCCATCGTCTATCAAAAGCACATGAGCCACCACTTGTTGGCGGACATGCCGCGCGCCTGGATCGACGGTCTCTGCAATGCCTTCCTGATCCGCAACCCGCGCCGGGTGCTGGCATCCTACGACCAAAAGCGCGCTGCGCCGACGCTGGCGGATATTGGCATTGCCCAGCAGGCGGAGTTGTTCGAGCGCCTATCAGACCGCACCGGCAGCCCGCCGCCTGTCATCGATGCCGACGACCTGCAAGCTTCGCCGGAAGCGGTGCTGCGTGCGCTCTGTCGGGCCTTGGGCGTTTCCTTCTGCGCCGAAATGCTGTCATGGCCGGCCGGGCCAAGAGAGAGCGATGGTGTTTGGGCGTCGCATTGGTACGATTCGGTCTTGCGCTCCACAGGCTTCGCGCCGCCCAAGCATCATGCGGTCGTGTTGAGCGCCGACCTGGAGAAAATGGCGGACAGGGCTATGCCGCTATACGAGAAACTGGCAGCCTACCGGCTCGGGACTGACCAAACAGCATCCAAAAAATAGGAGGCATACCGATGAGCGATACAGCAACCGCCAAGTTGATGGCCGAGTTCGGCCGGGCGTTCATGCAGGGTGACGTTGAAGGCATTGTAGCCTGCGTGACCGATGATTTCGAATGGCGGCAGGCCGTGGGGCCGGATGCGCCGTGGGGCCGGATTGTCCAGGGCAAGGAAGATTTGCGCCGGGCTCTTGCCGAACGCGACGTGACCATGGCGAACCTGCGCTTTTCGGATACCAAGGTGACGATCAACGGCAGCCAGGTGGTTGGCACTTTCCGTATTTCCGGTAAGACCCAGGACGGCCAGCCGGCGGACTGGCGCGGTTGCGACCTCTATGAGGTCCGCGACGGCAAAATTGCCTACAAGGACAGCTACTGGAAGCAAATCCGCAGCTGACTCGCGGCATTGCCCGCACCCGTGACAACGTGCGGTCGGGATGGCATGCTCCCAACTGTCAACTCCTCAGTATTGCCAGAAGGTGGGTTCAATGCCTCTACCGCCGCTGTTTGACCTGACCGGCAAGGTCGCGATCGTTACCGGCGCTGCAAGCGGCGTCGGCCGGTCGATCGTGCAGCAACTGGCCCGGCACGGGGCAAAGGTCGTCGCTGCTGCGCACGATGCAGACGCCGCCGCCGCTGCCGCCGCCGCGGTCAAAGCCGATCCGGCCGCCGCTGCGGGCGACGCTATCGGCGCGGCTTGCGATTTCGCCGACCGGGACCAATGCAACGCGCTGGTCGACCAGGCGCTGAGTGTTTGGGGGCGGGTCGATATCCTGGTTTGCAATGCGGATGCCGGCGGCGACGTCGGTCCGGTCGCCGGGGCATCGGAAGCAGATGTCGCCCGGACATTCGATACCAATATCCGCGGCGTGCTTTGGCTAACAGCGCGCGCCTGCCCGGATATGGCCAGCCGCCGCGATGGCGCGGTCATTGTCATTGGCTCGGCCGATGGCCTGCGCGGTACCCCGGAAACCGGCCTCTATGGCATCACAAAAGCAGCCAGCGTGCAGCTTGCCCGGAATCTGGCGGTCGAATGGGGGCCGATGAATATCCGCGCCAACTGTATCGCTCCGGCTGCAATTGCGAAGGACGGACAAAGTGCGGACGACGACAAATTGAGCGATGGCACGCCGGTGGACTGGGTCTACCCAATGGGCCGTATCGGCACGGTTGAGGACGTCTCCGGCGTCGTTGTGGCGCTTGCCGGTCCGGCGGGGGCTTGGATGAGCGGCCAGGCCATTACGATTGATGGCGGCATGATGGCCGGCTCCGGCCGGGAAGGAGGGTGAGGACATGAGCGAATCACGCAAGACGCCCGACATGTTCGACCTGTCCGGTCAGGTCGCAGTCGTGACCGGATCGACCAAAGGGATCGGTAAGGCTATCGCAGCGCGCATGGCGCAACACGGCGCCAAGGTGGTGGTCTCGTCGCGCAAGGCCGATGTCGTCGAGGCGGTGACGGCTGAGATCAACCGCGATTTTGCCGCTAACGGCGGCGAGGCGATCGGCGTGCCGGCCAATATCGGGCGCCGGCCGGAGTGTGAGGCCCTGGTCGCCGCAGCAATGGACAAATGGGGCCAGATCGACACGTTTGTCGCAAATGCCGCTATCAATCCTTACTATGGTCCGCTGCATGAGATTCCCGAAGAGGCGTTTGCCAAAATCATGAGCACCAACGTGCAAAGCCCGATCTGGTTTTCGGGTCTTGTTTGCCCGCAGATGGCAGCGCGCGGCGGTGGTAACTTTATCGTGATTTCATCAATCGGCGGAGCCTATGGCGATCCGAAAATCGGCGCCTATTGCCTGTCGAAGGCGGCGGATATGCAACTGGTCCGGAACATGACGGTGGAATGGGGCAGCGCCAACATTCGGGCGAATTGTGTCGCGCCGGCACTGGTCAAAACCGACTTTGCCCGCGCCCTGTGGGAGAACCCTGTGCGCCACGAAACTGCGCTAATGACCTATCCTCTCAAACGGTTAGGCGATCCGGACGATATCGCCGGCATTGCAGTCATGCTGGCCAGTCGGGCAGGGCAGTGGATTTGCGGACAAACCCTGATTGTCGATGGCGGAATGATGGCGGGCGCCGGGCGATTTGAGTAACGATCGCAACCACAGTACGCAGCGGGCCCGCGATGTAACCGTAATGTCGCAATCCTGTTACAGAGTTTTCGTTGATTGCAATAAGCGGGACACGTAGAGTCCGCTCATAGGTAAGTGAACGGAGGTTCGCCCGAAACAGATTTTTCGATGGTGGCCTCATGATAAGGTGCGTAAAATAGCAAGTAGTCGAAACAGTTGAGTTCCATGGTCGACGGCGGACCGGCGGTAGGGCACCAATCTTACCGCCATCTTGTGCCGCTCTTACCTGTGTTTCCGTCTCCCCGACCAAAAAAGCTCAGCACGTTTGCAGGCCAACATTGAAGTCGCCTGCCATGGAGTGGTTCTTAGATCATGTCAGATTTCCGCCGGCCGCCAATTAAGGCCGAAAGCGTGACCGTAACAGTCAAGTGGTTCAACGCTACCAAGGGGTTCGGGTTCGTTCAGTTGGACGACGGAACCGACGCATTTTTACATGCATCCGTCCTGGTCCCGACCGGCCATGACGAACTGACGGACGGCAGCACGCTGGTCTGTGATATTTCCGACGGCGCTAAAGGCCAGCAAGTCGCGGCTGTGCATGAAGTGACGTTGGCTGAGGGCGGTGCCCGCCAGTCCCGTCCGCCACGCCGTGACTTCGGTGATCGTGGCGGCTTCGGCGGCGGCGACCGCGGTGGTTTCGGCGGTGGTCGGGATCGCGGTGGCTTCGGCGGTGGCGACCGTGGCGGTTACGGTGGCGACCGCGGCGGCTTTGGTGGCGGCGATCGTGGTGATCGCGGCGGTTTTGGTGGCGGTGGCCGCAGCGCTTATGGCCCGCCGCGTGGCGAGCGTGGCGGTTTTGGCGATCGTGACCAAGGGCCGGCGACGGTGGTTGATGGAACCGTAAAGTTCTACAACGCTGAAAAAGGCTATGGCTTTATCGCTCCCGATGACGGCAGCCCCGATGTGTTCGTCTCCGGTCGCGTTCTGGAGCGCACTGGCGTTGCATCCCTGGACACCAACCAACGGGTTCGGGTTTCTGCGCGCCAGGGCCAAAAGGGCATGGTCGCTTCGAACGTCGAACTGCTCTAGCTCCGCAACAGAGCGAGAAAGCGGATAGGCGCTTTCTCGTGTCTGCGGTTTGGGGCGCGTTGCTATGTGTAGCTTCCCACCCCGGTCGCACCCCTGCTGGCCGGCGCATTTTGCGTTGCGTCCGCCAGATCGGCCAAATAGTCGTGCGCTGCGACTGTGTGGGCGGGGGACAGCATCAGGTGAATGCCTGGCGGTGTGGCGGTGCGTGACGATACCCACCCCTTAGCCGCCATGGCGTCGGCAATAGCCATGACGTCTTTTGCTGGATTTGTGAGAGCAACCAGTCCTAATTTCGGGTGGCCGACGGGCTGAAAGCCAAGTTTGGCGGCGCCGGTTTCGATGGTCGCACGCGCTGCCAGCACATCGCGCACGCACTGCCGAAATCCTTCATAACCCAAATGATTCAGCACGGCCCAGGCCCCGGCAATCGCACCGCCAGGGCGCGTGCCATGCAGAGTTGGCGTAGCCATGACGCCGTTTGGCCAAACATCGAAGCTGAACGGTTGGAACGCTGCCAACTCCTGAGACCGATACAGCACGGTGGAGGCGCCCTTGGGGGCGTAGCCATACTTGTGCAGGTCGGCCGATATAGATGATACCCCCGGGACCCGAAAATCCCAGGCGGGCAGCTCCACCCCGATCTGCTCGGCGAAGGGCAGGAAATAGCCGCCGACGCAGGCATCGACATGGCACCACAGGCCATTGGCGGCGGCAAGGGATGCGATCTCGGGAATCGGATCGACAAGGCCATAAGGGAAGCATGGGGCCGACCCGACGAGCATAATCGTCCGGTCGGATATCGCGGCTTCCATGGCCACCGGGTTTGCCGTGTAGTCATCCCCGACTGGCACGCGGATGACCTTCAAATTCATCAGATGCGCGGCTTTGTTGAAAGCAGGGTGGGCGGTCGATGGCGCCAAGATTTCGGCGCCGACCGGGTTCTGTCCGTTGCCGACAGCCCAATCGCGGCAGGCCTTAACCGCCATGGTGATACTGTCCGTTCCGCCGGTCGTGAAATAGCCGCCGGCGCCATGCGGCGCACTGGTCAACTCATGCGCAATGGCGATAATATCGGCTTCCATCGCCGCAAGACTGGGAAAGGCGCGAAGCCCCAGCGCATTCTCCGCCATATAGGCCAGATAGGCCTGTTCGCCCACCCGCCGCACAGACTCTCCGGCATTAAAGACGAACAGCGCCGTCCGCCCGCGCCGCCAGTCCGCGTCGTTGTCTCGGCGGCGGTCCAAATCCGCAGCCAGATCGTTCCAGCCGCGGCCTTGTTCTGGTAGATGCGGCATAGTTCCTCCCGTTTTACGGTCTAGGTCGAGGCGAGCGCCTCCATCAGCGGCCAGGCGTCTGCGGCTTGGTCCAGTTGCATGACCGCGGCGTGCACCCGCTCTGCCCGGACCTGGCTGATCGCCCGCGTTGCGTTGGCCCAGAATTTGGATTCGATATCTGCGGTGGACAGTGGGTTGGCGTCGGACCCGCGGTTGACGTCTTCCCGATACCGGCGCGTCTGCCCGTCCCGGGTCTGAACCACGATTTCGCCGGAATAGTAGTGCGGGAACCGTGTGTTCGGGTCCTCGGCCCAATCGACCTTGGCCGCCAGGTCCAGCGCTGCCGCCTCGCCGAATGCTGCCGAGTCCAGCTCATCCAATGTAAACCGGCCGCGCAGCAGGCTTTGCGCAACAATATAAGGGATAGAGAATTGCGCCTCGTAAGCGTTAGCCGGCCGCCGCTTTTGGTCCTGCGGCTCACACACCACTTGTGCCTGTGTCGGATGGATCAGCGCTGTGATGCGCTCGATATTGTCGGCGGTTATGCCATCGGCCCGCATTGCCAATGCTGCATCGGCAAAGGAATGATTGAAGTGGCAGGCAGGATAGGGCTTAAAGCCCACCTGCTCCAACTGCCAGACTTGGCCCAGGCCAGCGGTGCACAGGCTGAGATCCGCGTCATTGTCTGCGCCTAGATGCAAATTGAACAGGCCGTACCGCCCTTCGTAGGCGGCGCTTGGTCCCTGGAACCCTTCTGCGGCCATTGCCGTCGCAGTAATGCCGGAAACGCCGGCCCATCCCGGGTGCATCCGCTTTGTCCAGGCGCCATCGCTGAGGAATTCGAGAGATCCTGCCGCCATTGAGAGCGCAATGCCTTGAGCATCGACCATCTTGCGCGCGGGCAGTCCAGCCAACTTTGCTGCAGTGAGCGTCGCGCCGAACGTGCCGACCAGCCCGGTCGGATGGTGGCCGCGCACGTGGAAGCCACCGTTCGCCGCCATGCCGATCCGCGCACCGGTTTCGACGCCGACAAGATAGGCGGTCATCAGGTCGGCACCCGACGCATTCACTTTCAACGATTGGCCCAGTGCGGTGGTCAGGGCGCTGGCGCTGGCGTGGATTACGCCAGCGGTGTGGGTGTCGTCGTAGTCCAGGCCATGGATTAGCGTGCCGTTCAACAGCACCTGGTCGCGCAACGGCAGGGACAGAGGCATCCCGATGACGGGATAGTCGCCGCTGCCCGCCAGGCCGCCGATCGCCGTCGCCGCACGCTGGGCAAATTCGAATGTGGTCGAAGCCAGCGCTATGCCCAGGCAATCGAGAATATGCAGCTTGGCCCGCTCGATCACCGCGGCTGGCACGTCGCCTAGGCTCAAGCCATCGACAAACAGGGCTAATTGATGTGAGATCGTGCCGCCGCCATCGCTGGCATTTGCGGTGGCGGTTTCAGCGGCTTTGGTTGGCGCATTCATCGGGCGGGCTCCCTTGGGTTCGTCCTTTGGCGACTATACCGGCGCCGGCGCTACAACGCGAGGCTCAGTTGTTGGCCGGGCGCCGGTGGAACCGTGAATAGGTCGGTTCGCAACTCCTGAAACCGGCGATTGAGGCCGAACCGCCGCGCCGCAATCGCAAACCGTTGGCGGATCTGGTCAGCGTATGGCCCTGTACCTTTCATGCGCTCGCCAAAGCGGCTGTTGTAGAGTGCGCCGCCGCGGGTCTGCCGGACCAGGCTCTCTACCTTAGCGGCTTTGTCCGGGCAATTGCTGGTCAGCCACTCACGGAACAGGTCCTTAATTTCGAGGGGCAGGCGTAGAAGCGTGTAGGCGGCTTCGCTAGCGCCTGCCTCAGCTGCGGCCTCCAGGATGGGTTCGATCTCATGGTCGGTCAGGCCAGGGATGATCGGCGCTACATTCACGCAAACCGGCACCCCAGCTTCAGACAGCGCCCTTATTGCATCCAGCCTGAGGCCCGGCGTAGATGCACGGGGCTCCATTGTCCGAGCCAGCTTTCGGTCGAGGGTGGTGATGGAGATGGTGACATGGCCCAGTTGCAGTTTGGCCAACTCTGCCCAAAGATCGCTGTCGCGCACCACCAGAGCCGACTTGGTCACCACGCCGACCGGATGGCGGAACCGCAGCAGTTGCGCGACGATCGCGCGGGTGATCTTGTGCTCGCGCTCGACCGGTTGGTAAGCGTCCGTATTCGCGCCTAGCAGGACAAAATCCGGCTTGTAGCGGGGGTCGGCGAGTTCGGCACGCAATAGTGCATCCGCGTCGAACTTGGCAAAGAGCTTGGTCTCGAAATCCTGCCCTGGCGACAGGCCCCAATAGGCATGACTTGGGCGGGCATAGCAGTAGATGCAACCATGTTCACAACCACGGTAGGGGTTGATGGTACGGTCGAAGCCAAGGTCAGGCGAGCGATTGTAGGTGATGACATGCCGCGCCGTATCCGCAGTCAGCGTTGTCGGAATCCGGTCTTCCGCTTCTTGATACCAACCGTCATCGACAGCGTTCCGCGTTGTTGTCTCAAACCGGCCAGACCGGTTTGAGACGGCCCCGCGACCCCGTTTGCGTGTTGGCAGATTATCGTCCCGGCCGCTTTGCATTGCCGCGTCTACCCCTGTTCAAAAGCAGGAAGACCATCGGATATGTCGTAGTAGCAGCCCTTGTCGGCGACAAAGATGTGCTTGCCCAGGCGAAGGCCTGCGGTACTTTCCAGGCACCCGGCGGCAATGCCGATTCCGTCTTCGCCGTTCATCCTGTAGAACAGACTGGACCCACAAAAAAGACAGAACCCACGGTGCGCCTGTTCCGAGGAGGCATACCATTCCAGACCGTCTTTCGTTTCGAACTGCAGCGCCTTATAGAGCGAATGGGTAGGCGACCATAGATGACCGCTGGTTCGTCGGCACTGGCTGCAGTGGCAGACGGTGGCCGTGTCCCGCACAGCAGCCACTTCGAACCGCACGCGGTCGCATTCGCATCGTCCCTTCATCGTCGCCTGCCTTTCATCGCAATTGCGAGAACATAATAGCACAAATCGGAACAAGTAAAGAACAAAACTGCTGCGCGCCATGATCGATCTCTCCAAAACCGAAGCCCTCCCCATAGCGGTAGTGATGCCAACGCTGAATGCGGCGGCGGGGGTGGCGTCTGCATTGGAGTGCGTATCCGGACGGGTGATGCAGGTTATTGTTGTCGATGGCGGGTCATCCGACGCGACACAGGCGATAGCGGCGGCAGCCGGCGCCAGTCTGGTCGAGACTAAACGGGGGCGAGGCCTGCAATTGAGGGCCGGAGGGGAGGCAGCGCTCCGGCACGCCGAATGCGCCTGGCTGCTGTTCCTGCATGCCGATACGCGCCTACCGCCTGACTGGGTTGAGGCGGTGCAGAGGCACATGAATCAGCCGGCGGCAAAGGAAATGGCGGCGGCTTTTCGGCTGAGCTTGGACGATCCCAACCCTGCGGCGCGCCGGATCGAACGCCTGGTGGATTGGCGCTGTCGTCGGCTGGGCTTGCCCTATGGAGACCAGGGCTTGCTGATCCATCGCGCGCTGTATCGGAAAGTCGGCGGGTTCAAGGCGATGCCTTTGATGGAGGACGTCGATTTCGTCCGGCGGATAGGTCGGAAGCGCCTGATGCTACTGGAAGCGGAGGCGATTACCTCGGCAGAGCGTTACAGGCGGAATGGCTATTGGATGCGGCCTTTGCGGAACCTAACCTTGTTAGGCCTGTATTTCCTGGGGGTCAGTCCGCAGCGTCTGGTGCGTTGGTATGGCTAGGCGGGCGCGGCGCAGCCGAACGGTCGTCGTATTCATGCGTGCACCTGTACTGGGGCGGGTCAAAAGCCGGCTAGCACGGGATATTGGCGCCATCGCAGCCTGGCAATTCTACAAGCGGTCGAGTCAACGCCTGGTGCGGCGGTTGGAAAGAGAGCCGACCTGGTCGGTTACGATCGCATGGGCGGAGCCGCCCAGCGCCAGCCAGAGGCAGCGGCGGCCGTGCGATGTCTGGCAAGGCAGCGGCGACATCGGACGCCGGATGGAGCGGTGTTTGCGCCTTGCACTGCCTGGGCCGGTCGTGCTGCTGGGTGCGGACATCCCCGGCGTTCGCGCTGGCCATATCCGCAATGCCTTTCGGGCACTGCAACGCGCGCCTTTAGTATTCGGACCGGCGGGCGATGGCGGATTCTGGCTGGTCGGGGCGCGCAATGGCAGGCAATTGCCGCGGCCGCTGTTCGGCCCTGGCATCCGCTGGTCCTCTGCCCAAACCTTGTGCGATGTCTCGGAAAGACTAAGGCTGCCGCATGCCCTGACGGACACTCTTGACGACGTCGACTATGCCGCCGACCTGCCGGCCTCAGACAGTCTCACCGGATTTCCGGGACGCTAGGTCGGCTCGCAGGTCGGTCTTCAGCACCTTGCCATAGTTGTTCTTCGGCAGCGCCTCGACAAAGTGATAGGACTTTGGCCGTTTGAAACGGGCCATGCTTTGCAGGCAATACCGGTCGATTTCGTCCCGGTCGGCTTTGCTGCCGGGACGGGGCACGATAAAGGCGACAACATTTTCGCCCCATTCCGGATCGGGTTCGCCAATGACGGAGGCTTCCAACACCGCCGGGTGCTGCAACAGCACCTCTTCGATCTCGCGCGGGTAGATGTTGGTGCCGCCTGAGATAATCATGTCCTTCGACCGATCTTTCAGCGACAGATAGCCGAATTCGTCGAACACGCCGATGTCGCCGGTGTGCAGCCATCCGTTACGCAACGCTTCAGCCGAGGCTTCTGGATTGCCCCAGTAGCCCTGCATGACAACATCGCCGCGCACGCAGACCTCGCCCAGTTCGCCTGCGGGCAAGGGGTTGTCGTCGGCATCGGCGACCATGACCTCGACATTGCTGAACGCGCGGCCCGTAGACGCCAGCCTGGCCGCGAATTGCGGGTGCGAGGCATCCTGCAGTTCAGCGCGGCTAAGGCAGGTAATCGTCATCGGGCTTTCGCCCTGGCCATAAAGTTGGGCCAGCTTCGGCCCCAACAGGGCATAAGCGGCTTCTGCGTCCGCCAGGTACATTGGGCCACCGCCATAGGCGATGGTGCGCAAATTGCCGGTGTCACCGGCCTTGACCGCAGGATGCTCAATCATGCGCTTGACCATGGTCGGCGCTGCAAAAAACGAGACGCCGGTGAAGTCGGCGAGCAGGTCCATGATTTCCGGCGGATCGAACTTGCCGCTTTCCGGCACAATCTGGGCCGCGCAGGCCGCGACGAATGGCAGACCGTACAGGCCGCCGCCATGGCTCATCGGCGCAGCATGCAGCCAGTGGTCCGACTCGGCAATGTGGTCGATATCGGTCACATAGCCAAAGATGCAACCCATCAGGCTGCGATGACTCAACATGGCGCCTTTCGGCCTTCCGGTAGTGCCGCTGGTGTAGAACAGCCATGCCAGATCGGTTGGCTCCCGTGGCTCCATGGCCAGTGGCTCCGCCTGTAGTGCCCCGGCGTATGCGGGCGATCCGGTCGCGACCATCGCCTCACAATCGGGCAGGGAGGCAATGACAGTGGCGATGTCATCCGCCAGATCAGGAGAGGCAAAGGCGAGGCGGGCGCCACTGTTCTTGATGATGTAGGTGAAGTCGCTGATATGCAGTTTGGCATTGATCGGTACAGCGACCAGCCCTGCATGCCAGGTTGCCCAAAGCACTTCCTGAAATTCCACGCAATTGGACATCGCGAAGGCGACGCGATCTCCGGGATGCAGGCCGGCGTGCCGTTGCATCCAACCAGCCAGGCGGGCGACGCGTGCACCAAAGTCCGCATAGGTCGCATGCAGGTCTTTGCCACGGTAGAGCGCCGGGCTGTCCGGCCGGGTGCGGGCGGCGCGGTATAACAGGGATGCCAGGTTCATGATGTCTGGTCCTCGGGCGGTAATCCGACAATTGGTCCTGCCAATATAGAGAGCCTTATCGCAATTGAGCCAGAGGCAGGCCGGGCGCCATCGCCATCAGACCTTTTGCGATGGTGAGGCCGGCGACCGCGATACTGTTGCCGCCGGTCCGGCTGCTGGCAACATGGATGCCGACAATGCTGTAGCCGGAACCGCGGCGCGCCAGAATCGGCGAACCGCTGTCGCCATGGGTCGCGTCGCAATTGTGCATGAACAAATTTCCATCCTCGGAGAATCCGGTGATTGAGCAGGTCGCGTTGCGGGTGAGGATGTGCGCCCGGTCCTGGCTATAGCCGGCCTGAGAGTAGGTCACGCCACGCTTTTGGTCGGCCAACCAGTGCGACCGGTCGAACTTTTCCAACGGCAGAAAGCCGATTTTTCTGCCAATGCCGCTGGTCAGCGTCAAAATGGCGAAGTCGCTGTCGTATTTGGACAAGCCAGGTTTGCTTGGCACGATCGAAATGGCAGAGACACCGCTGTATTCCAGATAGCTGCCGCGGGTATAGCCAGCTAGAAAATGCAGGGCGCTTGGCGGTGCCCAGGCACGCCCCGCAACGTGGCTGCGCAAGCAATGCGCGGCAGTCAGGACCTCTCTATCGGAAATCAGCACACCGGTGCAGAAACTGCGGCCGTTGTTGTTGACGCGGCCGATGCTCTGCCAGGGGCGGCCTTGGCTATCGACGATTTCACGGTCGTCGTTTCCCTGTATTCCGGTCTGGCCCCGACGCGCTTGTAATGGCGCCATCGACGTTACGGCGAGGCAGAGACCCAAGGCCAAACACATCACAGTGCGCTTTAGCAAGGCGGGCCCCTTCCGATGCTGTGTCATCCGAGCTTGATCCTGGTATAGTGATGAACATCATAGCGTGATTTTTAGATTGGAACCAGTTTAGCACGCAGAGATGAAAAAAAAGGGACATAAATGGACAGGTTAGCGGCGGTGTCATTGTTGGAAGAACTGGGTTCGCACGATCGCGAGGACCTGGCGAAACGGTGCTCGTGGCGGACGTTCCGCAAAAACCAGCTGGTCGTGGAAAGCCAATCGGACGACCGGGACGTCTATTTCCTGGTCAAGGGGTCGGTGCGGATTGTGAACTATTCGCTGTCAGGCCGCCCCGTGGCCTATGCCACGGCTGAGGCCGGGGCCTATTTTGGCGAGTTGGCCGCTATCGACGGTCGACCGCGTTCGGCTTCTGTCGTGGCGAATGAGGACAGCCAGTTGGCAGCCCTCGCGCCAGAGGCATTTGTCGGCCTGATGCGGAGCCATCCCAATATTGCCCTGGCCGTGATGCGGCGGCTGGCCGGGATCGTACGGTCTTGCGATGAGCGGATCATGGATCTGTCCACCCTGGGCGCGATGCAGCGGGTGATCATGGAGCTATGCCGTTTGGCCAAGCCGGATCCGATTACGGCAGGCTCTTGGATCATTTACCCCTGTCCGGCGCAGCGCGAAATCGCCGCCAGGGCTTCGACAACACGAGAGACAGTGGCGAGGGTGTTTACCCAGTTGCAGGAGAGTCAGCAGATCCGGCGCAAGGGGCGCAGCCTCTACTTAAGCGATAAGGCAGCGCTGGAGGCGCTGGCGCTCAGGCTGGCGCCGGGCGGCGGCAACTGACCGGCTGGGCGTGTTCGGTATCAATTCGGCGCGGTAGTCTCTTAATCGCCGCGTCGGCTTGTAGGAATTATTGCCGCTTCTCGTCTCCGCGCCACCCTGGGGAGAATTGCAGGCATAGGCCGAGGCCAATGCCGGTGACCGCCAGACCTGTTGCAACGCACGCAAACAACCATCCGACCGGCAAGGACAGACCGACGACCAGCAGGCCGCCGCCGGCGGCGCAGGCGAAGCGCAGTCCGCCGACGAGGACCGGCAATCCCATGCGGCCAGTCCCCTGGCTGGCGAAATAGAGAGTCTGGCCGGCCCCGAACAATCCGAAGAACGGGCCGGCGATCAGAAGGTAAAGGCCGCCCATCGCGTAAGCTGCGGCGTCGGCGGTGAACAGGTTCAGCCATAGGTTGGGGTAAAGCGCAACCGTCACGCCAATAGCGCCGGTTGCCAAGCCTGCGACGACAGTGCCGCTCCGGGCGAGGCGGCGAGCCCGAGCGTATTGCTTGGCGCCGATGTTGGCGCCTACCGCCCCTGTTAGCGCGCCGCCGATACCGAAGACCAGCGGTGTCAACAATAGTTCCAGCCGGCTACCGAGGCCGTATCCGGCCAAAGCCGCAGTGCCGTATTCCGCCACCAGACGGGTGACAACCACCACGGTAAACGCAATCGTCAGGCTGTTGAGCAGGCCGATGGCGCCGACCTGCAGGATCGATTTTGCTGGCTTCCAGGCCAGTCGGTGCGGCCGCAGGCGCACGACCCGCTGGCTCGATCCGCCGGACCGCACCAGTTGCCAGGCCAGATAGGCAGCGCCGCCTGCCATGGCGATGACAATGGCGATTGCCGGGCCGATGACGCCCATTTTCGGAAACGGCCCCCATCCCAATGTCAGTGCGCCGGACAGGCAGACCTGCACCAGGCTGGAGCCAATGGCGGCGCGTGCCGGCGTTACCGTGTCGCCGGAGCCGCGCAGGATCGCAAAGCAAATCTGTAGCGCCCAAACACTCGCCGCGCCACCGAAGGCGATCCAAGCATAGGCAACGGCGCCGTCCAGCACCTCGGCTTGAGCGCCGAACAGGGAAAATACCGGGCGGGCGAACAGGCCCAGCACCACCATATACAGGGTGGCCATGACCAGTCCGATCATGATGGCATGCCATGCCGCGGCGTCGGCTGCAGCCTGATCGCCGGCGCCCAATGCCCGCGCGACAGCGGAGGCTGTACCGCCGCCAATCGCACCGCCCGCCATCATTTGCATGAGGCTTTGCAGAGGAAAGACTAGCGCAAGGCTGGCTAGCGCCTCCGTGCCGAGTTGGCCGACAAACCACGCATCGGCGATGGGAACAGCGACCATGAGAGCCGCTGTCACTACGTTAGGGGCCGCCAGCCGCCACAACACGCGGGCCGGCGGCGCCTGCAACAACAAGGCGAGACGCGGCGGCAGCGGCTGGTTCTGGGTCATGGCGGCCTCGTTTCGAAACAGAAGCCGCCACACCTAGCGTATTTTAAGCGTCGCACCAGACGCTTCCGGCGCACAACAGCCATTCCATTGCCGGTTGGCCGATCTGCTATTCCGCGGCTAGCGTCGTCCGCGCCGGAGTGGCGGTGTCGGCTGCGGCCAGCGGTTTGGGCCACCAGCGGTCCTCCCACTCGTCTTTGAACAGGTCCTGCAGTTGCGGCATGACCTTCTCGGCGAAGACGCGGGTGTTGTACTGGGTTAGCTGTTTGTTCATGTTGCCGAACTGCAGCAGGCACATCAGATGGCCGACATGCAGTTCCTTGGCCAGTTCGCGCAACTGCTCCGCCACCTGGTCCGGGCTGCCGACGATGACATAGCCATTCTCCAAAATCGCCGGGAACTCACGCGCCGTTTTGGAGATGGCGCGCTGCGCCGCCGCGGCGTTCAGGGTCTGTGAGGCGCGGCCAATCTGGCTTTCCAGGCCGGCGCGCTGCGTCGCTTCCGTTACATAGCCGGGCGGTGCCGCAAAGCGGGCATCGACGTGCAGGCATTTGTCGAAGAAGTATTCCGCCGGCTCCTTGTAAAGTTCAAGCGCCTCTTTCTCGGTCTCCGCCACGCCGATGGCCTGGGCAAAGCCGGCCATGTAGGGGTTCGGCTCCTTGCCGAGCTTTTTCATCTCCTCCCAGAAGCCCTTCATCGTCGCCATGCCGGCCTTGTAGCCGTAATAGCTGAGGTAGGAGTAGACATAGTCCATCTCCGCGCACCAGCGCCAGGTCTCGACCGAGCCACCGCCCGGAATCCAGATCGGCGGGTGCGGCTTTTGGATCGGGCGGGGCCAGATATTGACGTAGCGCTGCTGGTTGAAGCGGCCGTTGAAGCTGAAGGTCTCCGGCTCGGTCCAGGCTTTGATGATGAGGTCGTGCGCCTCCATATACTTCTCGCGCAGCATGGAGGGGTTCTGGCCATAGGCGAAGCAGGTATCCATCGGCGTGCCGACCGGGAAGCCGGCGATCAGGCGGCCGCCGCTGATGACGTCGATCATCGCGAACTCTTCGGCGACGCGGGTCGGCGGGTCGTAGAGGGCTAGGCTGTTGCCCATGACGCAGATCGGCACCTGCTTGGTGCGCCTGGCTAGGGCGGAGGCGATCAGATTCGGGCTCGGCATCAGGCCATAGCCGTTCGAGTGGTGCTCGTTGCAGCAGATGGCGTCAAAGCCGACGTCAGCGGCGTATTCCAGCTCATCCAGGAAGTCGTTGTACATCAGGTGGGCGCGTTCGGGCTTGAACAAGGTCGAATGGATGTCGACCCAGACCGAGGGATTGTGCTCGCGAAAATCGTCCGGCAATTCCGTGTAGGGCATCAGATGGAACCAGAGAAACTTCATCGGGCCGGACTCCAGGTTTGCATGGCGAACTGGGATAAAGTGTCCGGCATTGGCTGTTAGCCGTCAATGGGCTGCTGCAAATGGGAGGTACGCCTTGACGGGCGCTGCTTTGCACCTCTCCTATGACTGGCTTCCTTTCGCATATGAGGAAAACGCCTGTGTGCGCATCTGCTCATCGTTCTGAATCTGTCACCCGCGACCCGGTCTGCGGCATGACCGTCGATCCTCACGCGGGCAAGCCGTCGGCGGAGCATGCTGGGCATCTGTTCCATTTTTGCGCAACACGGTGCCATGACCGGTTCATAGCGGAGCCGGAGCCGTTTATCGAGGCTACCGATCCTGTGTGCGGCATGACCGTGTTCCGCGCCACTGCCAAGCACATGGCCAAGCATGCGGGCGAGCGGTTCTATTTTTGCTCTGGCGGATGCCTATCGCGTTTTGAAGCCGATCCGGAGACCTGGTTGGGCGACCGGCCGGAGCCGGAGCCAATGCCGGCAGGGACGCTCTACACTTGTCCGATGGACCCAGAGATCGTCACCGAGGAATTCGGTGATTGTCCGATCTGCGGCATGGCCTTGGAGCCGATGACGCCGACCGCCGATGCCGGACCCAATCCGGAATTGGTGGATTTCCGGCGGCGGCTTTGGCTGGGCGCGCCTCTGGCTCTGGCGGTGCTTGTGCTGGAAATGGGCAGCCATACCGGCATTCCGATTGCGCACTGGCTGGGGCCGCAGGTGCACGTCTGGCTGCAATTGCTGCTGGCGACGCCGGTGGTGGTCTGGATCGGCGCGCCATTTTTCAAGCGCGGCTGGTCGTCGATCCGCACCGGCAATTTCAACATGTGGACATTGATCGCCATCGGCACCGGCGCGGCCTATCTGTTCAGTCTGGCAAGTGTGCTGCTGCCCGGCGTGTTCCCGGCTTCACTGCGCACAGCGCATGGGATGCCGCCGGTCTATTTCGAGGCGGCTGCGGTGATCCTGATCCTGGTGCTGTTCGGGCAGGTGATGGAATTGACGGCGAGAGAGCGCACCGGCGACGCCATTCGGGCCTTGCTGAACCTTGCGCCAAAAACGGCACGGGTCGTGTCCGGTTCCGATGAGCGGGACGTGCCGCTGGATCAGGTCAAGGCCGGTGATTTGCTGCGGGTGCGGCCGGGCGAAAGCGTGCCGGTCGATGGCAGCGTGACCGAGGGGCATTCCGCTATCGACGAAAGCATGCTGACGGGCGAGCCTCTGCCAGTGGAAAAGACCGCTGGCGATGCTGTGACCGGTGGCACGCTGAACAAGACCGGCTCCTTCCTGATGCGGGCGGAGCGAGTAGGGGCGGAGACCATGCTTGCCCGCATCGTTACCATGGTCGCCAGCGCGCAACGCAGCCGCGCGCCGATTCAGGCGATGGCCGACAAGGTCGCCGGTTGGTTCGTGCCGGCGGTGGTGAGCGTTGCGGTGCTGGCGTTCTTCGGCTGGGTGGCGTTCGGGCCGGCGCCGGCGCTGAGTTATGCGGTGGTGGCGGCGGTGAGCGTGCTGATCATCGCCTGTCCCTGCGCCCTGGGCCTGGCGACGCCGATGTCGATCATGGTGGCGACCGGCCGCGGCGCGCAGGCCGGTATCCTGATTCGGGATGCCGAAGCGCTGGAGCGGTTTGCCGGCGTGGACGTATTGGTGGTCGACAAGACCGGGACATTGACGGAAGGCAAGCCTGCGTTGACCGACGTGCTAGCTTTTGGCGGGCTCGACGAGCAGCGCTTGCTGGCATTGGCGGCGGCGCTGGAGCGGGGCTCGGAGCATCCGCTGGCGGAAGCGATTGTCGCCGGGGCGGAAGCGCAGGGCGCTGAACGTCTTCCGGTTTCAGAGTTTGAGGCGATGGTGGGCCAGGGTGTCCGGGGTTCGGTGGATGGCATGGCCGTGGCTTTGGGCAACCGGGCCATGATGGCCGGCTTTGGCGGCGCGAGCGCAGAACAGGCTGCGCGCGCAGAGGCGCTGCAAGTGGAGGGTAAATCTGCGATGTTCGTTGCGGTGGATGGCGTCATCTCCGGGATCATTGCCGTCGCCGATCCCATCAAGGCGACGACGCTGCAAGCGCTGCAAAGCCTCAGGGCTACGGGCTTGCGCATCGTCATGGCGACAGGCGATAGCCAGCGCACGGCCAATGCCATTGCAGAACGACTTGGCATAGACGAGGTTCACGCTGATGCCAGCCCGGCGGCGAAGCGGGAGTTGGTCGATACCTTGCATCGGCAGGGATTCAAAGTGGCCATGGCCGGTGACGGCATCAACGATGCGCCGGCTTTGGCCGCGGCCGATGTAGGGATCGCGATGGGCTCCGGCGCTGATGTGGCGATGGAAAGCGCTGGCATTACTTTGGTAAAGGGTGATTTGACGGGTATCGTACGGGCCCGGCGGCTTGCGGGCGCAACGATGCGCAATATCCGGCAAAACCTCTTCTTTGCCTTTTGCTACAACGGCGTCGGCGTTCCTATTGCAGCGGGCGTGTTGTATCCGGTCTTCGGATTGCTGCTGTCGCCGATGATTGCGGCGGTGGCGATGAGCCTGTCCTCCGTCTCGGTCATCGGCAACGCGTTGCGTCTACGGGCGGAGCGCCTTTAGAGCAGATCCCGATCCGATAGGATCGGGTGAATCCGCTCTAACTCTATGAATGGCGAGCAACGCCCGATCAAATGACTCCATTTGATCGGGCGTTGCTCTAGCAGCAGGGCGCACTTGAAATCGTCGGTCGGTCCGTTCGATGGGGGCGGTGTTACAATGCAATAAAAAACGCGGCGGCACTACCGGGACAATCCTCCGGCGTGCGCACCGCGCTTTTGCCCTTACGCTTTAGTAAGGGCGGTGATCCTGATCCGGCGGGGTCATGCGAAACGCACCCTCCTGGCAACGGAACACTTTAAATCTCATGTCCTACCGTCAGCGCTGTCGCAACCGGCGGTTAAGGCGGGCTGATCTCGTTAAAGCAGCCCCAGGTTCTGTTCCGGTGGAATCATGCTCAGAGCATCCTCCAGGTTACGGAATATCCTGTGTTCGGTAGGCCCAAAGCGTTGACGCTCATGCGATCATCGTTTGGGCTGGGCCGTTCTGTTCAGAGCGACCCCAGGTGATAAGCAGGTGGACTCATGCGGCTAGCATACCTCCTGGTATCGGATGCGGACATGATAGCATGCCCGCGCTTCAGATCGACCGTTGTCCTGGATTGTCTGATCGCTTCTTCAGCGATGGGGTGGATCCGGTTGATCTGTATACTGATGTTGTCACACTGTGGTTGTGAGTCAATGGGAATATTTCAGTTATGTAAAAATTTTGTGTCGGTCGCGTCGGGCTGGCGCTTCCTCGCGATTGGGGTAAGCTCCGGTATCTCGTTCAGCCAAGGACCACAGGCATGCGCATTCATAATCTCTACGTCGATGACCAGGGCGAATCCCATTTCCGCGATATCGAGGTGGAGTGGAAAAACCAGGGGCCAGGCGGCCAGACGTCGGCGACATTGCCGGCTACCGGCATCATTTTTCGCGAAACACCCGGCACCTATGACTATGACTGGCACCCGGCGCCGCGGCGGCAGTACATCATCAACCTGGATGCCGGCGTCCAGATCACGGCCAGCGACGGCGAGGCCCGTGTGATCGGGGCGGGAGAGGTGATCCTGGTCGAGGATACCCATGGCAAAGGCCATTGCTCCAAGGCGATTGCCGGGCAATTGCGCCATTCGATCTTTGTGCCGATCGAATAGCGGTCAGCTTGTCAGCGGCCCGAAAACCGCTGCGGCCTCTGCAATCGCGTCCGGCACGGTCTGCCCGTCGCGCAGGGGTTGGTGCACGGTCATCCAACCGGCATAGCCCTCGGCGCGTAACGCCTCGACCATGGCGGCGGCGTCCAACTCGGTTCGATCATGCAGCGGCACATAGCGCAAGCCGACCTGGCCCAGCCGGTTGGACTTGAAGCCGATGGGCGATGCCGGGTCTTTGTGTACATTCTGGAACATGACGTTGACCAGGTGCGGCACCAGGCGACGCACGGCCTCAGGGTCGAAGTCGGCGGTGCAGGCCATGGTGTTGGCGGCCTCGTAAACGATGCCGAAGTTCGGGCGGTTGACGGCTTGGACGACGCGAAGGGCATCGTCGACGGTCTCAATCAGCGTGCCCCAATGGGTCATGTGGGCCAGCGTCAGGCCGCGTTCGGCAGCGATGTCCGCGGCGCGCTGGACCAGGGCGATGTCGGATTCCTGTTGCGTCATGATGCGGACCAGGCGGCAATCCAAAGCCTCCGCCAGGTTGAGGTAAGGGGCGATATTGCGGATGGCATCCGTCGCCTGGGCATTGTTGGCCGCCAGCGGAATATCGCCGGTGACCATGGATACGGCCAGCCCCTCGCGCTCCAGTACGCGCCGCACGGTTGTGATCCGTTCCGGTGGGGACGAGACCGAAACGACCGATGCACGCATGGACAGCGCCCGGAACCCGGCGGCTTTGGCCAGCGGCGCCAGGGTTTCAATCGGAATATCGGCGACGTCCTTGCGTTTGGGCGACTCGGCGACGCGGACGGAGAGGGAGAGTTGCATGACCGACTTATCCCGCCTGCCGGCTCCAGCCCCACCAATCGCAGATCGCTTGACCCATGACGAGGGGTTGGTCCTCAGCGCGCAGCCAGGGCAATTCTTTGGTGAACATCTCTACGCATTGGCGCCAGGAGCAGGGCATTTTGGTGATGTCGGTGCCCCAGAACATGCGGTGTGGCCCAAAGGCGTCGTAGATCTGCCGCAAATAGGTGTGCATGGCCGGAAAGGGATAACTCTCGCTGGAATAGCCGGGCGCGCCGGTCGCCTTGACCGCCACGTTCGGCAGGCGAGCCAGCTTGAGCAGTTCGGGCATATGCGTCATGGCGGCGGCATCTTTGAGGGTCGTGTTGCCGCCGCGACCGCCCAGATGGTCGATGGTCAGGCGCAAGCCCGGATGCCGCTCGGCGATCTGGCCGAGGCGGGCGAGACTGTCGGTCGCCAGCACGGCGACCGGCACGTTCGCTGCTTCGCACGCCGACCAGAACCAGTCGAGTGTATCGCTATCCAGTTGCGCGCGGGCTGAATCGCTCAGAAACAGATAGCGCAGGCCCAGCATGCCGTGGGTTTTGCGCCATTCGCCGATCCGCTCCCGGGACGAAGCCTCTTCGAGTGGCAGCGAGCCCATGATGGCGAAACGACCAGGATAGTTGCGGACCGCGTCCAGCGCCATCTGGGTCGAATTGGGGTCCCAGCCGACCGGATGGATGACCGCAGCGTTGACGCCGCCCTCATCCATCATCGTTATAGCGTCTTCTGCAGTGAACGAGGTGACCTGACGGTGCGCCATGTTGCTGGGCAGACCGGAGCCCCAGATGTGGATTTGAGCGTCGACAATTTGCATGGCAGCAGCATCCTTGTGGCAAAGGCGGTGAAACATTGCATACAGCGCAGCAGCGCCGCCGAAACCGAAGCTCCGGCGGCGCTGGCCTGATAATGGGCAGCGTATCAGTCGAAGCCGATACGCCGCAAGGCAATGGGCTACTTGTCCAGCCAGAACGTGTCGAAGCGAACGACATCGTAGATGCCGAAATAGTCGTTCGGACGATGGCCCTTCACATAGTCGTACCAGCCGTCGTTGATCTTTTCCCAGGCCACCGGCAACAGCGGTGGGTTCTTTTCCATGATCATTTCGGCAGCGGTGATGGCAGCTTGCCGTTTCACCGGGTCGACTTCGCTGTCGATGACCTTCAGCAAGCCTTCGAATTCCTCGTTTTCCCAGTTCGAGTAATTCTGCGGGCCGCCTTTGGCATACCAGGCGTTGAAGTAGTCCGACGGATCGATAAGCGTTGAGACGATGGCGCCGATGGCCATGTCGTAGTTGCCGGAGCGGACATCGTCGAACCAGACGGACTCAACGACCGTGCGCAGGTTGCACTTCACGTTCAGCGCCTGATCGAGCATGGCCTGGATCGCCTGCGACCAGAGCTTGAAGCTGGCGACCTCACGGACCAGGAAGTCCAGGCCGGTGATGCCGTTGGGATAGCCGGCCTCGGCCATCAGCTTTTTCGCTTCGACAATGGCGGAGTCGGTGTTGTCCATATAGCCGAGGCGTTTCTTCAGCTCGTCAATCGGCGTCGCCTTGTCGGAGAACGGATAGACGAAGCCGCCAACCATCATCGGCGCCACATCCCTGACGACGTCGACCAGGACCGGGCGGTGCAGCACCAGGTGCAGGGCGCGGCGGACGCGTGGATCGGCCAGCGGGCCTTTCTTGGCGTTCATCCAGGTCGCCTGGATAACCGACTGGTAATAATCGGTCGCCGACATGCCGGCCTTGGAGTCGACCTCTTTCCGCGTGACCGGGTCGATCAGGCGGGCATAGTCGATCCGCCCGGACAGCAGGGCCGAGCCCAGTTCCGGCGAGAACGGCAGCGCGTGATAGAACTCAATCCCATCCAGATAGGGCAGGCCCTCGTTCCAGTAGTTGTCGTTGCGCTTCATCTCCCAGACTTCCTGTTCGACGCGGCGCACGCTTTGGAACGGGCCGGTGCCGGGAACATCCAGGGTTTTGCGGAGGTTGTAGTTGTTATCCTCCAGCGTTTTCTTGCGGACGATGCCGTTCCAGCCGCTGGCGATGGCGCCCATGATGAAGTCTGCCGGGCGTGGCACGGACAGTTTGAACTGGACCGTATGGTCGTCCAGCGCGTTGACGCTTTCTACCGATTTGAACAACCCAGACCGCGGTACGTTGATGCCCTCTGGCGGTTTGACGATCCGGTCGAATGTGGCTTTGACGTCTGCCGATGTCAGCTTGGCGCCGTCGGAAAACTCGACGCCTTTGCGCAGGTGGAAGGTATAGGACGTGCCGTCCTTCGAGATTTCCCAGCTATGGGCCAGGTCTGGAATAATAGTCTTGCCGCTGTCATTCGGATTGCGGCGGATCAGGTTGTCGTACATGCAACCTTGCGATCCCAGGTTGTTGACCGTGCCGGACTGATGAAAGTCCAGGTGCGGCGGCCGCATGGTGATGCCATATCGCAACACGCCGCCGCGTTTGGCGTTCGGCTCGGGCGCTGTCAGTTTGAACTTCGACCCGTCCATCTCCATCGGAACGGCCGCCGTTGCGCGACCCATACCCAGGCCATAGGCGGCGACGCCCATAGCAGCGCTGGCTTGCAAGAATTTGCGACGATTCCACATCGGCATTCTAAAACCAGGTGTTGTCATTTGGCGTATTCCTCCGTTTGCGGGCTTGGTTACAATGAAAGCTTAGTAGAGCGCTCAAAGTGAGTCTATCGAAGAATATAAAGGGCCAATCGCGCTTTGCAGTGCCACAATCTTGTGCTCTGATGGTGGACGTCATTGTTTACGGACGGGTTCTGGATCCGGCTGGATGGAGTGCAAGCGGTGAATCAGGCGGTGCAAACGAACCCTGCAACAGGGAGGCGCAGGGAGCGGTCGGACAAGGTCGTTCTGGAAATTCGCGACCTGCAAACCCATTTCCGCTCGCCCGACGGGGTCGTTAAGGCGGTTGACGGGCTATCCTATACGGTGCGCGAGGGCGAAACCTTGGGGGTGGTCGGCGAGTCCGGATGCGGTAAGAGCGTTACGGCGCTCTCGATCTTGCGTCTGATCCCAGATCCGCCCGGACGCATAGTCGGCGGCCGCATCGAGTTCGAGGGCACCAATCTGTTGGACTTGTCCGAAGACGCGATGGAACGGGTCCGCGGCAACGATATTTCGATGATCTTTCAGGAGCCGATGACTGCGTTGAACCCGCTGTACCGCGTCGGGCGGCAAATCAGCGAGGCGCTGGTCCTGCACCGCGGTCTTTCGAAGCGTGAGGCGCACGCTGTGGCGATTGACATGCTGCGCCAGGTTTCCATCCCAGAGCCGGAAAGCCGGGTGAATGCCTATCCGCATCAGTTGTCCGGCGGTATGCGCCAGCGGGTGATGATTGCCATGGCGCTGTGCTGCAACCCGAAAATCCTGATTGCCGATGAACCGACCACAGCGCTGGACGTAACGATCCAGGCGCAGATCCTGGACCTGATGCGCGATCTTCAGGCCAAGACTGGCACGGCGATTGTGTTGATTACCCACGACATGGGCGTGGTGGCTGAAAATGCCGACCGGGTGGTTGTCATGTATGCCGGCCGCAAGGTCGAAGAGGCGTCGGTCGAAAACCTCTTCAACCGACCGAGCCATCCCTATACGCGCGGCCTGCTGGGGTCGATCCCCAAATTGGATGAGGTTGTGCACGCCGAGGGCCATCGGCCGCGGCTGAACGAAATTACCGGGATGGTCCCGTCGCTGACGGCGTTGCCCGCCGGCTGCGCATTCGCGCCGCGGTGCAAGTTCGCCAGCGACCAATGCCATGCCGCCTATCCGCCGCTGGAAGAAAAGCGGCCGGATCATTGGATAGCTTGCTGGAACGCCGATAGCCTGGATGACGCCCATGACTGACGCCAACACCGCAACCGGCGATGCAGGCGGGCAACCGCTCCTCGAAGTGACCGGCCTTAAGAAGCATTTTCCGGTGACGAAGGGCGTATTTGCCCGCGTTGTCGGGCAGGTGCATGCGGTCGATGGCGTCTCGTTCACCATCGGCCGGGGCGAGACTTTGGGCCTGGTGGGCGAATCCGGATGCGGCAAGTCCACCGTCGGGCGGACCGTTTTAAAGCTGCTGGAGCCAACCGGCGGTTCGATCAGGGTCAAGGGCTCGGACATTACCGACCTCAGTCCGAAGGACATGCTGCCCTACCGCCGCGAAATGCAGATGATCTTTCAAGACCCATACGCTTCGTTGAACCCGCGGATGCAGGCCGGCGCTGTGGTGCGCGAGCCCCTGGTGATCCACAATGTCGGGTCGAAGGCCGAGCAACAGGAACGGGTGGCCTGGTTGTTTGAGAAGGTCGGCCTGCGGCCCGAGCGTATGTATGCCTATGCGCACGAATTCTCCGGCGGTCAGCGTCAGCGCATCGGTATCGCCCGGGCGTTGGCGGTCAATCCCGAATTGATGGTCTGCGACGAGCCGGTTTCGGCGCTGGACGTCTCGATCCAGGCGCAGATCATCAATTTGCTGATGGACCTTCAGGACGAGTTCCAGCTGTCCTACCTGTTCATCAGCCACGATTTAGCGGTGGTCGAGCATATCAGTCACAAGGTTGCAGTGATGTATCTTGGGCGTATCGTCGAGGCGACCGATAAGGCCAGCCTGTTCGACATGCCGCTGCATCCGTACACCGAAGCCCTGTTGTCCGCCGTGCCGATCCCGGATGCCAAAGCACGCACGCGCCAGCGCATGATCCTGCAGGGCGATGTGCCGAGCCCGATCAACCCACCCTCCGGCTGTCACTTTCATGCACGCTGCCCCTACGCCATGGCGCGCTGCCGCACGGAATCGCCGCCCCTGCGGGAGGTTGTGCCCGGCCACCTGACCGCGTGCCATCTGCATGACGGCGGCGTGACTTTCCCATTGGCAAAGCCTGCAGGAACGTGACGCCGCGCCTGACGGGCGCTCGTACCGAACCGCTTCCCGAACCAACCGGATCGGGACCTGAGTTATCGCGAGCCGCGCAGGCGTGGGTCGAGAGCGTCGCGGATGCCATCGCCGAACAGGTTGAACGCCAGCACGGTGATGGTGATTGCAGCGCCCGGGAACAGCACCAGCCACCAGGGCGGCACCAAGCCAGAGTTCAGCGCATCGGAAAGCATGTTGCCCCAGGTCGGCGTCGGTGGCGGGATGCCGACGCCAAGGAAGCCAAGCGACGCCTCAATGATAATGGCGACGCCCAGATGGGTTGTGGCCAGAATCAGGAAGGGCGCAATGCATTGCGGCATGATGTGCAGCGCCATGATCCGCAGGTTCGAGGCGCCCAGGCCGCGGGCCGCCTCAACAAATGACATTTCTTTCAGGGACAGCACGACGGACCGTATGACCCGGCCTCCGAATGGTATTCGGGTGATGGCGATAGCTATGATTACGGTTGTTGTGCCCGATCCCAGCGCCATTGCGATCGCCATTGCTAATATCAAGTCGGGAAACGCCTGTAAAAACTCGATAATTCGCTGGCTGATGATATCGAAGCGTCCGCCAAGAAAGCCACTGGCCAAGCCCCAGATCGAGCCCAGCGTTGTCCCCAGCAATACCGCCGAAATGGCGACGATCAGCGAGGTGCGGCTGCCATGTATCGTGCGGCTAAGCGTGTCGCGGCCGATCTGGTCCGAGCCGAAAAGGTGCTTTTCCGACGGCGGCTTGCCCATGGCGAGGAAGTCGGCCTTCAGCGGGTCGATCGGGGCAATAACCGGTGCAGCTATGGCGATGACGATGATCGCGATCGATATCAGGCCCCAGAATGCGGCCATTGGCGAGCGACGGTAAAACCCCCGGATGCCCTTCCAGAGCCGCAAGGCCAGCGAAGGCGGTTTCGGCACCGGGCGGCTGGGAGACTGGGCCATGTTGCTGGGAACGCTCGTCATGAATAACGGATCCTCGGGTCCAGCCAGGCGATGATGATATCGACGGTGATGTTCAGCGCAACGAACACCATCGCATAAAGAAATACCAGATTTTGCATCACGAAGATGTCGCGCTCGTTCACGGCGGTGAACATTGCATAGCCCAAGCCGGGAACGCCGAACGCGCGTTCAACCGGGATCGAACCCGCCAATACAAACCCAAGCAGAATGCCCGACAGGGTGATGACCGGAAGCAAGGCATTCGGCAAGGCGTGCAACCGGATGACACCGCGGCTGTTCAGGCCCTTTGCCCTTGCGGTGCGGACATAGTCTTCCCGAATGACTTCGAGCAGGGTGGACCGGGCCATGCGGGCGATGTAGGCGGCCTGCCCAAGCCCCAATACGATGGCGGGACCGATGATCATCTGGAAGGTGGTCCACGGGGCATCCAATAACGAAGCCCCCGTCAGAGGCTGGCGGTAACCGAACCAGAACAACAGCGCCAACACGATCAGCATGCCGAGCCAGAAGCCGGGGATGGCGATGCTGATGATGGACAGAAACCGCACGAGGTTGTCTGCTATGCTGTTCGGCCGCAAGGCACTGACAATGGCGACCGGGATGCCGATCAGCCAGGATAGGATGACCGAGAGAATAGCGATCTGCGCGGTCAGCGGGCCGCGCCGCAACACCATCTCGCCGACGCTTTCCGCCCGAAAGAACGAGCGGCCGAATTGGCCGGTCGCGATGTCGCCCAGCCAATAAAAATATTGGAGGATCAGCGGATCCGAAAGGCCAAGATCTTTCATATAGCTGTCGCGCTGGGCTTCGGTCAGCTTAGTCATGCCCTCCGGCCCGAATATCGCCGTCAAAGGATCGCCGGGCATGACCCGCATGATCAGGAAGACGATGATCGAAACGCCGAATATGGTCAGTGCGCCGAACGCCATGCGTCTGATGATATAGGTGTACATCTTTCGGACCGACTCGCTTTCTGGCGAAGGCGCATGATTTTCACTCGGGGATTAGAGTGGCGGTTGGGTTCGGTGCAAGTCAAGGCGCCTGTGAAGATTGTGATGACGGAGACATCTTCGAAGCCAGGTTCGCCGTTCCCGATTGGCGGCACCGGTGGTAAATAGGTCTGTCTGGCCGGTGGCCGACGCTTTTGTACCAAGCCCTCTCTATACCCTGCGAACGATGAGCACGATGGCCCCGAAGAAAAATCCGCTGAAATTGAACCCGCTGCAATTGAAGACCCTTACGGTGTTGCAGCAACTGGCCACGGTGCCGATGTTCGCATCTGCTGATGAAGCAACCGGCGAGGTGGTCATCCACCACTTGCCCAGCCCGCATGGCAATCACTTTCACTGCGGCGACGCCGTGGTGATGAGCAAGGACGCGACCGGCCTGCAAAACCGTGCCGTCTGGACAGCACTGGAGCGCAAGGGGCTGGCGCGGTCGATGTTTCCGACCTCAATCGCGTTGTCGCCTGAAGGCCTGCGCTACGATACCGGCCTGGCCGATACTATCCTGCACCGTAGCGATCATTGACCGGCGGCTGGGTCCGGTAAGGGCCGGCTGGCCGAATGGCAGAGCATATCCTTCCGCTGTTGATGTTTCTGACGCTGTTGGGCCTGATGCTCACCGGCTATTCCATCGGTGTCATCCTCGGCGGAGTTGCCATCCTCTATGGCTGCATCGGCATGGCATTCGACCTGTTTTCGATGGTCGAGTTTTTCAATCTGGTGCCGCGGGTCTGGTTTTTGGCGGAAAACCTGCAACTGGTGGCCGTGCCGCTGTTGATCCTGATGGGGGTGTTGCTGGAGCGGTCGCGCCTGGCGCAGGACCTGTTGCTGGCGCTGGGGCTGCTGCTGCGCGGGATACCGGGCGGGACCGCCCTGTCCGTCACCATCATGAGCGTGTTGTTCGCCGCAATCACCGGCGTAGTCGGCGCTTCGGTCATCGTCATGACGTTGATCGCTTTGCCGCCGATGCTGCGCGCCGGCTATCATCCACAGCTGGCCTTGGGCACCATAGCTGCATCCTCAACTCTTGGTATCATGATCCCGCCCAGCATCCTGTTGGTCTTTCTGTGCGAGATGTTGCAGATCTCCTATGGCTACCTATTTGCGGCGGCGATTTATCCCGGACTGTGCCTGGCCGGGCTGTATGTTCTCTATATTGGAACCTATGCCTTCCTGAACCCGAAGGCGGCGCCCAAGCTGTCCCTGCCGCAGTTCCTGGAGGCCCAGCCGCCCGAATATCGGCATGCCGCGCCGTCCCGGGCGACAGTGGCTGTTTTGGTTGCGCAGGGGATCATCCCCACTGCGATCCTGATCGTGCTGGTAATGGGGTCGGTGCTGTCCGGGATATTTACGGTGACGGAATCGGCGGCAGTCGGTGTCCTTGGCGCACTGCTGTTGGCGATATTGCGCAACAGGATGCGGATTTCGAACCTGCATGAAAGTCTGACGCGGGCATCCATGACCATCGGCATGGTCTCGCTGCTTTTCATCGGCGCGACCTCGTTCGCCTATGTTTTCCGTGTCCTGGGCGGTGAGGAGGCGATCCTGGAATTGATCAATGTCGGCGCTTTGAACGCATGGGGCATTCTTATGCTGGTGATCGGCCTGATCTTTCTGATGGGCTTTTTCTTCGACGTGCTGGAGATTCTGCTGATCGCTTTGCCGATTTTTGGCCCGATCGTGGCGCCACTGGATTTTGGCGATCACATCGCGCAGGCCGATGTCGTCTACTGGTTCGCGATTCTGGTGGCAATCACCTTGCAAACCTCGTTCCTGACGCCACCCATGGGGCTGTCGCTGTTCTATATCAAAGGCGTTGCGCCGGCCGGGGTGACCATGCGGCAGATCTATACGGGCATTATCCCGTTTGTGCTGTTGCAGATGGCCTGTGTCGGTTTGGTGATGTGGCAGCCGGGACTGGTGGTGAGTCTGCCGAAACTGTTGTTTGACTCCAAGCCGTTCTGAGCAGGAGGAGGGTTCGAATGGCCGCGCAATCCCACCGTCTGGCCCTTGCCGGACTTCGCGTCGCCGACTGGATGGAGCGTCCAGCTGTCTGGCTTGGCCGGTATTCATCATGGCTGATGCTGGCGTTGGCTGGCCTGATTGTGTTCGATGCGCTCGGGCGGCGCTATATCCGCAATTGGGATTTCGTGGTCGAGCGCAACTGGCACTTTCTGATTAACTCGCCGGCGATCCAGGATGGCGAATGGCACCTGCACACCATCGTCACCTTCTGCGCGCTAGGCTATGCCTATACCCGCCACGCGCATGTGCGGCTGGATCTGGTTCGGCCGCTGTTCAGCGCCCGGACCAAGCTGTGGATCGAATGGCTGGGCGGACTGTTATTGTTGCTGCCGTTCCTGACGATCTTTTGCGCCTATGCCTACAAGTACTTCTACCTTGCGTGGCTGGCGGCCGAAAGTTCGGGCGAGAGCAACGGCATCGGCCATCGCTGGTTTATCAAATTCTTTATTTTTTTGGGGCCCATGACCCTGTTGTCCGCCGGAGTGGCCGGCATGATCCGTCTGACGGTACGGCTATTCGGGCCGAAAGCGCTGCACGGCCAGACAGGCACCGAGCCGATTGCAGCAGACAATCACTCAGCCTTTTCCTGAAGCGCCGCCCGTGCGGCGATAGCCTGCCCGGCTGCGACGCCGGATGACCAAGCCCACTGGAAATTATAGCCGCCGAGCCATCCGGTCACGTCCACCGCCTCGCCAATGGCATAAAGACCGGGGACTGTGCGGGACTCCATTGTCTTGGACGAGAGATCGGCGGTGCTGATGCCGCCAGCCGTGACTTCGGCCTTGGCAAAGCCCTCGGTGCCGGTCGGGCGAAAGGGAAGGTGGGTCAGGGTCTGTGCAATGCGATCGAGCGCGGCGTCGGCGGTGTTGCCAAGCTCCGTCTCGATGCCGAAGCGGTCTGCCAGGGTTTCGGCCAACCGATTGGGTAACAGCTCTGACAAAGCGGCTTTCAGATGGGCTCGCGGCATCCGTTGCTTGGCGGCGCGCAATTTGGCTGCCGCGTCGGCAATCAGGGTCAGCGAAACCTCCTGCCCCGGTTGCCAGTAGGAGGAGACCTGAAGGATCGCCGGGCCAGACAGGCCTTTATGCGTAAACAATACAGCTTCGGCGAAGGAGACGCTGCCGACATGGGCGACCGCCGGGCAGGAAACTCCTGAGATAGCGCGGAAGGCGTTGTCCTCGTCTCCCAAGGTGAAGGGCACCAGCGCCGGGCGGGGCGGCACAACGCCCAGTCCGAACTGCTTTGCAATGGCATAGGCGCGGCCGGTCGCCCCCATCTTGGGGATGGATGCGCCTCCCGTAGCAATGACCAATTGCGGCGCCTCGGCGCCGGCAACATAGAACCGGCCGTCGGCATGGGAAATCTCGCCGATGTTGGTGGACAAGCGGATGTCTACCGCGCCCCGCCGGCATTCTTCCAGCAGCATCGCCACGATCTGCCTAGCAGAGCCGTCACAGAACAACTGGCCAAGCGTCTTTTCGTGCCAGGCGATGCCGTAGCGCTCGACCAGAGCCAGAAAATCCCATTGGGTGTAGCGGCTGAGCGCGGACTTGGCGAAATGCCGGTTCTCGGAGAGATAGCAGCCCGGCAGGGTATCCTTGTTGGTGAAATTGCAGCGCCCGCCGCCGGAGATCAGGATTTTCTTGCCGGGCTTGTCGGCATGGTCGATGACCAGCACCTGCGCTCCAGCCTGGCCGGCGGTAGCCGCCGCCAGCAGGCCAGCGCCGCCCGCACCCAGGATAATGGCGTCGTAGCGCATTGCCATTGCTATTCCACAGGCCTGACCGATCTAGTTCCGCTCCAACTCGAACCCACGCATCACCAGCATGCTGTCCCGGGCGAGGCCATGCGCTTGGGCGAGCGACAAGTCGGCGGACCGGCGGATCATCCGCTTGGTCATCCACAGTGCATCGTGTGAGAAACCGGCCAGGGTCTGCGCCATGGCAATGGCGGTTTCGATGACGTCAGCATCCGGCACAACCCGGTTAACCAGCCCGATTTCGGCGGCCCGCGCCGCGGAAATGTTCTCGCAAAGCAGTAGCAGTTCCGAGGCCCATTTGCGCCCGATCTGCGCAACGAGGGTTGGCGAAACCGCCGTTGCAGCCAGGCCGCGTTTGACCTCCGGGTAGCCAAACACGGCATTCTCGCCGGCGACGACGATGTCCGAGGCCATGACCAGCGCGCAACCTCCGCCCAGCGCATAGCCGTTGACGGCGGCGATCACCGGTTTGTCGATGGCCATAATCGCCTCATAAAGCGACGTCGAATGGCCGGATGCCTGGATGCGCGCGCGATGGCCGCGGCTGGCGTGGCTTTGCGCCTCTTTCATGTCCGCCCCGGCAGAGAACGCGCGCGGAGCGCCGGTCAGGACCAGCGCTGCCACGTTGTCATCGGCATGTGCACCGGCAAGTGCAGCGCTGAGGTCGGCGTTCAACGCGCTGTTAATGGCGTTGAGCTTGTCGGGTCGGTTCAAGGTCAGCAGGCGCACTGCGCCGCGGTCTTCGGATAGTACGGTGTCAGTCATGGAAAAATCCTTCGATTGGCCAACCATATGGCACTGCCTGTGTCAGCATACCGGTGCAGCTGTTCGAAAGTCACGCGCCCACGCGGGCCAAAAGCTTCGCCTGCCGTTTAATTTCCGGCCTCTGCGCCTCCAAAGCGTTGGCGATGCGCTCCCGATATTTGTCTGCGGGCAATCGGATGCGTTTGGGGCCGCGCCGACCGTGGCGGCAACGACCATTATTCACAGTCTCCGCGCTGTACTCGATGGCGACTCATGCGCTAATGCATGACGATAAAAATTTTATAGCGACAGGGTGCAGTCGATGTCCGTTCCTTCACCGACCCCGAACCATCTGACCGGCGCTGAGGCCATGGTGCGCATGTTGCAAGCCTATGGCGTCCGCCACATGTTTGGGCTTTGCGGCGATACCACACTGCCGTTTTACGACGCGCTTGCCCGGCTTGATCATGGCATCCAGCATATCCTGACCCGGGACGAACGACATGCTGCCTACATGGCGGACGGATACGCGCGTGTAACGGGCAGGCCTGGTGTCTGTGAGGGGCCCTCCGGGGGTGGCGCGACCTATATTTTGCCAGGCGTGGTCGAGGCCAACGAAAGCTCGATCCCGATCCTCGCCATTACCACCGATGTCTCGACCGCCTCGCGAGGCCGCTATCCACTGACCGAACTGGACCAGGTGGCTCTCTTTCGCCCGGTTACCAAGTGGAACGCCTCGCTGGATGACGCTGCCCGCCTGCCGGCGATGGTGCGCGCCGCATTCCGAGCCATGACGACGGGCCGCCCTGGCGCTGCGCACCTTGCATTGCCGTTCGACACTCAGAAAAATGCGGTGGACGAGGCCGAGATCTGGGCGGATTCGAAACACCGCAGCTTTCCGGCGGAGCGTGCCGCGCCGGACCCGGTCGCGATTTCCGAGGCTGCGCGCATCTTGGCAAAAGCCACCAACGCGGTTGCCATTTGTGGCGGCGGGCCGGTGATCGCCGGTGCGTCTGCGCCTCTGGCCCGTCTAGCGCGCACGTTGGAGTTGCCCATTGCGACGACCGTCTCTGGCCAGGGCGCGATTGCCGAGACGGATCCGCTTGCCGTTGGTGTCGTAGGCTCGAACGGCGGCGTGCCCTCGACCCGCGCCGTGATCGACGAGGCGGATGTGATCCTGTTCATCGGTTGCCGGGCAGGCTCGGTAACGACAGAACGGTGGCGCTCGCCGCCGCAAGGCCGCACGATTATCCATATCGACAGCGATCCAGAGGTCATCGGGGCCAACTACCAGACCGCAGTGGCAATTAACGCGGACGCGCGTCTGGCGCTGGATGCCCTTGCGATCGCGGTTGCCGGCCAGCCGGAGCGCAACCGGCAACACGGCACGTCCCGCGCCGCCAGAGCCTGGGCGGGGAAGCTTGCCAATTTTCGGCCGTTGGCCAATTCCGCTGATTTGCCGATCCGGCCGGAGGCTGTGATTCAGGCGTTGCAGGGCGCCTTAGACCCGGACGCCACGATTGTCGCCGATCCCGGTACGCCCTGCCCGTACATTTCGGCTCATTACCGCTGGCGGCAAGGTGGTCGACACTTTATTACCAACCGGGCGCATGGTGCGCTGGGCTATGCCCTTGCAGCCGCCATGGGCGCGCATGTCGGTCGCCCGGATGTGAAGACCGTTGCACTGATGGGCGACGGCTCGTTTGGTTTTTGCTGCGGCGAGTTCGAGACGGTCGTTCGCCACAACATGCCGATTACCAGCATTGTCTTTTCGAACAGTACGTTCGGGTGGATTAAGGCGGGGCAGCACGCGGGATTCGGCCAGCGTTACTACAACGTCGATTTCAACCGCACCGACCATGCCCGCGTCGCGGAAGCATTCGGGGTAAAAAGTTGGCGCGTATCCGATCCGGCGGAACTGCCGGCTGTGCTGAAGCAGGCCATAGCCCATGACGGCCCGACCTTGGTAGATGTGCTGAGCCAGCCGTTGCACGAAGCGGCTGCCCCGGTTTCCGAATGGGTCGCCTGAAGCTATTACGTCCCGATGCCCCGGGCTTGTCTCGAATCTTTTCCGTATCCCAGCGAGTCTTCAATGTCTGTCACTGTGCCTGCAATCGACCCCGCCGTCTTCAACGCCCTTGCGTCTCGCCGTTCCGTTCGCGCTTTCAAACCGACGCCTGTACCCATGGAGACGGTCCGTCAATTGCTGGAAGCCTCGTCACGCGCGCCTTCCGGTACGAATATGCAGCCCTGGCTGGCCCACGTCGTTACCGGCGCTGCCAAGGACCGTGTTTGCCAGGCAGTGCTGCACGCCCGCAACACCGAGAACGACAAACACGTTGCTGAGTATAACTACTACCCAAATATATTTCCCGAGCCTTACAAGTCCCGTCGCCGCAAAGTCGGGTGGGACATGTATGGCCTGTTGGGTATTGGACGCAGCGACACGGACAAGATGTTCGCCCAGACCGGCCGTAATTTCGTCTTTTTTGACGCCCCCGTTGGCATCTTCTTTACGATCGACAAGGCATTGGAAATCGGCAGCTGGTTGGATTTCGGGATGTTTCTTGGCAATTTTGTCACCGCGGCGCGCGGCGCCGGACTGGACACCTGCGCCCAGGCCGCCTGGTGCCATTATCATACGGTGATCCGATCAGAAATCGGGTTCGGTGCAGACCAGACCGTCGTCTGTGGCATGGCGCTGGGCTTTGCTGACAATGAAGCGGTGATCAACCAACTGGTTACCGAGCGTGCACCGCAGGAAGATTGGGTCCGATGCTACGATGAGTGATTCAATTCTCGATAACCAATTGAAACTAAAACGCTAAAATTGCAGTCTGCCGCCGTTCAAGTGGCGCGACAGTTTGGCGCATGCGCTGAGTGCTGAGCGCCGTATAATCCGCTTGTGGTTGTCGGCGGATATTCGCATATAGCTCCGACAGAATGGACCAGGGAGATGCATTTGCCCCTGGCCGGCTTGGTCTAGTTCTCTCCGTTCCAGGCTCAAATCCGGGCGCAAAGCGGCTCTTTCTCTCTTGCCCCTCAAGGAAACCAACCATCAATGCCTTACAAGCGCATCGTCATTGACGGCGTTAAACATTATGGGAAACATGTGATCCTCACAGCGTCCGGTTGCAATGCCGCGCTGCTGGAGAAGGAAAAAATCGCGGACTTTTGCCGCGACATGGTCAAGCGCATCGACATGGTTCCGTTTGGCGAACCTTTCGTCGAGCGGTTCGGTGGCGGCGACGAAGTCGGCATCTCTGCCGTGCAGTTGATCCAGACCAGCGCGATCACGATCCACACCAATGACGAAGCACGCGACATGTATCTCGACGTGTTTTCGTGCAAGGATTTCGAAGCCGAAACCGTTATCAAAACTGTAAAGGACTGGTTCGCTCCCTCCGGGATCGACAGCCAGACCCTTCTGCGCAAGTGACCCGGTTCTACCCGGACGCGGTTCCGACATTTCCGCACGAACCGACGCAGGACCGCTTCGCCATACGCCCGATTGGCCGGGACGTTGGCGAAGGCGTGGTGGCGCTGGTGCCGTTCCAACCGGGTGAGACCGTCTTTCGCTTTACGGGCTTTTTCAGCAGCGAGATCACTTTGTTCACGCTCCAGGTCGAACCTGGTCATTACCTGCATGATCCCTATTTCATGGGCAAAGTGCTGCACCGTTGCGACGCCAACTGCGACGTGGACATGCGGACCCGCACGTTCACGGCCCGGCGTCCGATTGCGGCCGGCGACTGGGTCACAATGAATTACGAGCAGACAGAGGACCGCTTGCACCGGTCGTTTGTGTGCGTCTGTGGCGCGGTGCCGTGCAACGGGTTCACGCCGCGGGAGATCAAGGGCCGTCTGGTCAAGTAGCGCCCTGGCCGTCCGGGACGTTTTGAGATGGCCGCTATCGCACCCCTGCGATGGCGGCCATTTCGTTTGCGGCGGTCAGGTGGTCCCAGGGAAGGCCGTCTTGGACCACGTCACGCGGTAAAGGTCGAAGCGCCTGTCGGCATAATTCCGCGTCGTGCCCGTGTGCCGGCTGGTCAACAGCGACGGCAGCGATAGGTCGGCCAGCGCTATGGTCTCGGTGTTCGGTGCCGTATCGGCGGCGACACCGTCGCGGGCAAAAGGGAAATCCGACGGCGTCAGGATGCAGCTTTCGGCGTAGTGCACGTCCATGGCGTCAACGTTAGGCAAATTGCCGACTACGCCCGACAAAATCATATAGCACTGGTTTTCAATCGCCCTGGCGTGGCAGCAATACCGCACGCGCAAATACCCGCGTCGCTCGTTGGTGCAGAATGGGACGAACAACATCAATGCGCCCTGGTCGGCCAGGACGCGGGCCAGCTCCGGAAATTCGCTGTCGTAGCAGATCATCACGCCGATCGGGCCGCAATCGGTCGGTATCACGATTGCGCCGTCGCCGCCTTCTATATTCCAATACGCCCGCTCGCTAGGCGTCGGATGTAGTTTGTCCTGCGCATAAACCGCACCATCGCGCAGGAAGACAAAGCAGGTATTCCGAATGGAACCTGCCTCGGTCATCGTCAGGTGCGACCCACCGATGATGTTGATATTGTATGAGACGGCAAGCCGGCTCATGAATTCCTTGTATCGTTCGGTGTATTCGGTGACTTTGACGATGGCTTCCTGTGGCGGCTTTTTCTCGGTTTCCAGCGATAGCAATTGCGTGGTGTAAAGCTCTGGAAAGGTGACGAAATCCGCTTTGTGGTCGGAGGCGACATCGACGAAATATTCGATATTCTGCTCGAATTCTTCCACGTTCGCGATCCGTCGCATCTGAAACTGCACCGTCGCAACCCTAACCTGCGCGGGCAAGCGGTGGTCCGGCCGGGTGGTGCGGGAGGTCGGAACTTCCGCCACCAATTCGTTGGTCCACAACATGTGGACGGCGTGGCCGCCGGAGGCCTTGTCATCGGGCAGGTAGCCTTTTAGGACGCCAATCGGCTCAAAACCCTGTTTAATCTGAAAATTGATGACCTGGTCGCGAACGGATTGCGCAAGCACCGCTTCCAGGTATGCGGATGGGTCCGGATAATCTTTACGCCGCCGCAGGTAGCCCGGCATGCGGCCGCCGAACATGATCCCTTTGAGTTCCAGACGGCGGCACAATTCGCGGCGTGCGCGGTAAAACCGTTGCCCGATACGGAGGCGGCGATAATCCGGATCAACCGAAACGTCCAGGCCGTAGAGATAGTCGCCCTCAGGGTTGTGGCGGGAACTGAAGCCGCCGCCGCTGATTTCGTGCCATGTGTGCTGGCGCCGCGCGATCCGTTCCTCGACAATGCAAGTAACGCAATAGCCGACGATCTTGCCGTCATATTCGGCGACGAACACGCCATCGGGGAAATTATTGATTTGCCCGCGGACCTGCTGTGGCGAGTAACTGAGATCGGCCGCATACACGCGGCGTGACAGCAAAACAATGTCCGCAATATCTGTCAGCGCCGCATTTCGAATGACGAGTTTGGCCTTGGTTTCTTGCATAAAAAAAATTTCCTAATGATTGTCAACATGAGCGACCGCCAATCCCTAGCGCGGTATCAGGATTGAAAGCAAGGTCGCCGATGCGCGCTCTGGACGCAGCCCGTCTGATCGGAAACAATCGTTCCGCACGCTGTTTCCGATGCTCCGAAAGAGATTTTTATGACCCACCAGTTTCCGCGAATTCCTGTCATTGGCTACTGCGATCCGCTGTCTGTCCGGCCCGGCGAGACGATCCGTTTCAAGGTTTCCTGCACCGAAGCCGGCGCCTTTTCGGCGCGGCTCGCGCGTTCGATTTGCGCCGATCCGAACCGCGATGGGCCGGGAATTGTCGAAACCGCGATCGAGGCGTCGTTTGCTGGCGACTACCCAGCCCGCAAGCAGGCCTTCAATCCGGGCTCGTATGCCATCATTGCCAATGGCCCAAATGTTTCCGGCAATGTGACGCTTGCCGCCGTGATCTGGCCGACGCTGCCCGGCGACGGCGAGCAGGCGATCCTTGCCGCCGGCGGTTTCGAGCTGTTTCTGGACGAGGAAGGAGCGCTGGCCGGGAGGGCGGGCAGCGCTGTGGTCAGCACGGGCAAGCGGCTGCTGGCACGGCAATGGTGCGACGTGCGATTGTCCTATGACAGCGCATCCGGAGAATTGACGGTAGAGCAGCGCCCTGCCGGCATTTGGGGCGAAGCCGCCACGGCTAGGGCCAATGCTGCGGGGGGCGCCTATGACGTCGGCCAGCCGGTTCTGGTCGCCGCTGCGCTGCGCGACGGACATCCCGCCCACCATTTTGACGGCAAGATCGAAGCACCCGCGATTTACCGGGCCGCCTCTGTCGACCAAAGCCAATTGGCGGCGCGGTGGGATTTCGCCCGGCAGACCTCCAGCACAACTGTCGAGGATATTGGGCCGGGCGGCCACCACGGCAGCCTTGTCAACCACCCGGCCCGTGCCATGACCGGCTCTGCCTGGGATGGGTCGGAGATGAACTGGCAGAACCGGCCCGAGCACTATGGCGCCATCCACTTTCACCGCGACGATATTTATGACTTCGGATGGGATACCGACTTCGAGTGGACCGTGCCGGATGGCTTTGCGTCAGGTGTCTATGTCGCCCGTATCCGCCAGGGCGAGCATGAGGACGCCATCCCGTTCTATGTTTGCCCGCCCAAGGGCAAGCGCACGGCAGACCTGGCGGTGCTGGCCTCCACGTTTACCCATGTGATCTATGGCAATCATTCCCGCCCCGACTTCAAACCGCATTGGATGGACCGGCATCTTGCCCGCGGCGGCTATCCCTTTAATCCGGCGCAATACGAGGAATTGGGGTGTTCGACCTACAATTTCCACCGCGACGGCTCCGGCATTTGCCATTGCTCGCATCTGCGCCCGTTGCTGAACACCCGCCCGGGCTATATCACCATGGGATATGGCGAGGGCTCTGGCCTGCGCCATTTCCAGGCGGACAGCCATCTGATCTGGTGGCTGCATGAGAAGGGCATCCCCTACGACATCATCACCGACCGGGAATTGCATGAGGAAGGGTTTGAGGCGATCCGCGGCTACAAGGCCGTGACCACCGGCAGCCACCCGGAATATCACACGCCTCAGACGCTGGATGCTTTGCTGGAGTACCGCAATACCGGCGGCAAGCTGCTGTATCTGGGCGGCAACGGCTTTTACTGGCGGGTCGCCATTCATCCAGAGGAAAAGGGCATTATCGAAATCCGCCGGGCCGAGGGTGGCATTCGCGCCTGGGCGGCCGAGCCCGGCGAATATTTCAATGCATTCGATGGGGGCTATGGCGGCCTGTGGCGGCGCAACGGGCGTCCGCCGCAGCATCTGGCCGGGGTGGGATTTACCAGTCAGGGCCAGTTCGAAGGCACCCATTACCGCCGCACCGCCGAGAGCCATGCACCGGACCTCGCCTGGATCTTCGCCGGGGTCGAGGACGAGGTGCTGGGCGATTTCGGCTTTTCCGGCGGCGGCGCCGCAGGCTATGAGCTGGACCGCGCCGATGTGCGTCTCGGTTCGCCCGAAACCGTCCGCATCCTGGCGCAGTCCGAAGACCATCCCGACCATTTCGTGCTGGTGCCGGAGGAATTGCTGACCCATCTGACGACTTGGGCTATGCAGCCGATCGACGAATTGATTCGCGCCGACATGGTCTATTTCGACGTGCCGGGCGGCGGCGCGGTGTTTTCCGTAGGCTCCATTACCTTCTGCGGCTCACTGCCGTGGAATGGCGGCGACAACAACATCAGCCGTATCGTTGAAAACGTCATGCAGCGGTTTTTGAGCGCTTAGGTCTCCAATCGACACTGGACGAAGTCGCCCTTAACCGCTGATATACGGCCAACCGACCGTTTTGAGGAATCGCCAATGCCTGTCATCGACTCTCAGGTGCACGTTTACGAAGCCAATACTCCAGCCCGCCCCTGGGCGACCGTGCCCAACTGGCCGCCCCGCGTGAATGGGGACGATATGGTGGCGGCCATGGATGCCGTCGGCGTCGATGGCGCGATCTTCGTCTCGTCGTTCAGCATGTATCAGTACGACGCCAGCTATGCGGTGGAGGTCTGGAACGCGCATCCCGGCAAGTTCGGCCTGGTCAAGCCGATGAACCCCGAAGATCCGGCCGTGGCCGAAGCGATCGCCGATTGGAAGGCCACTCCTGGCACCGTCGGCGTCCGCATCATGCTGACGCACGAGCCATTGCGTGCGCCGGACCATCCTGGCTTTGACCGCATCGCCAAGGCGGCGGCACAGCACAATTTCCCAATCAACCTGCTGACCTGGGACCGGATCGATGCGGGTACGACCCTGATCGATCGTCACCCGAACACCCGCTTCGTTCTCGACCACCTGGGCATTCTGCAACCGCGCACGCCGGTTGCCGCCGGCACGCCTTGGGAGCCCTGGGCCGATCTGCCAAAGGTGCTGGAACTGGCCAAGCGCCCGAACGTGGTCATCAAGGTCAGCGGCGCCTGCACCCTTTCCAAGGTCGGCTATCCCTACGCGGATATCTGGGACCCGCTCGCTCGCATTTTCGACGCCTGGGGCATGGACCGCTGCCTCTGGGGCACCGACTGGACCCGCGCGCACGCGGTTCTTAGCTATGAGCAGGGCGTGAAGCCGTTCGTCGAGACCGACCGGCTGAGCGAAAGCGACCGCGCCATGCTGATGGGCGGCGCCTGCGCCAAGGCCTATAACTGGTCGCCCAGCTAAAGTGTTCCAAAGCAGGAATGATTCCGCTGTGAGTGCCAGAAGCGGCGGCCGCGTTTGAAGCCTCGGACGGGCGCCGCCTCGCTGACCATGGTGATCCTCATGGGTGTGCTCTGGGGCATGAACTGGCCGGCGGTCAAGTTCATGCTCACGGAGTTACCGCCCATCACCATGCGCGCCATCGCCTTTCCCAGCGCTGCCCTCTTACTGGGGATCATCGCGCGCTCGCTCGGCCACCGGCTGTGTCCGCCGCGGCGTGAATTGCTGCCGATGCTGCTGACCGGATTGTTCGTCATTTTCGGCTTCAACATCGGATCGACCTTCGGGCAGGTGTTCACCCAAACTTCCAAAGCGGCGATCATTGCCTACACCATGCCGGCGATCACGGCGGTTCTGGCAGTTGCATTCCTGAAAGAGCGCCTGCACCTGCGCCTGGTGCTGGCGCTGATCATTGGCATGGGCGGTCTGGCAGTGCTCGCATCCAAGGATTTTGAAGCGCTGCTCGACGATCCGACCGGCCCGGTCATCATGTTGGCCGCAGCGCTATCTTGGTCCATTGGCAACATCGCCCTGAAGTCCCGGACCTGGACCCTGTCGCCGCTGGCAATGGCCATGTGGTTTTTTGGCATTTCCAGCGTCCTGGCCTGGCCATTGGTGCTGATTTTTGAGCCTCTGGCCGACCAGCATGTGCCAAGCCTGCCCGTCTTGCTAACTCTCGGCTATCATATCCTGGGGCCGATGGTGGTGTGCTACCTGCTGTGGACTGTCCTGCTTGGCCGGTTACCCGCGACGGTTGCTGCAATTTCGACACTGACTGCGCCCATCGTCGGGGTCTCGTCCGCCGTGGTGTTGCTGGGCGACGAACTCACCTGGCAGATCGTCACCGCTTTGGCGCTGATCGTCGGATCCATTGCCCTCACCCTGGGGCGGCCGCGTCGGCAGCCAGAGGCTGAGTGAAACGGCACAACAGGGCGGGCAATCAATCGTCGTCGGCGTAGGGGTTCTCGGGCTGGCGTAGCAAAACGCGGATCGGTACGCCGGCCAGGCCGAAATCTTCCCGCAGGCTATTGGTCAGATAGCGCACGTACCCTGTCGGTAATTGGCCGGCCCGGGTCGAGAAAATGGCGAATGTCGGCGGTCGGCGCTTGATCTGGGTGATATAGCGCAACTTCAGGCGGCGGCCGGATACGAGCGGCGGTGGGTGCGCCTCCTGCATTGCCGAAAACCACCGGTTCAGTCGCCCGGTCGGCACGCGCACATTCCAGGTGTCGTAGATTTGGGTGACGGCCTGCATCAGGCGCTCGACCCGATGTCCGGTCAGGGCGGAGAAGGTCACGACGGGAATGCCCCGCAACTGGGTCAGCGATGTTTGCAGCCGGTCGGTAATCCGCTGCATGGTCGCCTCTCGGTCCTTGACGGCATCCCATTTGTTGACCGCCAAAATCAGCGCGCGGCCTTCTTCCTCAACCCTGCGTGCAATCGCCAGGTCCTGCTTTTCCAGGCCTTCGGTGGCGTCGATCATCAGGACTACGACGTGGGCAAACCGGACAGCCCTGTTGGTGTCCCCAACGGACAGTCGCTCCAGTGAATCGGAAACCCGCGCCTGCCGCCGCATACCCGCTGTATCGATCAAACGGATCGGCCGGCCCTTGTATTCCCAATCCACGGCAATTGCATCGCGGGTCAGGCCGGGCATCGGCCCGGTAATGACCCGTTCCTCGTTCAACAGGCGATTGAGCAATGTAGACTTGCCGACATTCGGACGCCCGACAATGGCGATCTGCAGCGCCTTCGGTTCAGGTTCGTCCTCCTCCTCCAGGTCACCTGTTTCGGCTTCGTCATCGACAGCCTCATCCGTCGCTGCAACGACAGCATCCAGCGGCTCGTCCTCAGGCTCGTCCGGACGGCCTAAGGCCGCCACCAATGCCTGGTACAGGTCGCCCATGCCCTCTCCGTGTTCGGCAGAGATCGGTATGGGATCGCCCAGGCCCAGGCTGAACGATTCCAGCAAGCCCGGCTGCCCGGCGCGGCCTTCGCATTTGTTGGCGACCAACAGCACAGGCTTTTCCGCCCGGCGCACTTGTCCAGCAAATTCAACGTCGATAGGGGTAATGCCGGCGCGGGCATCCACCAACAACATGATGGCGTCGGCCTCCGCCAACGCACGCGCGGTCTGCGCCTGCATTGCCTGCGCCAGTTGCGAGTCCGGCGCATCTTCGTAACCGGCTGTATCGATTGCCTCGAACGCGAAATCGGCAATGCTCGCTTCGCCATAACGGCGGTCGCGGGTAACCCCGGGTTGGTCATGGACGATCGCCTGACGCAACCCGATCAATCGGTTGAACAGGGTCGACTTGCCGACATTCGGTCTGCCGACAATCGCAACTTTACGGCGCATAGCCACTCACTTACCGGAAGGCGCTCAGCGTGCCGTCCTCGGATAATGTATAAAGAGTTCCCCCGGCGACGACGGGCGGTAACGATGTAGGCCTTCCAATATTCAGCACTGCTTCTTCCGCGCCGCTGGCCGGGTTGAATATCTTCAAGACACCATCCGAACGCGTCACCACCAGTCGCCCGCCAGCCATGACAGGTCCAGCATAGTACAATGCTTCCTTGTGCCGTTCGGGGTCTGAAAAGCGATCCAAGGCCTGAACCCATCGAATGCGGCCGTCCGGCCGGAACAGACAGACCAACTCGGCCTGATCCGTCACCATGTAGATAAAGTCGCCGGCAATCCACGGAGAGGACATGCCGCCTAACCGCCGTTCCCAGACACGGCTACCGGCACGCAGTGACAGCGCGGCAATTCGTCCTGCGGCGCTTGTTGCGTACAAAACGTTATCGGATATTGCTGGCAGGCCGACAATATCCGAAAGCTTAGTGCCGAAGTCAAACCGCCGAACAGAGCCCAGCGAGCTGCGCCACAACTCGCGGCCGTTTGCAACATGCATCACGACCACATCGCCGTTCGAAAGTGCTGAAACCACCGCGTCATTCGAGACCGCCGGCGCTGGGCCGCCCAAAACGCTCGCGGCTCCGGAGATGCCGCGCAGCAGCCAGGCGCGGGAGCCATCGCTGGTGTTCAGGGCTACCGTTGCATTGTCCGCCGTCGTGACGAACATCAGTCCGTTGGCCACCGTCGGCGCCGCACGCGCCGGCCCCGGTAGGTTAACACGCCAGACCAAGCTGCCGTCCGCAGCCTTCAGCGCCAGCGCCTGACCATGTCCGGCTGCGACAAAGACGAACTCGCCGTCAGCCGCCAAACCGCCGCCAAAGCCATCGTTCTCTTTTTCCGGAGCAGTCGATACCGCCCAGAGGGTACCGCCGGTTTGTGCGTCGAGCGCATGAACGTTCAGCGTTGCATCCAGCACGAAAACGCGCCCAGCACTGACAATTGGCGTCGCCAGAAGCCGCTGGGCGGCATCCCGAGAGCCTGTCCCGCCATTCGCCTGCCACGCGAGACCGGCGCTTGCGGACCAGGCCAGGTTGCCGCCAGAGTGCGCCGGGTTCTGTCCCGCGCTCGGCCAATCGCTGGTTTGGGGTTGCGGCACCGTGACCGGGACCAATGCGACATCGGCATCGGCCGTCGCACCGCGTCCGGTTTCAAGGATTGCTTCCCGCTTGCCTTCCAATGGCGGATCTTCAGATTCGCCGAAATAATCGTCAGCCAGCGAGCAAGCGCCGAGCGCAAGCAACGCCGCGACGGCAACCAGGTATCGGCTAAAGTTGCGCAAGGAAGGCCTCCGCTCGCGCCCGCGCTGATGCGCTGGCCGCGCTATCTGCAGAAATTCGCTGCAGCAATCCTTTTGCAGCCTCGGCATTGCCGGCCCGCTTTTCCAGATAGGCCGACAGCTCCCACGCCGTTAGCCGCCACGGATTCGAATCGGCCGTCAACGGCGCCAACAAACCCAAAAGATCCGCCGGATTTCCGTCGGCAAGATCCAGTTCCACCAGCCGGATTGCCGCCAGGGCATGATAAGGCGCGCTTAGCCCGCTATTGTTGCGGATGTTGTGATACAGGATCCGTGCGTTTTCGCGGTCCCCCTTTTCGGCCCGCAACGCCGCCTCGACAAAATTCGCCAATGCCGCCTGACCGCCGCTGCCATCCTTGCTGAGTTCGGCGAGCATGCCGATAGCATCGTCAGACTTGCCGGCGCGGACGGCCGATAGCGCAGTGTGCAGCTCTGCCGTCGCTTTAACATCGTGGCGCTGCTGATATTCCTGCCAGGCGACCCATCCGGCGGTTGCTGCGACGATGACGCCGGCGCCGGTCAGAAAATACTGTCCGTATTTTTTCCAGAGGTCCTCGTACCGGTCGCGGCGCAGGTCCTCGTCAATCTCTCTAAAAATGTCACCCAAGGCTATCGGCTCCTGCCGGTGCATCGTTTGCCTGTGCTGGAGAACTCAAGCGTACCCATCCAGCGCGAGATAGTTTGATATCGGGCGGTAGCACATCTCGCGTCACCTGACCATAGTGCGCCGCTGTCCCTTTACCCTGGACGCCGCGGTAATTTGACGGAATGATGACAGTCAGAACAGGTTTCGGCTAGCAGGCCGCAGGTTTTCTAATCGGGTGCCCGTAACGGTATCCGCAGCTATGGGAGTGCCCTGCCTATGAGCAAGGTTGTTCAGCTGGAGAATTTCCGGCGCTCCAGAAAGCATGTCTCGTTCCACAAGAGCGAACTGCGGGAGTTGATGAACGTTTACAGCCGCCGGGTCGCCTCCGGCGAATGGCGTGACTATGCCATTGATCACATGGTTGGAATGGCGATTTTTTCGATTTTTCGCTCGTCGTTTGAGATGCCGCTGTATCGGATCGCCAAAGTTGCCGGACGCAGTGTGAACGAACAGACCGAATGGATGGTGGTCAGCCAGGGCGAACGCCTGAAACGCTCCACCTCGCTGCCGGAAGTCCTCAGCTATTTCGAGAAAAAATTGGAAGTGGTGGGCTGACGCCTTAGAGCAGATCCCGATCCGATAGGATCGGGATCTGCTCTAACTCTATGAATGGCGAGCACCTTCCCGGTCGCCAGGTCTTCCCCGTTTACCAGGTCATTCCCACTCGATCGTTCCCGGCGGCTTGGACGTGATGTCGTAGGTCACGCGGTTGATGCCCTTGACCTCGTTGATGATGCGGGTGGCGACCCGCCCCAGGAAGTCGTGCGGGAAGGGGAAATAATCCGCCGTCATGCCGTCGGTCGAGGTGACGGCTCTTAACGCGCAAGCATAGTCATAGGTGCGCTGATCGCCCATGACGCCGACGGTGCGCACCGGCAGCAGCACCGCAAAAGCCTGCCAGATCTGGTCGTAGAGGCCGTGGGCGCGGATTTCCTCCAGGTAGATGCGGTCTGCTGCCCGCAGGATCGCCAGCTTGTCGCCAGAGATCATGCCCGGCATGCGGATGGCGAGGCCGGGGCCGGGGAAGGGATGACGACCGACAAAGGCCTCATCCAGGCCCAGCTCGCGGCCCAGCGCCCGCACCTCGTCCTTGAAAAGTTCGCGCAGCGGCTCCAGCAGTTTCAGCTTCATATAGTCCGGCAGGCCGCCGACATTGTGGTGGCTCTTGATCGTGACGGATGGACCGCCAATCGCCGAAACGCTCTCGATCACATCCGGATAGAGCGTACCCTGCACCAAAAATTCTGCGCCGCCGATCTTGGCGGATTCTTCGTCAAAGACGTCGATGAATGTTGCGCCGATGATCTTGCGCTTGCGCTCGGGATCGTCAACGCCCTCCAGCCGGGTGAGGAAGGTCTCGGCAGCGTCGACGTGCACCAGCGGGATGTTGTAGTGCTCGCGGAACAGAGTAACCACCTGCTCCGCCTCGCCGGCGCGCAGCAGGCCGGTGTCGACGAAAATGCAGGTGAGTTGGTCACCGATGGCCTCATGCACCAACACGGCGGCGACGGCGCTGTCGACACCGCCGGAAAGGCCGCAAATTACCTTGGCATCACCCACTTTCTCGCGGATCTTGGCGATCTCGGCCGCACGAAATGCCGCCATGGTCCAATCGCCGCCGCAGCCGCAGATGCGGTGGACAAAGTTCGCGAGCAATTGCGCGCCATCCGGCGTGTGCACCACCTCCGGATGGAACTGCACGCCGTAAAAGCGCCGCGCTTCATCGGCAATCGCGGCGAATGGTGCGCCCTTGCTGGTCGCGATGACGTGGAAACCAGGCGCCAAAGCATTGACGCGGTCGCCATGGCTCATCCAGACCGTGTGCCGCTCTCCGGCATGCCAGACATGCTCGAACAGGGGCGACGCCGCCTGCACATCGACTTCGGCACGGCCGAACTCGCGTTCGTCGCCAGGCTCTACTGCACCGCCGAGCGCCTGCATCATTGCCTGCTGGCCATAGCAAATGCCAAGCACCGGCATTCCGAGGTCGAACACGCCTTGCGGCGGCCGAGGCGATTCCGCTTCGGTAACCGAGGCCGGACCGCCGGAGAGGATCAGGCCAGCGGGCTCAAACGCGCGGATGGCATCGGGCTCGCCACGGAAATACGGCCAGATCTCGCAATAGACGCCGGCCTCGCGCACCCGCCGGGCGATCAACTGGGTAACCTGGCTGCCGAAATCGAGGATCAGGATGCGGTCGGTCATGAGGATAGTTAACCTTTGAAAACAAGCACCCCGGAGGGCCGAGGGCCCTTCCGGGGTTTCTGTCGGGGACATAGCCCAGAGGTATCGTTAGGCCCGCGGGCCGATCTGGTAGTTCGGCGGCTCGCGGGTAACGGTAATATCATGGACGTGGCTTTCGCGCAGTCCGGCATTGGTGATGCGCTGGAACTGGCAGTTGCGCTTCATCGCATCGATCGTGCCATTGCCAGTGTAGCCCATCGCCGCCTTCAGGCCGCCGACCAACTGGTGAATGACGACGCTGACGGCGCCTTTGTAGGCGACCTGGCCCTCGACCCCCTCCGGCACCAGTTTCAGCGTATCGTTGACTTCCTGTTGGAAATACCGGTCGGCCGAGCCGCGAGCCATCGCCCCGACCGAGCCCATGCCGCGATAGCTCTTGTACGAACGGCCCTGGTAGAGGAATACCTCGCCCGGGCTCTCGTCCGTGCCGGCGAACAGCGAGCCGACCATGGTGCAATCTGCGCCGGCTGCAATGGCCTTGGCCAGGTCGCCCGATGCGCGGATGCCGCCGTCCGCAATGGCCGGCACGCCCGCCGCCTCGCAGGCTTCTGCGCACTCCATGACGGCGGAAAGCTGGGGCACGCCGACGCCCGCCACGATGCGGGTGGTGCAGATCGAGCCCGGCCCAATACCGATTTTTACGGCGTCTGCACCGGCGTCGATCAACGCCCGGGCCGCCTCTGCGGTCGCGACGTTGCCGGCAATCACCTGGGTGTAGTTCGACATTTTGCGGATCGCCCGAACCGCCTGCATCACCCCTTCGGAATGGCCGTGCGCGGTATCGACCACCAGCACATCGACTTCGGCATCGAACAGCGCTGCCGCGCGCGCGATACCTTCCGGCCCGACGCCGGTGGCGGCGGCGGCGCGCAGCCGGCCGTGCGAATCCTTGGTTGCATTCGGATTGAGGGCGGCTTTCTCGATATCCTTTACAGTAATCAGGCCGATACACCGGTGATTGCCGTCGACGACCACCAATTTTTCAATGCGGTGCTGGTGCAACAGGCGTTTAGCCTGTTCCTGCGTCACGCCTTCGCGCACGGTAACAACGTCCCGTGTCATTAATGAGAGAATCGGCTCTTCCGCATTGGTGGCGAACCGTACGTCGCGGTTGGTCAGAATCCCCACCAGCCGGCGTGTTCCTTCCTGCACCACCGGAATCCCGGAAATACGGTGATGCGACATGAGATGCAGTGCATCCGCCAGCGTTTGGTTCGGGCTGATGGTCACGGGATTGACCACCATGCCGCTTTCGAACTTTTTCACCCGCCGGACTTCGTCGGCCTGACGCTCAATCGATAGGTTCTTGTGGATTACGCCGATACCACCGGCCTGGGCCATGGCAATCGCCATTGGCGCTTCGGTCACCGTATCCATGGCGGATGCGACAAGGGGAATGCCCAGTTCGACTTCCCGCGTCAGGCGGGTTCTGGTCGATGCCTGCGCCGGTAGCACAGACGAGGCGGCAGGGCGAAGCAACACGTCATCGAACGTCAGTGCCAGCGGGATCGCACTGGTGTCGCGCGGCGGCAAGGTATCTGGCATGTCAGCCCTCATTCAGACGATAGCCCGACCGACACGACATCTTCGCCGCGCCTTAGCCAGGCAAGTGTGGGTTGACGCGTTTCTATATACCTGCCAACGCCGAGTTCCAAGCTAACAGGTCTCATCCTCGTCGCGCACAGTGCCGCGGTAGCCCTGGGCAACCAGGTAGAGTTCCGAGGAATCTTTCCGACTGGCCTCGGGTTTCGCATGGCGCACCGTGGCAAAATCTTTCTTCAGCACCGCCAGAAATTCGCCCACGGCGCCGCCCTGGAACAATTTGACAACGAATCCGCCGCCGGGGGCAAGAGTCGCCTGGGCGACCTCGTAGGCCACTTCCGCCAAGGCCAGAATGCGGATTTGGTCGGTGGTCTGGTGCCCCGTTGTTGAGGGCGCCATGTCGCTCAGCACCAGGTCCGCAGGCCCACCCAGCCACTGTTTCATTTGGACTTCGCTATCCGGGGTCTCGACGTCCAAGACATGGCAATCGGCCCCGGGAATCGGACCGAACGGCAGAATATCCACGCCCACGATGGTGCTGTTCGCTGCCTGCAGGCGCTCTACTGCGACCTGGCACCATCCTCCGGGCGCAGCGCCCAGATCCAGTACGCGCATGTTGCGCTTCAGCAGCTTGAACCGCTCGTCCAACTGAATCAGCTTGTAGGCCGCGCGGCTAAGATAGCCGTCCCGCTTGGCAGCCGCCACGTAGGGATCGTTCAGTTGCCGTTCCAGCCATCGGGTCGACGAATTGCTCCGCCGCCGGGCAGTGCGCACCCGTTCGGTCAGGTCGCGGCTGCCCCGCCCGCTGGTCCCGCGTGTGCTTCTCATGGTTATGCACTGATCCTCGATTGGTCGGCTGCAATTAAGTTGAACAATATACCCTCGCGCAGGCCTCTGTCAGCGACACGCAGCTGACCGACCGGCCATTCACGCAAGATGGCGTCCATAATTGCGCATCCAGGCAATACCAGGTCAGCGCGATCCGGGCCGATGCAGCCGTGATCGCTGCGTTGTCGCATATTCATACGGCTGAGCCGGGCAACTACGGACTGAATCTCAGCGAATTGCATCCATCGCCCATCGACCTTGTCTCGCTGATACCGTTCCAGGCCCAGATGGATGCCAGCGATCGTGGTCACCGTCCCCGATGTGCCGATCATCTGCACCCGGCCTTCGGCCAAATGCCGCCGAATGCCAAAGCGCTTTTCGAAATGCCCCAGCAGGTCGCGAACGGTGGCGACCATCAGTTCATAGGTTTCGTGATCGACCTCTTCGCCGCAGAATCCCTCCGCCATGCGAACAACGCCCCATGGCATGGACAGGCTGTCGATGACCTGTCCTTCGCCGCCGGTGGTGCCAACTTTCAGCCAGGTGACTTCGGTCGAACCGCCGCCGATATCGAACACCAAGGCATAAGGACGGTCGGCGACCAGCAGGGGGCCGCACCCGCGCGCGGCAAGGCAAGCTTCTTCGCGAGCCGAGATAATTTCCAACTCGATGCCGGTGATTTCCGCCGCGCGGTCCACGAATGCCGAGCAATTGACGGCGCCCCTGCAGGCTTCGGTCGCAACGAAGCGTCCCCGCAGATGGGTATGGCGGCGCACTTTTCCAGCGCAGATGCGCAGCGCTGCGATCGTTCGCTCGATAGCGTTTTCTGACAAACGCCCAGACGCTTGTAAGCCTTCTCCCAATCGGGTGATGCGCGAGAACGAGTCGATAACCCGGAACCCATCGGTTGCAGGCTGGGCCACCAACAGGCGGCAATTGTTCGTGCCAAGGTCAAGCGCGGCATAGACCGGCTTCCCCTCGGTAACCGTCGCCCGGCCCTTGCTCCCAGCAATGAGCCGTTGGCGGTGGTACGCGTAACCCAAGGCAGCCTCCCATTGCGGCCATTGAGGCCGAGCTGCGCTCCGTATATTTCAGATGATCTTACGAGATATTGCAGTGCGATACCAGCGACAACCGTTTGCCGCTACGATAAGGACTAGGCAACGCCATCCCATCGTGCTAGACGAGCGCCTCTCGTCGCATCGGGCGGCCCTTATGGCTGTCTTGGGGAATAGTTTAGCGGTAGAACCCCGGACTCTGACTCCGGTAGCCCTGGTTCGAATCCAGGTTCCCCAGCCATACACTACCCTGATACGGCTAGCTTCGAGACCTCCCGAGGATAATGGCGTCATTCCAGGCATTTAGGTGCGCGTGACGTGCTTCGAGACTGGGTGTGAACTGCATTGCGGCGCATTGTGTGCCCAGCGTCTCGGATCGCGGTTTTGGGGATACGCGCCTCGCCTTTTGCGATGGCTTGGCGATGAGGGTTCGATGCTCAGAGCGCGCGGATCAGCCGGCGTTGCGCGTCCCAGTCGCTGGGCATCGGGTGGCGCAGAAACCAGCGGGTGGTGAACCCGACGGGCTGATGTCCCTGGATCGCATCGCGGGTGATGTCCGGTGCCAGCAAGGCGAGGCCGATAATCTGCTGCACCCGACGGCGCGTCGTACCTGTTTCCGCCGCAACTTCGTCATAACTCTTGCCGTTCTTGATCGCTTCGAGCCATTGCTGCGCCTTCGCCATGTTGCGCAATAGCACATCATCCCGGGCGTGTTGACCGTCGGAGAGGATCAGCCGCGTTTCGACGCCGCGCTTGCGCTGCTGGAACGGCGCGGCAATGGTTAGGGCCTCGCTCGCGATCCGCGTCACCGGCACTCCGAGATGCTGCGCCAGTACAGCGGCGTCGAGCGTGATCCGGATGTCGCCCGGAGCGATGTGGATGTGCTCTACCAGTTGGAACAGGAGCGCTGCATTATTCCCCTTGGCTTGACCCGGCAGATCATCCATGCGGCCCGAAAGCCGGTGCAGGTCATCGGCGTCGGCATCGGGCAGCACGCGGGAGAGGAAAGACGACATCTGCACGTGACGCTGCAGCAAATGCGCGATCCCGTTCTCTAGGCCCGGCGCTGGGAGGCGCCAGCCGGTAACCTGGCTCTCGCCACTTCTGCGGATCAGGCGATGGGAAACGTAGTACCGTAGCCGCTTGCCTGCTTTCGTTTTGGTGTGCGATGGCGTCAGCCGGTCGCCAGTCTCGTCGAACAGCTTGCCGATCAAGGGCGAGAAGCTTTTCTGTTTATCTGAGGTGGGTTCCGCAGTTCTGGGTTTGGCCGCTTCCGCCTGCAATTGCATCTGGACACTGTCCCAAAGGTCCGGATCGACGATCGGAGGATGTTGGCCGGGGTATACGGTCTTGCGATGGCGAATGCGGCCGGCATAGACCGGATTGGTCAGGATGTAGTAGATGTGACCACGGTCAAAGGGGCCGCCGCCGCGCGGTTCGCCCGATGCCGCGAGCCGGCTTTTCGACCGCAGTTCCAACCGGTCGGCCTCGCGCTTGACCGCCCGGACTGAGCCGTGTTTCTGATACAGTCGGAACAGGCTTCGCACCGTTTCGGCCTCGGTGGGATCGATCCTCAGACTTCGTCCGTCCGCCTCATAGCCGATGGGCACGTTGCCGCCCATCCAGAGGCCCCGGCGTTTGGAAGCGCTAATCTTGTCACGAATGCGTTCCGCCGTAACCTCACGCTCGAACTGCGCGAACGACAGCAGCATGTTCAGGGTCAGGCGCCCCATACTGGTTGCAGTGTTGAAGGATTGAGTGACGGAGACAAACGACGCGCCGGCGCCATCCAGCCGGTCGACGATTTTGGCGAAGTCGGCGAGCGACCGGGTCAGCCGGTCGATCTTGTAGACCACGATTTGATCGATCAGGCCCTGGTCGATGGCTTCAAGGAGACGGTGCAGAGCCGGCCTTTCTAACGTGCCACCGGAGAGGCCGCCGTCGTCATAGGCGTCCGGCAGCAACACCCAACCCTCGGCCTTCTGGCTGGCGACATAGGCGGCACAGGCCTCGCGCTGGGCGTGGAGTGAGTTGAAGTCCTGCTCCAGCCCTTCTTCCGAGGACTTGCGCGTGTAGATGGCACAGCGGATCTTGCGCATGGGTCAGGCCTTGCCCCGCGTCGTCAGGCCAAAGAAGCGCGGGCCTGACCAGTTGGCGCCGGTAATCTGCCTGGCGATGGCGGTGAGGGAGCGATAGACGCGCCCGTCGTGCCGGTAGCCGCCATCGACGACCTCAACCCGATAGGTCCGGCCATTCCACTCCCGCACCAGGTGCGCCCCGGCGACCAGGCTGCCGGGAGATTGCTTTGGCACCGCTTTGCCGACGGCCAGGGACTGGAGCAGCCGCCGGTTCTCGGCGGAAAGACCGCCGAATTGCTGGCACTGGGCCTCGTGAGCCAGGACCTTTCGGACCAAACCTATAGACAGGGTATCCGCCGGCGCCCTCCCG
>JAPOJR010000039.1:14899-23632 GCA_029978325.1 Alphaproteobacteria bacterium | reverse complement strand
TTGCATTGGTGGCAGGAACGATCACGCCCTGCGCTCCAGTCAAGCCGGAAGGCCTGTCAAGACAGGCCCGGTAGAAGCCTTCGACCTTGTGTAACACACCCCCAACAATCTGGGCTTGCCCGTGCTGGTTCATCGAACCGGTGATCGCAATATCCTGTCGCGCCGGCAATCCGGACAGGGCAGAAATCACCGCGACGGTCTCGGCCAGACTGGCGCTGTCGCCCTCGACGCCCCCATAATTCTGCTCGAAGGTGATTGAGCAGGTAAATGACATCGGAATAGACTGCGCAAACATGCCGGAAAGGAAGCCCTGAAGAATCAGCGCGCCTTTCTGCTGGATTGGCCCGCCCATCGCCACGTGCCGTTCGATATTGATCACGCCGTCACGTCCGGCGGATGCCCGAGCGGTCACCCGCGACGGCGCGCCGAACGCATGGTCGCCGGTGTCACTGACCGTCAATCCGTTCACCTGTCCGACAACAGCGCCGGCGGTTTCGATCAAAATCGTGCCATCGGCAATCCGCTCATGCATCTGGTCTTCGATCCGCGCATTGCGGATGCGCCGCTGCGCAATCGCTCGCTCTATGCACTGCGCCGTCAGCACGCCGGAAGATTGAGATGCCACGTGCGCCTCGGCGACCACGTCCTCCAACAACTCAAAGCGCGAGGTAATTCTGGTTGCGTCCCCGGCAATTCGGCTGGCTTGCGCCAGGATTTCGGAGATCGCGCCTGCGTCCAGGTCCGCGGCGCCATAGCGTTTGGCCAGCGTCTGCATCATGCCGGCGAAAACCGAGAGATTGGCCGGAGTCGCCGGCATATCCGAATCAATGTCGGCTTTGATGCGGAAATGCGTCTGAAAATCCGGGTCAGCGGCAAAATACGTGTAGAACCATTGCGGCGCACCGACCAGCACCACTTTCAGGTTCAAGGGAACCGGCTTGGGCCTTGGCGCGCCGGCAATCGGCAAGCCGACCTGTTGGCGCAAATCTTCCATCTGAATTTCGCGGTCCCGCAACGCGCCTTTCAGGAAAATCCAACTCATCGGCTGGGCTGCCAACGCATCGGCCCGCAGAACCAGCACTCCGCCGTTGGCGCGGTGCAGGGCACCGGCGCGCAGCATGGAAAAATCCGTCTCCAGCCGCATCCCTTCCTGGCGATATTCGAAGCGGCCGAACAGGTTCTCGTAAGTCGGGTTCGGCTCCAATACCACCTGCGGGCCGGAGTTGTCGCCGTGATCGACATAAAGGTTCACCGCATAGCGCCGTTCCGGCGGCTCCAGCGGCGGCGCGCCGTCAGGCCGCTGTGTCGCAAAGCGCTGGATATTGTCCAGGATATCGACCCGCATCTCCTCCAACCAGCGCCGCAATCCAGCCTGATCGGCAAATTCGTCCATCAATTTGCCGATCAGCGGCTGAATCGCTTCGTCAGCAATTTGCTGAGACACCGCCTGGGCATGCAATGCCAATTCCTGATGCTGCGCCGTGGCCCAGCGGGTCACTTCCGCCAGTTTCGTGGCGATTGCCTGCGCATCCGATTGCAGCTTGGCCATTTCATCCGGCGACAGCGACTTGGCCTTGCCGCCTTCGGCATCTGTCTGTTGCGCCGGCGCAACCGCCGGGCCGCCCTGCGTCTGGACGATTGCAAGGCCGGCCGCCTCCGCCTCCTTCTGAACCTCTGCGATGCGCCGAGCCACTTCCTCCTGCAAACGACGGGCAGGCGCTTGGAGCGCAGCCTGATGCGCCTCGTCTTCGAACGCCCGTTGAAGCGCAGCCCGGACAGCTGGAATCAGTGCGGCGACAGCATCGCGAAAACGCCGACCCGAGCCGCCGGGCACACTCACCGGCCGCGGCCGATGGGGCCTACGGAAGTTGTTGAGATAAAGCCAGTCCGGCGGCAACGGACGGCTCGCCATTTCCCGTTGCAAATATGCCAGCGTTTCAGTCATCCGGCCGCTGCGGTCGGCGCCTACGACAAATATATTGAAGCCGGGCGCGTTGGTTGAGAGGCCGAAGTCCAGCGCCTCCTTAGCGCGTGCATGGCTCGACAAGGCAAACACTCCACCCTCCGCTGGCGCAGTTTGGTGATGCGGCATGCCAATGTCAGCGGCAGCGAGTTTTCTAACAACCATAGCAATATTCCCACTTCGGTTCGGAAGGAGTGGACCTCCGATGTAGTGCCTGCCGCGGCGAAATTCAGCCGACGACGCCTTCGCGGCGCAATTTCCCGATGGCGTCCGCCGACAATCCAATTTCCCCTAGAATTTCATCGGTGTGCTGACCGAGATAGGGCGGCGGCGTATCAACGCTGGGCGAACCTTCGCTCAGATGGAACGAGGCATTGACCATCGCCATCGGCTTATCGAGCCCGCGCGGCGGCGGCACCTGCTGCACCACGTTGCGGTGCTTCACCTGCGCATCGTCCAGCATTTCCGGAACCGTATTGACGACGCCAGCAGGAACGCCCACCGCCTCCAGCTTGCGCACCCAATCGCGCGCACCGCCGGTCTGGTAGGTTTTGCAAAGCTCCTCGTACAGCGCCGCCGCATGATCGGCCCGCCCCTGCCGGTCGGCGAAACGCGGGTCTGCGACCAGATCCGGCCGGTTCACGACCCCGCACATTTTCTCGAACTGCGCCTGGGTTGCCGTTGCCACCTGCATCTGATTGGTGGCTGTGGGATAAATACTCGGCGCCCCCGTCGACGCCGGTGACCCGTTGCCCATCAACTGCGGCGCAACCCCGCAATTGAGATAGTGCAGCACCATGGGCGAAATAAAGCCGATGGCGGCATCCAGCATCGACAGGTCGATATAGCGCCCCTCGCCGGTCCGCTCACGCCCGAACAATGCCGAGGAGATGGCATAGGCGGCATGGATGCCCGCCGCGACATCTGTCACCCAAAAACCAACCTTGGTCGGGCCGGTAATGCCCTCATAGCCCGTCAGCGTCATCATGCCGGAATGCGCCTGGATCACAGGATCGTAAGCCGCCTTGCCGGCCAGCGGTCCGGTGGCGCCAAAGCCCGAGATCGAGCAATAGACGATGTCGGGCTTCCACTGCCTGACCGTGTCATAATCCAGCCCCATCCGCGCCATGTTGCCGGCCTTGAAATTCTCCACGACAACGTCGGCGCTCTCGATCAGCTTGCGCAGGATCGGGCGCGAATCCGGGTGCTTCAAATCGAGCCCCAGAGAGCGTTTGTTGCTGTTGAACGCCATAAACAGGGACGATTGCCCGGCGTCCAGGAAGTCCGGCCCGCCGGCCATCATCACACGCCCCTGGTCGCCGCCGGATGGATGCTCCAGCTTGATGACATCCGCGCCCTGCAGCGCCAACTGATAACTTGCATAAGGGCCTGCGATCACCTGTGTGAAATCAATCACCCGCACGCCATCAAAAACTTTCGCCATCTTTAGAGCGACCTCCTCGGGGAAACGCTGAATATTGTCGGCAGTCATCTTGCGGCAACCGGATGCCAACGGGAAGTCCCCTGAACCGTCTTGCTGGCTTCAATGGGACTTGGCCCATTGACCGAGGATTGCGGCCTCCAGCCCCCTTGCCTCCCTCAACCAGGCATTCGCGCGGATTTGCACAGGCGCAGTATAGCGCATCGGGTCGGCTTCATATCGCGCCCGGGCGGCAAAATCCGTGTGCATCAGCACAAACAACAACGGCCTGCCACTCGCACCGCGCAATTCTCCCACCAAACCACGGGTATAGAACATCGTTCCACTTTTTGCACGCAGGCTCACGTCCGCATCCTTTTGCATGAAATCCCGCTCATGCAGCAGTTGTGGAAAGGTCAATTGTTCGGGGCCGTAACTCCGGGCCACCGCATAGCGCAAAAGCGCCAGAAAGGCATTCGGCGTCACGCGTGCGCCGCTGTTCAACCCAGATTGATTGAGAGTGCTCCAGCCATTGCGCGTGACGTCCGGAGCCACCCGATCCAGCCACATCCGCACCGCCGCTGCGCTGCTTGCCAGCGAATCCACATCCGGCTGTAGCTTTCTTGCGGTGGTCAGGCCAATCAGCTCGGCTGATAGATTATTCGAGAATTCCAACAGGTCGGTGGCGATGTCCAACAGCGGACGGCTGGCATGCACCGCGACCGCCTCGGCATTCGGAGAAAATTTCGCCTCGGCGACCGGCGGCGGCAAATCAAGACCTGCGCGCGCTGCGAAATCACGCAACATAGCCGCCGTTCGCAATGCCGGCTGCAACACTGCAATCCGCCGTTGGCCGGCGCTTGGCACCAGGGGGTCCAGCAAATAGACGACCGGCGCAAGGCCAAAACTTTGGATCGACCGTCCGTCATCCGAGCGCGCAGCCGCAATCCCCGCCCTGGCATCACCCAGATCCGGCAACAAGCGAACGGCCATCGCACGGGTCACATCGTCCCGACGCCACCGCAACCATTGCCGATTGAAATTCACCGACAAAGCAGAGACCGGCGGATTGTACGGCTTGAGCCCATCGTCTGAGGGGTCGATCTGTTGCACATACGGCAAATAAGCGTCGTCATAGCCGAACCGGGCAATCTTGCGCCCGGCCAGCGATACAGCCAATTTGCGGGCCAGCTCCTGCAAGTCCTCCTGCACCAGCACGGGATCGCCTCCGCCCACCAGGTGCAGCCGCATCGCGCCGCCAGGCTCTGCATTGGCGACAACGGCGGTTTGAAAGCGAAAGTCGGGCCCCAAAACATCCAAGGCGGCCAATGCGGTTCCCAGTTTGATCATAGAGGCCGGAATAAATGCTTTATCCGCCTGAAATTGGGTCACAATCGTATTCGAGCTTGGATCGAAGACCACAAAGCCGACATCGGCAGGCGCGAACCCTGCGTTCCGGATCAGATCGAACTCGGGGCCGGCGGCGCGAGCGCCACCCGGTAGTACCAGACAGACAGCGCCAATCGCCGCCCACTTTCCAACCGCCCGACAATATCCTAGACCGATGCGCATAGCCCGCGCCGTGGGTCCATCCGATCGACAGGGGATGAACGGAATGCCTTTGCCATTGCCAGGCGAATCATCGCCGGCGTTTCGCGCCAAAACCCGGGACGGCGCGCCGATCTCGGCGGATCTTCTGGCTGGACGCTTTACGATTCTATGCTTTTTCGGATCGGCCGGCGTGCCGCCAATGGCGGAACTGATTGCGGACATCACCAGCAACAGCAGCCTGTACAATGGCGAAGAATGCCAATTCCTTGGCATCTCGATCGACCCTGACGATGCGGAAACGGGTCGTTTGCCGCCGACAAGGCCCGGGGTTGACTTCATATTCGACTTTGACATGGCCATGAGCCGGACATTCGGCGCGGTTGAAGGAAAGTCAGCCGACGCTCCGCCGGACGATGGCTCCGTCAGCTTCCAGCCATTGACAGTGTTACTGGATGCAAGCCTCCGCGTCATTACCGTCCACAGAATTGACGATCCGCCGAACCATCCGGCGGCACTGTCCCGGTTTGTCGCGTCATTACCGGCGGTCGGCGCAGCCCGGCCGGCGCAACCGCAGGCACCGGTCTTGCTGGTTCCAATGGTGTTTGAGCTGGAACTGTGCCGCCGCCTGATCGCACACTTCGAGGAGGCAGGTGGCCATGCATCCGGTGTGTTCGACGAAGACGCCAATGGGCTCACAACGCTGGAGTTAGACAATAAGCGCAAATCCCGGTCTGACGCGATTGTCATCGACGATTCACTCCGCAACATGGCGCACGCGCGCATCCAGCGACGTTTGTTGCCCGAAATCAAGAAAGCGTTCCAGCTTGACGTTACCAGGATGGAGCGCTCGGTCATCGCCCGCTATGGCGCGGGCGATGCGATGGCGCCGCACCGGGACAACGCGACCCGCGGCACCGCCCACCGTCAATTCGCCATCACCATTCCGCTGAACGCAGACGATTTTAACGGCGGCGTGCTGCGTTTTCCCGAATACGGGCCGCTGGTCTATCCGGTTCCAACCGGATGCGCCTTGGTTCATTCCTGCGGAATACTACACGAAACCTTGCCTGTCACAAAAGGCACCCGCTACGTGTTCATTCCAATCGTCTATAACGAGGAGGCGGCAACGCTTCGCGACACGAATACCCAATTCCTTGCCGCAAGCACGCCCAAAGACCGGCGCGAAATCATTCAGCAAACTGGGTGACCTAAGCCTGGCAAAGCGTGGCTGGCAGGTCGATGCATTCGCACCCATATTCATTCTCAGAAACAAGCCGATGCCAAACGGACAGTTCTTGTCCTGAAACCCTGATCGACCATCCCAAGCCAAGACGACCGCAATGACGCAATCCCCCCGAACCAATGACGACTGGCGCACATACTACCGCCGCACTGGCGACCGTCCGCCGCGGCCGACGCTTTTGTTCGCACTGGATCGCTTTGCGGTGCCCGGCATAGCTGTCGATCTGGGGTGCGGCGGCGGCCGCGACGTGGTGGAGATGCTGCGGCAGGGCTGGACTGTCTATGGCGTCGACCAGGCCGCCAGCGCGGAGGAGGAAACCCGGGCGCGTGCGGATTTCCCGGCCATCGGCAAGTTTCACTTCATCCATTCCCGGTCCGAGGATGCCGACTGGCCGGCCTGTGACCTGGTGAACAGCAGCTTTGCCTTGCCGCTTTGCGCACCGGCTGATTTCCCACGGCTCTGGCGCAATATCGCAGAGAGGCTGCGCCCCGGCGGCCGGTTCAGCGGACAACTTTACGGGCCGAAAGACAGCTGGTTCGGCCGCGATGGCATGACCTTCCACTCCCGCGCCGAGGTAGAGACAATGCTGGCAGGTTGGATCGTCGAGCTCTTCGACGAGGAGGAAGACGACAGCACCACGCCGCGCGGCACGCCGAAGCATTGGCACATCTGGCACATCGTGGCGAGAAAGCCGGAATAGTCCGGCTCAGACCAGCCGCTTGCGCCATTCCAGCCCGGCGACAGTCCCGGCTTTCGGACGATATTCGCAGCCGACCCAGCCGGTATAGCCCAGCTCATCCAGATAGTGCAGCACGCGGGCGTCATCCAGCTCGCCGGTCGTCGGTTCGTGCCGGTCGGGAACGCTCGCAACCTGCACGTGTCCGACCAGCGGCAAATGGGCCGCCAGGCTCATCATCACGTCGCCGGACATGATCTGGCGGTGATAAATGTCGAACTGCAACTTCAGGTTCGGCGCGCCGACGCGGGCGATAATCGCGGCCGCGTCCTCGATATAGTTCAGATAGTAGCCGGGAATATCGCGGGTGTTGATCGGTTCGATGCAGATATCGACGCCGCGGGGCGCGGCCTGCGCCGCCGCATAAGCCAGGTTTTCGGCAAACGTATCCGCCACCGCTTCCTCGTCGACCTCATCGCCCGGAATGCCGGCCATGGCATGCACGCGCCGGCATTGCAGCGCCTCCGCATAGTCCAGCGCCTTGGCCAGCGCATCCCGGAATTCCGCCTTGCGCCAGGGCAGAGCAGCAAAGCCACGCTCCTCGGCAATGAAAGGCAGGTTGAACAGTGCAACCTCGACCCCGGCGGCTTCGCGCGCCCGGGCGACGGCTTCAGCCGGATACTCGTAAGGCGACAGCGTCTCGACGCCGGGAAAACCATTGTCGGCGGCGGCTTTGAAGCGGTCGAGGAAGTCCCATTCGGTGAACATCATCGAGATATTGGCGGCAAGCTTCGGCAAATCGGGGCTCCCTAACTCGGAAAATGCGCGCGCAGGTCTTCGATCTGCTCCGGCGTCAATGGCCGGGTGCGATGGTGTTGCAGCAGGAGGAACAGCTTGGCCGTCTCCTCCAATTCCTCTGTGGCGTACATCGCATCGTCCAGCGACTTGCCGGCGACCACCGGCCCATGATTGGCCAGCAGCACGGCGGGCGTCTTGGCAATATGCTCGCGGATCGCCTCCCCCAGCGCCGGGTCGCCCGGACGGAAATACGGCACCAGCGGCAACGTGCCGATCTTCATGACATAATAGGCGGTGAGCGGCGGCAACACATTGGCCGGGTCGATGCCATGCAGGCAGGATACCGCGACGGAATGGGTAGAGTGCAGATGCACCACCGCCCCAGCCCCCGCCCGCTCCTCATAAACAGCCCGGTGCATAAAGGCCTCTTTCGACGGCGGATCGCCAGATAACAGCCGCCCCTGATCGTCCAGCTTGGCAATGCGCGCCGGGTCCAGCCGGCCCAGGCAGGAATTGGTCGGCGTCAGCAGCCAACCGTCGTCCAGGCGGACGCTGATATTGCCGGCAGTGCCAAAGGTCAGGCCCCGGTCGAACAGCGCCTTGCCATGTTCCGCCATGCGCTCCCGCAGCGCCGTCTCACTCCTCATCCGAGCACCTCGAACGCTTTGGAAAAGAAATTCTCGGCGCCGAAGTTCCCGGACTTAAGCGCCAGGCACAAGCCCTCGCACCGGCCCTGCACCACCTGGGTCCAGGGCACGCCTGGGTCGATTTCGGGTCCTATCGCCATCGCCTCGACCCCCAGCGCGTTGACCACGGCCCCGGCGGTCTCGCCTCCGGCCACAACCAGCCGAGTCACGCCGCCATTGCCGACCAGCGCCACCGCCAACTGGGCAAAGGCATTTTCGACCACCTGACCGGCTTTTTCCGCACCCAGCACCGATTGCACCTCCTGCACGCCCTCCGGCGTATCGGAGGCGACAATGGCGATCGGCTTGCGTCCCAGCCCCGCGCCGGCCCACTGCGCCGCTTCGGCCAGCGCGCGGTTGCCTTTGGCCAGTTCGATTGGGTCGAGTTGCAACACC
>JAPOJR010000039.1:0-14889 GCA_029978325.1 Alphaproteobacteria bacterium | reverse complement strand
CCTGCGCCTCAAAAGCTTTGATCTGACCAAGAGTTGCCTGGCTGCAGGAACCGGACAGAATCACCGCCGGCCCCTTTTTCGGCTCCAGCGCCGCCGGGTCGTCATGCTCCTCCACCCGCCGCTCGCGCACCCAGGCGCGGGCCAGGCCAACGGCGAGGCCGGAGCCACCCGTCACCAGGATCAGATCGCGGAATGCCTCGCCCAACACGTCCAGGTCGGCGTCATCGACGCAATCGACGATAGCAAAGTGGGTGTTATCCCGCCGGTGCGCGACAATCGCCCTTCGCACGGCATCGGCGCCGGCCCGCACCACCCGCGCCGGAATCAGGCCCGGCTTGGTCGAGGTCTGGGCGGCCAGCACCCGCCGCAGGTCAGAATCCGTCATCGGGTTCAACGGATGATGCTGCATTCCGCTTTCGTTCAGCAGCGTATCGCCGACGAACAGATGGCCATTGAAGACGGTGCGCCCATTTACGGGCAGCGCCGGACAGAACGGCACCCAGTCTGCGCGCAGTTCGTTCTCCAACGCCTCCGCGACCGGGCCGATGTTGCCGGCTGGCGTCGAATCGAATGTCGAGCAATATTTGAAATAGAATCGCCGCGCCGTCGTCTCCCGCAAGGCGCGCAGAGCGTCCATTGACTGCGCGACCGCGTCTTCCGCCGGGATCGAGCGCGTTTTCAACGCCACCACGACAGCGTCGGCGGCAATGTTGTCGAACCCGTCCGGCGGCACGCCGATGGTCTGAACCGTGCGCAGGCCGCCCTTTACCAACATCGACGCCATGTCGGTCGCGCCCGTGAAATCGTCTGCGATGCAGCCCAGCCATAGTACCATCGGTCGGTTCCCACCGGTGTCTGTTATTGGTTTTGCTAGCGCCGTGCTGTCGTCAGCAGGCGTTCTATTCCACTCCTATCCGCGCCGGACGGCAATGGGGCGGATGGCGCTTTAACCCATGCTGCCAAGTCATCCACCACTTCTTTGCCGCCTAGGTCGCGCAACAGCATGTGAAAGCCACTCGGATACACTGCCACACGCCGCTTGTCAGCCGGCACCATCATCAAAGCCCGCCGTGTCGGCGCCAGCGGCACCAATTCGTCGCGCAGGCCATAGAGAAATAACGAGGGCAGTTGAATATGCGCAGCGGCGGCGACCGCACGGTCCATCGCATTCGCCAGGCCCCACACCAGGTCGGCGCGGAAATGGTGAAGGATCAGCTTGTCTTGCGACAGCTTGCGCAGCATTGCGAAATTATCGGACGGCTGCACGTTCAGGCCCTGCCCAGTCAGTGGAAACCAAGGGACCGTATGGGCGGCCAGCCAGAGGGCATTGCGCTCCAGCGCGGTCATGCTACGCCGCCCCCAAACCGCTGGCGCGACCAGCACCACCCCGGCCAGCGGCACGCTGGGACGCTCGGCGGCCAGAACCATGGCGATGGCCCCGCCCATGCTCTCGCCCAAAAGGTATATCGGCGCGCCGGGATAGGTTTTGGACAGCAACTGCACCGCGTCGGCGGCGTCATCCACCATCCGGTCGACGCCGGCCCAATACCCCCGCTGCGGCGATGCTCCGAAGCCGCGCTGGTCATAGGCCACAGTCCGGATGCCCGCCGCCGCGAGTTGCGTACCGGCCACATCGAAGGCGTTGGCATAGTCGCCAAAACCATGCAATGCCAATACCACAGCCGTCGGGCGGGCCGCCGGCTCCCAGGCTCTGAGTGGCAAGCGAGCGCCGTCATTGGCGACATAGGTCACGGCCTCGAACCGCGGCTGCGCGCTATCACTGCTTGGCGGTACGACAAACGGTGCGCAAGCCGCGGCGCAGCAAAGTGCGACTCCCCATAGCATCCAGCGCCGCGCTGCTTTAATACAGGGGGCGACCAACACCTGCGCTAGCACGACCAGAGGATATTGCATTCATGGAACCGGTTGAGACGATTGAAGTTGAAGACACTACTGTCGCCTGCGACGGCGGCAAGGGCGCGTTGGGTCATCCGCGCGTGTTTCTGCAATTGGCTGGCGGCCAGGTGGATTGCCCCTATTGCGGTCGCCGCTTTGTGCTGAAGGCTGGCGCTGCGGCGTCGCATCACTGAGAGGCCGCCGCCCGCCCCTCATTCCTTTCTCTTGAGGCGAAGGCGGAGCAAGCCGCAGAAAGTTGCGGCGCTCCCCTCCCAGGCCCGTCGCAAGCGCCGCCTTAGGATGAAAGAGCCCGAACGTCTCGCGAATTTGTGACGGAGGAAAAGCCCATGCAGCATGTGTTTCTAGTCGATGGCTCCGGCTTTATCTTCCGTGCCTTCCATGCCCTGCCGCCGATGACGCGGGCCGATGGCACGCCGGTCAACGCGGTCTATGGCTTCTGCTCCATGCTGATGAAGCTGCTGGAGGACACCGACGCCGACCACATCGCCGTCATTTTCGACACCAGCCGCAAGACGTTCCGCTCGGACATCTATCCGGAATACAAGGCGCACCGCCCGCCGCCGCCGGAAGAACTGGTCCCGCAATTCGACCTGATCCGCGAGGCCGTCCGCGCCTTCAACCTGCCCTGTATTGAGTTGCAGGGCTATGAGGCCGACGACCTGATCGCCACCTACGCCAAACAGGCGGGGGCCAAGGGCGCTGAGGTCACTATCGTCTCGTCCGACAAGGACCTGATGCAACTGGTCGATGACCGCATTTCCATGCTGGACCCGATGAAGCTGCAAAAGCTCAGCTTTGCCGAAGTGGAGGCCAAGTTCGGCGTGCCGCCGGACAAGGTTGTGGATGTGCAGGCTCTGGCGGGCGATTCGACCGATAATGTGCCGGGCGTCCCCGGCATCGGCATCAAGACCGCCGCACAATTGATCCTGGAATACGGCAACCTGGAAACGCTGCTGGAGCGCGCCGGCGAGATCAAGCAGAAGAAGCGGCGCGAAAATCTGATCGAATTTGCAGAACAAGCACGCATCAGCCAGCAACTGGTGCGGCTTGCTCAGAATGCGCCGGTGCCGGAGCCCTTAGAGAATTTCACGGTCAAGCAGCCGGACGCCGATACGCTGCTGTCCTTCCTGGAAGCGCAATCGTTCAAGTCGCTGACAGCCAAGGTCGAAGCCAATCTCGCCGCAGACGGCAATATCCGCACCACGCCCGAAGATGTCGCGCCGATTGCGGCAAACTATGAGCTGGTGACCACCCGCGCCGCGCTGGAGCGCTGGGTGGCGGCGGCATATGAGGCCGGCGTACTGGCCATCGATACCGAGACGACCTCGCTGAACGCCCATCTCGCCGATCTGGTCGGAATCTCCCTGGCCAGCGAAGCCGGCAAGGCCTGCTACATCCCCATCGGCCACCGGGGCGAGCCAGCCGGCGAATTGTCACTTGGCGGTGGCGGCAACATCCCGAATCTGCCGCTGGAAGACGCCGTTGCAGCTCTGAAAGACGTGCTGCTGGACGATTCGGTGCTGAAGATCGGCCAGAACATCAAGTATGATATGGAAGTGTTGGCCCGGCATGGCCTGCGCATCTCGCCCGCCGACGACACGATGGTGCTGAGCTATGTCCTCGACGGCGGCCAGCACGGCCACGGCATGGACGAATTGGCCGACCTGTTCCTGGCCCACAAAACCATCAAGTACGAGGACGTTGCCGGCAAGGGCAAGGACGCCATCACCTTCGACCGCGTGCCGCTGGACAAGGCCTTGGACTATGCCGCAGAGGACGCGGATGTCACGCTGCGGCTCTGGCAAAAGCTGAAGCCCCGCCTGGCACAAGAGCACATGGTCAGCGTCTACGAGGATTTCGACCGGCCCTTGGTGCCGGTGCTGGCGGACATGGAATCGGTCGGCATGCTGGTGGACCGCGATGGTCTAAAGGCGCTGTCCGCCGATTTTGCGCATCGGCTGGATGTGCTGGAGGGTGAAATTCACGCCCTTGCCGGGCGAAAATTCACCATTGGCTCGCCAAAGCAGCTGGGCGAACTGTTGTTCGACGAAATGAGCATCCCGGGCGGCAAGAAAACCGGCAAGTCCGGCGCATGGGCCACCGGCGCCGACGTGTTGGAGGACTTGGCGGCGCAGGGTCATGAACTGCCGGCCAAAGTGCTGGATTGGCGGCAATTGTCCAAGCTGAAGTCCACCTACACTGACGCACTGGTCAACGAGATCAACCCGCATACGGGCCGCATTCACACCTCGTTAGCGCAAACCGTAGTCAGCACCGGCCGACTGTCGTCCAGCGATCCCAACCTACAAAACATCCCTGTCCGCACCGAGGAAGGCCGCAAGATCCGCGAGACCTTCATCGCCGCCCCGGGCACCGTGCTGATGAGCGCCGACTACAGCCAGATCGAGTTGCGCCTGCTGGCCCATGTCGGCCAGATCGATTCGCTGTCGCAGGCTTTCCATGATGGTCTGGATATTCATGCAGTGACCGCCAGCCAGGTGTTCGGCATCCCTCTGGAGGGCATGGACCCGATGGAGCGGCGCAAGGCCAAGGCGATCAACTTCGGCATTATCTACGGTATTTCCGCCTTTGGCCTCGCCCGCAATATCCGCGTGCCGCAAGGCGAGGCAAAAGCTTTTATCCAGGCCTATTTCGAACGCTATCCCGGCATCCGTGACTACATGGACCGCGCCAAGGCGTTCGCCGGCGAGCATGGCTTCGTCACCACGATTTTCGGCCGCAAGTGCCACACGCCCGGCATCAGAGACAAGAACCCCGCCCGGCGCAGTTTCCAGGAACGGGTTGCGATCAACGCGCCGTTGCAGGGCTCCGCCGCCGACATTATCAAACGCGCCATGATCCGCTTGCCAGGGGCGTTAGCCGACGCCGGCCTAGGCGCGCGGATGATGCTACAAGTGCACGACGAACTGTTGTTCGAAGTGCCGGAAGCCGAAGTCGAAGAGACTAAGCGCGTGGTGGAAACCACCATGCAGAACGCCGCCAAGCTGTCCGTGCCTTTGGTGGTGGAGGCAGGCGTCGCCAAGAACTGGGCGGCGGCGCACTGATGGCAGTAGAGATCACCACACACAGGTTCCTGGTAACGGACGCGAGTTGGCGGCCCCTGGTCTTCGAAAAGGCCTACATCTATCACGGCTATGTCGATCGGGACGCGCGCACGGCCATAACGCTGCGAATCAAGGGAGACGGCGACGCCAAGCTCGTGCTCAATACCAGTGGCGGCGCCTTCGCCAAGGCCGAGTTCGAATGTGACATCGCCATAGAGGACGCCAACGACATGCTGAAACGCTGTCATGGCGCCGTCGTTGAAAAGATCCGCCATTTGGTGATCGACGACGGGCAGCGCTGGACCATTGACGTCTACACCAAAATCCGAAGGGAAAAACCACCGCGGCCGCTTGTGATTGCCGAAGCGGAACTGGCGCGGGACGCGGCGTCGCGTCCGCCAATGCCTGATTGGATAGACCCGGCCGCTGCGGCGTCCGACGCATATTCTGAACTGAACCTGGCACTGCGCGGACTTCCATCATCCGAAAAGCCTCCTTGATCGTGGAAGCCTCCCCTGCTGAAACCTCGGTCAAATTCCGCAACTGGAGGTTTTCCTATGGCCGTCGAACTCAAGGGCGTGATTCAGCCCGGCTTTTCCGAAATTCTGACTGCCGACGCGATCGCTTTCCTGGAGGGCTTGCATAAGCAGTTCGAAGGCACGCGCCGTCAACGCCTTGCGGAGCGTATTGCGTTCCAAAACGACCTGGACGCCGGCAAGGCGAAACTGGATTTCCCCGCAGAGACCGCCAGCATCCGTGCCGCCGACTGGCAGGTAGCGCCGATCCCTGCCGACCTGCAGGACCGGCGTGTTGAGATTACTGGGCCGACCGACCGCAAAATGGTGATCAACGCCCTGAACTGCGGCGCGAAAATGTTCATGGCCGACCTGGAAGATGCGAACGCCCCCAGTTGGGACAACATGATCCAGGGCCAGATCAACCTGCGGGACGCGGTCAACCGCACGATCGCTTTCCACGATCCGGGCAATGGCCGCGACTACACGCTGGGCGATACCCTGGCGACTTTGTTGGTACGGCCGCGCGGCTGGCATCTGGTTGAAAAGCACATTGTCGTCGATGGCGAACCGATGAGCGGCTCGCTGGTCGATTTCGGCCTGTATTTCTTCCACAATGCCAAGACCACGCTCGCCAAAGGCACCGGCCCCTATTTCTATCTGCCGAAGATGGAGCACTATCTGGAGGCCCGCCTCTGGAACGACGTGTTCGTCTGGGCGCAGGACAAGCTGGGCGTGCCGCAGGGCTCCTGCAAAGCCACCGTTCTGATCGAGACGCTGCCGGCGACCTTCCACGCCGAAGAAATCATCTACGAACTGCGCGAGCACATGGCCGGCCTGAATTGCGGCCGCTGGGACTATATCTTCAGCTATATCAAGAAGCATCGGAACGACCCGACCAAGGTGCTGCCGGACCGCGCCGCGGTGACGATGACGGTGCCGTTCATGCGCACCTATTCGCTGCACGTCATCAAGACCTGCCACAAGCGCGGCGCATTTGCCATGGGCGGCATGGCGGCGCAAATCCCGATCCGCAATGACGAAGAGGCCAACAATGCCGCCTTTGCCAAGGTCCGCGCCGACAAGCTGCGCGAAGCGACCGACGGCCATGACGGCACCTGGGTCGCCCACCCGGGCCTGGTGCCGGTCGCGATGGACGTGTTCAATGAGCACATGCCGCAACCGAACCAGGTTTCGCGCCAGCGCGATGAAGTGGCGACCGCTGCCGCATTGACCGAGCCCTGCGAAGGTCCGAAGTCGATGGGCGGCCTGCTGATGAACATCAATGTCGGCATCGGCTATATCGCCGCCTGGCTGGGGGGCAACGGCGCGGTGCCGCTGCACAACCTGATGGAGGACGCGGCCACCGCCGAGATCAGCCGCGCCCAGATCTGGCAATGGCGCAAGCACGGCGTAAAACTGGATTCGGGCGAGATTGTTGACGAAAAGCTGGTTCGCCAGTTGGTCGCGAACGAGATTGCCAGCCTGAAGCAACAGTATGGCGAGGACGGCTTTATAAAAGGCAATTACGGTCCGGCCGCCAAGCTGTTGCAGGACATGGTTTTGGCCGACGAACTGGCCGAGTTTCTGACAACGCCCGCCTATGACCTGCAGTTCGCCCCGTCCAACTGATAGCCGGACCGAGGACCGCGGACTATAGTGGGTTCTATGACAACGACCGAAAAACCGGCAAAGACCGGCGCTGAACGTTCCGGCCAGGTGCAAAGCCTGGTCCGGGCGCTGCGGTTGCTACAGGAAGTGGCGGAAGCAGGCGACGGGATCACCCTGACCGAAGTGGCTAATCGCGTCGGGCTGCCGGTATCGTCTGCGCATCGCCTGCTGTCCACCCTGCAACTGGAAGGCTTCGTCCGATTCGATGGCGAACGCACGCTGTGGTTCGTCGGCGTCAAAGCCTTCACCGTCGGCAACGCGTTTCTGCGGGCGCGCGACCTTGTGCAGGTCGCCCGGCCATACATGCGCGGCCTGATGGAGCAATGCGACGAGACCGTGAACCTGGCGGTCGAGGATAGCGGGCAAATCATCTATCTGGCGCAGATCGAATGCCGGCAGATGATGCGGGCGCTGGCCTCTCCGGGCGCCAGGGTGCCGATGCATTCATCCGCGGTGGGCAAGGTGCTGCTGGCCTTCACGCCCGCCAACGCGCTTACCCCGATAGTCGACCGGATGAAGCTGGAACGCTTTACCGCCAACACCATCACGGCGCGTGAGCGGTTCGACAAGACCCTGCGCGATATCCGCAAACAAGGCTTTGGCTTCGACGACGAGGAGCACGCCATCGGCCTGCGCTGCGTCGCTGCGCCGATCTTCAACGAAGCGCGGGAAGCCATCGCCGGAATTTCCCTGTCCGGCCCGGCGGCCCGGGTTACGGACCGGCGCTTTCGGGAGTTGGCTGAGATGGTGCAACGCACCGCCCGGGTCATCACACGGGAATACGGCGGCAAGCCGCCTGAGGACTTTAAGCTGCAAGCCTAGAGCAGATCCCGATCCGTTAGGATCGGGTGAATCTGCTCTAACTCTATGAATGGCGAGCAACTTCCCCTGATCCAATGACTCTATTTGATCGGGCGTTGCTCTAGCCGCAGCGCACCCGCTTGACCGCCTGCCGCGCGACCTCGCCGGAAAGCCCAGTGTATTCCGCCGGGTCCAGCATGGCCGCGATCTGCGCCGAATTCATGTGCTTGGTCACGCGCGGGTCCGCCGCCAGCGCCGCATCGAACTGGCTGCCGCCGGAAATTGCGGCCTCTGCCGCGTCGTAGATGACATCGTGCGCTTCCTGCCGACCGATATGCTTGGCGAGGTCCAGCATCAGCGCCTCCGCCATGATCAGGCCGCCGCCCAATTTCAGGTTTTCGCGCATGCGCTCCGGGTCCAGGGTCATGCCGCGCACCATCTCGCGCAACCGCACCAGGATATCGCCGGTGCCGATGGCGGCGCGGTTCATGGCGTCGCGCATCATGACCGAGTTCGTCTTGTCGGCCTCGTGCTCGATCTGTGCCGCCTCCAGCGCCAGCGGCACGCAGGAGCGCACCTGGGCCGCATAGCCGATGATGTCCTGCGCCAGGATCGGATTGCGTTTCTGCGGCATGGTGGAGGAACCGACGGTGCCGGGTGGCACAGGCTCGCTCGCTTCGCCATACTCCGTGCGCATCAACTGATAGCTCTCGCGCCCGATCATGCTGGTGACCGAGGCGAGCAAGCCGAGATGGGCGACGTATTCCGCCTGGTAATCGACTACGGCCCGGCTCGGCACCGTCATCGGAGTCAAGCCCAGGATCTCGCTCATTTTGGCTTGCAGCACCAACCCGTCTTTGCCGAATGACGCGAGGGAGCCGGCGGCTCCACCCAACATGCCGACAAATACGCGCTTCTCGCTTTCCACCAACCGTTCGCGGCTTCGCATCAGCGCATCGATCCATCCGGCCACCTTCAGGCCAAAGGTGATCGGCACTGCATGTTGGCCATGGGTGCGGCCGGCCATGACCATGTCGGCGGACCGTTCCGCCAGGTCGGCCATCGCCGCGAGCGTGTCGTCGATCAGGCCGAGGAAGATCGCATGCGCCTTTTTCAGTTGCAGCGTGTCGCCGGTGCGGACAATGTTCTCGGTGGTGGCGCCCCAGTGGACATAGCCGCCGGCCGGCTCGCCGCAGAGGCGGGCGAGCTCCCAGACCAGCGGCACGATGGTATGGCCGGTGCGGCGGAACCCTTCGTTCACCCGGTCGCGGTCGAACAGCGCAACGTCGGCCTTGGCGGCGATGACGGGCGCAGCCTCTGCCGGAATCATGCCGATCGCGGCCTGGGCTTTTGCCAGAGCCGCCTCAACATCCATCCATGCCTGCCATCGGGCATCGGTGGTGAACAGGTCACGGATGCCAGCTTCGGGCAGGCGGGCGGCGGTGGGGGAGTGGGCGGTGGCGTCGGCCATGATGGGCTCCGGAGCAATAGGCATCTGGCCGATAGCATACGACACTCGCAACCGTGCGCCATCCAATAACGCACCATGGCTTGCGGGTGGCATAGCGATGGCTCCAAAAGCAAACAGCCGCGCACCATCGGCACGCGGCTGTTCTGCAATGGAAAACCGCCGGGCTGGCGTTATTCGGCAATCTCAATCGGGGTGCGCTTTACCGTCATCGTATCGACGCCCTCGATGCGGATCAGACGGGTGGATGAGGCGCGGTACGGCGCATGCACGACGCCTTCGTTGTAGACGTGCGCATCGCCCGGGGAGAGCTTGTACTTGCGCGCCATCTTGACTTTGGCGGGCTTGCCGTCTTTGGCAGGGCTCACGATTTCCCAATCGGTCATTTCGGTCTCTCCTTCGGATTGACCGTAAATCGCCCAGGTCGGGCCGTGATCATGCGGCGAGCCCTGCTTGGCGCCCTTGTAGACATGGCCGCAAATGCAGAAGCCCAGTTCTTTGTCCTCATAGAGGACGGTCCGCTCTTTTTCGACGTTGTCGTTCAGATATTTGCTGCGAAGTCCTTCGTCCTTGCAGGCCTTGGCGACGAATTGGCGGACCTTTTCGCGGCCTGCCGGACCGGGATCGGCCTTCAGTGCGGCGTGACAGTCGGCGGCAAATTGCTCAAGGGTATAGGCCATGGGGGGAACCTTTCCTGGAACCTAGTTTGAAAGCAGAACCGCATTCTGCGCCTCTGCCATCAGCTAGGCAACCATTTCGGCTGTGCCGTTTTCCGCGAGCCATGCGGACAAGTCGGCGCGGGCGCGGGCGGCCATCGCGGCCCGCCGTTCGGTCTTGCCCGGTTTGCGCCGGCCCTTTTCGCGTGGCACGTGGACCGGGGGAAACAGCCCGAAATTGACGTTCATCGGCTGAAATACGCCCGGTGTTTCCGCCCCGATGGCACCGCCGGTGACGTGGGCCAGCAACGCGCCCATGGCCGTAGTCTGCGGCGGCGGCGCGGCGGCCTGGCCACGGGTTTCACCCAGAACGAACCGCGCGGCCAGCAGGCCGATGGCGGTGCTCTCGACATAGCCCTCGACGCCCGTCACCTGTCCGGCAAAGCGCAGGTGCGGCGCAGCCTTTAGGCGCAACTCCGGGTCCAGTACCACCGGCGAGTTCAGAAAGCTGTTGCGATGGATACCGCCGAAGCGCGCAAACTCGGCCTGCTCCAGCCCCGGCACCATGCGGAAGACCCGGGCCTGCTCGCCATAGCGCATCTTGGTCTGGCAGCCGACCAGGTTGAACAGTGTCCCCAGGGCATTGTCCTGGCGCAACTGCAAGATGGCATAGGCTTTCACGGTCGGATTGTGCGGATTGGTCAGACCGACCGGCTTGAATGGGCCATAGCGCAGCGTCTCCGGCCCGCGCGCCGCCATAACTTCGATCGGCAGGCATCCCTCGAAATACGGCGTGTCCTTTTCCCAATCGCGGAATTCGGTGGTGTCGGCGGCGTTCAGCGCGTCGAGGAAGGCATGATATTGCGCCTCGTCCATCGGGCAGTTCAGATAGGCGGCTTCGTCACCGCCCGGGCCGGGCTTGTCGTAGCGGGATTGAAACCACGCCTTGCTCATATCGACCGAGTCGCGGTGCACAATCGGCGCGATAGCGTCGAAAAATGCCAGCGAATCCTCGCCGCACGCTTGGCGAATGGCTTCGGCCAACGGCGCCGAGGTCAACGGACCGGTTGCGACGATGGTAGGCCCCCAGTCGGCAGGCGGCAGGCTGTCGATTTCCTCGCGCTCTATCGAGACCAGCGGGTGCTGCTCCAGCGTACGCGAGACCTCTTGGGCAAACCCTTCGCGGTCCACTGCCAGCGCCGAACCGGCCGGAACCTGGTGCTTGTCCGCGGCGGCCATGATCAAAGAGCCGCAACGGCGCAACTCTTCGTGCAGCAGCCCGACAGCGTTGCCGTGCGGATCATCGGACCGGAAGGAGTTCGAGCAAACCAGTTCCGCCAGGCTTTCGGTTTGGTGCGCCGCCGTCGACCGGACCGGCCGCATCTCGTGTATCACCACCGGCTGGCCGGCCTGTACCAGTTGCCAAGCAGCCTCGGATCCGGCCAGGCCCCCGCCAACGATATGGATGGGTTTGGTCATGCCCCACACCTTTTGCCCCCCGCGTGACAGGGAGTCCTCTGTCTTGTACCAAATGCCGCTAGCCGGCGTTCGACGCGGCGGCTATTCGTTCATGAGCAGGTGAATCAGCGCTGATGTGTCATACCGGTTGCCGCCCCGGGCCTGCACCGTCGCATAGAATTGATCCACCAACGCGGTCACGGGCAGGCGCGCGCCGTTGCGGTTGGCTTCGGCCAGGCAGATGTTCAGGTCCTTGCGCATCCAATCGACGGCAAAGCCGAACTCGAACTCACCTTTTATCATCGTCCGGCCGCGGTTTTCCATCTGCCAGCTTTGCGCCGCGCCTTTGGAGATCACGTCCAGCACCTGGTTGACGTCGAGGCCGGCGCGCAACCCGAAGTTCAGGCCTTCGCCCAGCGCCTGCACCAGGCCGGCAATGCAGATCTGGTTGACCATTTTGGTCAGTTGGCCACTGCCGGCTGCCCCCATCAGCGTCACGGCCCGGCCAAAGCAATCCATCGCCGGCTTGGCCCGGTCGAAAGGCTCCTGGTCGCCGCCGCACATGACCGTCAGCGCGCCGTTCTCGGCTCCCGCCTGGCCGCCCGAAACAGGAGCATCGATAAAGTGCAGGCCTGCGGCCTTGGCGGCGGCGTACATCTCGCGCGCGACTTCGGCGGAGGCGGTGGTATGGTCGACGAAGATCGTATTCTTGCCCATCGACTGAAACGCGCCGTCCGGGCCAGTGCAGACGGCACGGACATCATTGTCAGCCCCGACGCAGGCAAAGACGATGTCCTGGCCGGCGGCAGCTTCCTTTGGCGTCGCCGCACTTTTGCCGCCGTGTTTGGCGACCCAGTCCGCAGCCTTTGCCGCCGAGCGGTTATAGACCGTAACGGTATGCCCACCCGCTGCCAGGTGCCGGGCCATCGGATAGCCCATCACGCCCAGACCGAGAAATGCGACGTTTGCCATGAGTGTTCTCCCTATTGTTTGGCCTGAGCGGCATCGGCCGCCATTGCCGGCTTGATCAGTTGCTCATGCATGGTGTGCCACAGATCCTCATCCGGAGTCAGCAGGCAGACATACCCGCGTTCCGCCGGCCGATAGTTCGAGCCGTCGCCCATGCGCGCGACGCCGCCGGCCTCCTGGTGCAGCAGAATTCCGGCTGCGTGGTCCCAGGGGTTCATCCGGGTATAGACACCGAAATGCATGCGGCCCTTCAGGCGCGCCAAATATTCCTGGCCGACGCAGCGGGCGTTGAACACATTGCCCAGCGCGCCGCGGCCTCTGCCCCATATCCGCTGGTAAGGTTCGGATGTGCGCACAAACCGGCCATAGATCGAGCCGTTCAGCGAGCGGTCCTCCGCCGGACGCACCACCTGCAACTTGCGCGACCCCATGTAGGCGCCCTCGCCCTTGCTGGCGATGGCCATGCGTTGCGAAAGCGGATCGTAAATCCAGCCGGCAACGGTCTCGCCCTTGATCACCAGGGCAACGATGACGGCGACGATCGGCAGGCCCTGGGCGAAATTCCCGGTGCCGTCCAGCGGGTCCAGCACCCACACCGGCGCATCGCCTGTTAACAGGTTCAGGATGCCGCGGTCGTCGTGCACCGCTTCCTCTCCGACCACCAGCGAGCCGGGGATCAGCGGCACCAAAGCATCCGCCAACGCGCGTTCCATCGCCAGATCGACGGCGGTGACAAAGTCGCCCGGCGTTTTCTCGCCGACGTCTTCCGCTGTCAGCGTCGTAAACTTCGGCACAAGTTCACGGGCTGCAACCTCGCGGATGATTTCGGCGACGTGATCCAAATTGGGAAGCATGGGACTTTGCCTATAGCACCGGGGCCAATCAGGCCTGAAGGCCCTGTTCTAGCCGTGCAACATCGGCTGGGTCCAGAGCCACGGTGAGGTGGGCACCGGTCTCGCCATCCTCGCGGGCCAACACCTGGCCGCGGCGATAGAGCCAGGCCAGGGTCTTGCCGTCGGCAAAGGCTACGTCCAATTCGACCACGGTGCGTTGCGCGGCGAGGGCATTGTCGATGGCCGCCATCAGTTGATCGCAGCCGGCACCAGTCAATGCCGAAGCCAGCACCCAGCGTTGGCCGTCGATCCGTTCGGCGAGCAATGCCAAGTCGTCTTCGGCAATCAGGTCGGCTTTGTTCAGCACTTCGATCATCGGCTTGGCGTGGTCGTCAACCAGCCCAAGCTCGGCCAGAACCTGTTCGACGTCGCGCTTCTGCGCCGCTGAATCCGGGTCGGCGGCGTCGCGGATGTGGAGCAGAAGGTCTGCCTCCATCACCTCTTCCAGAGTGGCGCGGAACGCGGCCACCAACTGGGTCGGCAGATCCGATATGAATCCCACCGTGTCGCTCAGGATGATCGTTCTGCCGCCAGACAGTTTCACCGAGCGCATGGTCGGGTCCAGCGTGGCAAACAACTGGTCCTGCGCCAACACGTCGGCATGAGTCAGGCGGTTAAACAGGGTCGATTTGCCTGCGTTGGTGTAGCCGACCAGGGCGACCACCGGGTACGGAACTTTCTTGCGGCTGGACCGGTGCAAGCCGCGGGTGCGTTGCACCTCGACCAGTTCCTTTTTCAGCCGGACAATACGCTCGTCGATCAAGCGGCGGTCAATTTCGATCTGCCGTTCACCGGGTCCGCCCATGAAGCCTGCGCCGCCGCGCTGCCGTTCCAGGTGCGTCCAGGACCGGACCAGCCGGGTGCGCTGGTAGGAAAGCTGGGCCAGATCGACCTGCAAGCGGCCTTCCGCCGTGCGCGCCCGTGCGCCGAAGATCTCAAGGATCAGGCCAGTGCGGTCGATGACCTTGACTTCGATCTCGCGTTCTAAGTTGCGTTGCTGGGCCGGGGAAAGTTGGCAATCGACGATGACGATGCTGATGTCATCCAACGCACACTGGGCCTTGATCTCTTCAACGACGCCAGCGCCAATCAAGGTCGCAGGACGCACTTTCTTGACCCGTGCAACCATCGCATGGCGAACATCAAGAGAAATTGCCGCAGTCAGGCTGACGGCTTCCTCCAGGGCGGCGTCAGCCGGCCTTGCGGCCGGTTGTCCAGCAATATCAGGGTGAACAACAAGCGCGCGTTCCGGCTCTGGCTCACTGTTGTGATAGTGAGGGCCGCTGTCGTTTTCGCTCAAGCGGAGGCCTCTTCCTCGACTGCTGCTTCATCCGGGCCATCCCACAGCATGACCGGCTGCGATGGCATTACAGTCGAAATGGCGTGCTTGTACACCAATTGAGAATGACCATCGCGGCGCAACAAAATGGAGAAATTATCGAACCAGGTTATTACCCCTTGTAATTTAACACCATT
>JAPOJR010000038.1 GCA_029978325.1 Alphaproteobacteria bacterium | reverse complement strand
CTCGGCATCCACCTGGCTGACAGGGCCGGCGGAGCTGTCGCCTGAGGTTTACTAGGCTCTGACCGCGCCGGAAACGCGGCCCAGGTGTACTGTCATGCGCACGTCCCATGGCGACGGCGCAGTGATTAACCTGCGTGGTGTAAACCTCCAGGAAGGAGCCGAGCCGGAAGATATGATTTCGCTGCGGGTTTGGCTTGAGGACGACCGGATAATCAGCACATGGCGCCGGCCTTTGCATGCCATTGGCGATCTTTTGGATGCGATGGAGCGTGGGCGGGGTCCGGTCAGCCCCGGTGATTTTGTCGCCAAGCTTGCGCTCCGACTGGCGGACCGGGCCGAGCCCGTTGTGGCTACGCTCAATGAGGCGGTTGACACGATGGAGGAGGGCGTGCTGGCGGAAAATACGCCACCCGCCTTGCGCGGTCAGTTGGCCGATGTCCGCCGTACCGCGATCGTATTGCGCCGCTTCATGTTCCCACAACGCGATGCCCTTTCGACACTGGCAATTGAAGACTTGGACTGGTTGACCGAGCGGGACCGCAGCAAGCTGCGTGAAGCGACCGACCGGATCACCCGGTTGGCGGAGGAATTGGACGCCATCCGCGAACGCGCAGCGGTCGTACATGAACAGTTGGTCGAGCGGCGGGCGGAAGCGATGAACCGCAACATGTTGGTTTTGGCGGTGGTTGCGGCGATCTTCTTGCCCCTGGGTCTGCTAACCGGCTTGCTGGGCATCAATGTCGGAGGCCTGCCAGGCGCGGGCACGTCCTGGGCATTTTGGGCGGTGTGCGCGTTGCTGGGCGTGATTACGGCGTTCAATCTCTGGCTTTACAAGCGGCTAAAGTTGTTTTGAGTGGCCGTTGGGCTGGCGATTCGTCATCTGGCGTTGTCAGTGGGAGAGGCGTACACATGGCGCCTCCATTGCCATGAGTCTGCCCTTTCATGAACCGAACCTTTGCCCTCGTCGTTGGAATGGCGGCCGTATATTCGCTGTTGTTCGTCCAGGCGCAAATGCACCGCATGGGCGGCGCGGTCATTGCGCCGGCGTTGAGCCTCGAATTGAAGTTAAGCGCCAGCGATCTTGGCCTGATCATCGGCACAATGTTTCTGGCCTCGGCGGCGACGCAACCAATTTCCGGAATATTGCTGGACCGGTACGGGCCGGTGCGAGCCGTGGCGTATATGACGCCGCTGGCCGTTGGCGGCATGCTGATCTTTGCCTGGACCGATTCCGTCACCAGCCTGACGATTGGGCGGGCGATGATCGGGTCCGGCTTCGGCTGTGTGATTTCCGGCCTGTATATCTTTCTGCTGGGCTGGGTTGACCGCAAGAATTTTACGACTGCAGCGGCGACGATCCAGGCGCTGCCTGGGACGGCCTCGGTGTTCATCGCATCGACGCCGCTGGCAATCATGCTGGCCGAGGTGGGCCGCGGCCCGGTCTTCACCGGCCTCGCGGCAATGACGGTCGTCATTGTCGGCCTGGTTGCGCTGACTGTGCGTGAAGGTCCCCTGTCGACGCGCAAGACCCGCACGCCGGAAACATTGCGCCAAAGCATTGCGGGCATCGGCATGATTATCCGCCAGCGACGCTTTATGTGGCTGGCAGCATTCAGTGTGACGGCTATCGGTCCGGCCATCAGTGTCATCGGCCTGTTGTCGGGCGTGTTTTTGCGCGAACGGTTTGGACTCGATACCGCACAACTGGGCAATACGGTGCTAGTGTTGCTGATCGCGCTGAATCTGGGCGGGGTCATCTATGGACCGCTCGACCGTTGGACCGGCCGCCGGAAGATGGTCGTGACCGGCGGCATCATTACGCAAATGGTAATGCTGGTCGCGCTGGCGGCGCTGCCGGGTCTGGGCTTCTGGCCGACGGTGGTCTTGCTGACGGCATTTGCCAGTGTCTCACAGGTCCATGCACTGGTTGTGGCTCACGCTCAGAGCCTTTTCGGACCGGAACTGGCTGGCCGGGTTATCACCACGAACAACCTGTTCATGATTGGCGGCATCTTTCTGTTCCAGATGGCGAGCGGTCGGGCCTACGATTTGTTCACCCACACCTTTGGTGCCAGCGCGGAAGATGGGTATCGGCTGACATTCATTGCGCTTGCCGCCTGCCAGGCAATCGGCCTGATGTTCTATTCTCAGGCGCCAAACCCGCTGCGCAAGGCCAAGGATGCGGCGTAGTGCAGAACCCGATCCGGTTGGGTCGGGTGGATCTGTTCCTGTTCGCTGGCTGGAGCGCTATGCGCCCAGAGCACCCCAGGCCGCTTGCAGCACGGCCAGGAGGTCGCCACCCATGGCGACAAAGTCGTCTATTCCTGCAGCCTGATAGGCCTCCCGCGCCTCACCCGGATTGCCGGCGAGCGCCAGCCAGGTGCAGCCGGCGGCTTTCAGGGCGCGGGCCATTTCCTCTGCCTGTTCGCCATAGCGGCGGTCGCTGGAGCAGAGCACGGCCAGTTTCGCGCCGCTGGCCTTGAAGGCCGCGGCCAGAGCCGCTGCATCCTCGAACCCGCCCTGATCGAGGGCCTGCAGGCCGCCGGCCTCGAACGCGTTCCGGGCGAAGGTGGCGCGTGGCGTGTAGGTGGCGAGCGGGCCCAGATTGGCGAGGAAGACCGCAGGGCGTTTGCCGTCGCGTTTGGCGCGCCGGTCGCTTTCGTCCCGCATCGCCTCGAACGCCTCGCCGAAGCGGCGGCGGGGCAGGGGCTGGATGCGTGTGGCGCTGCCGCCGAGCGCGGCGAGGATTGCGGTGAGGGACGCACCATCCTTCGCGGCCTGGATCGCGGCGGCGGTGCGCTCGCCCTGGCCGGCGGCGGGGAGGGTGACGGCCTTGTCGGAGAGACGCGCCGAGAGGCCCGCCCGGATCGCGGAGAGGTCGGGCTCCGGCACCTCCGGCAGGTCCTCGGCGATGTTGGGGAATTCGCTGACGCCGGTGAGCGGGTCGCGGCGGCGGGCGAGGTTCTTCTGCCGCTCCGCCCAGGTCGCTTCCACCTGGCCGGCAACCAAGCCTTCGGTCAGCGCCTTGGCCATGCCGCCGGCGCGCTCGATCTCCTGGAAGATCGCCCAGGAGGATTGCGCCAGCTTGGCCGTCAGGTCCTCCAGGAACCAGGAGCCGCCGCCAGGGTCCATCACCCGGTGCAGGTTGGATTCCTCTTTCAGCAACAGTTGCGTGTTGCGCGCGACGCGGCGGGCGAAGTCGTCGGAGACGGGGCCGAGCGCGGCGTCGTAAGGCGCAATCGTGATGCTGTCGGCGGCGCCCACCGCGGCGGCGAAGCCGGCCAGCGTCGTGCGCAGCAGGTTGGTGTAGGGATCGCGCTCCGCCAGGTTGCGGTTGGCGGTGACAGCGTCGATGCGGGCGGCGCGGGCGGTCTCAGACGCGCCAGCGACCTCCGCAATGCGGGCCCAGAGCTTGCGGGCGGCTCGCAGCTTGGCGATGGCGAAAAACTGGTCGGGGCCGAGCGGCAGGCGGAAGACGATCTGGCCGCAGGCGTCATCGACGCTCATGCCGGCGTCTACCATTGCGCGCAGATAGGCAGTGCCGGTTGCCATCGCTGCGGCAAGCGTCTGGCTCTCGGAGGCTCCTGCCGCGTCATAGGCGGAGGCATCCACGGTGACGGCGGCGACGTGCGGGCAGTTCTGGGCCGTGTGCGCGGCGAGGTCGGCCATGTCCGCCAAAGCCTGCTCCAGGCCTTGGGGCAGTAAGCCGTTGGCAGCCAGCGCGCCCAGCGGGTCCGCCCCCAGGCGGGAGCCGGGGGCCGGGCCGCCGGCAGCGGCGAGCATGGCGGCGGCGGGCAGGAAGCTCGCGCCGGCCTCCAGCGCCAGCGCGGTCGAGCCTGCCGGTACGTTCGCCAGCAGCGCCTGCCAGCAGGCGGTGGAGTGCAGCGGCAGGCCGGCCTCAGCCATGCCGTCCGCGTCGCCGGTCTGGGCGGCACGGTCGAGGCGGAGCGCGACGGAGGTGACGCTGTTCTCCAGGTCCTCCCGCAGGCCGGCATTGGCGTGGGAGAGGTCCGGATGGGTCAGCGTCTGGCGGATATCCCAGCCGCCGGCGGTGCGCCCGGCGGCATCGGCGCCACGGGTGAAGGGTGCTAGGCCCGGCAGGCCCGCCGGGTCCGCCGCGGTGGCATCGCGCTCGGCGCTATAGAGCGGCTTCAGTGCGAAGCCCTCATAGGTGCGCGTCGCCAGCGCCTTTTCCACATCGCCGCGCTTCAGCGCCTTTTCGGCGGCCTCCAGCCATTCGGCATAGCTGGTGGCGGGGAAGGAGGCGGCCAGTTCGAAAGTGTCGTCGCTCATGGAAGGGCGAGTCCTCAGGATATCCATCACAATTGGCCCCTGTGATAGTCGCCCGAGGCCGGCCTTGCCAAGAGCCGAGCCGCGGCTAGCGGCCTTTGAACACGGGCTTGCGCTTCTCGGTGAAGGCCTTGGCGGCTTCCTTGTGGTCCTCGGTCTGGCCGGTGCGGGCGTGGTGGATCGCCTCCGCATCCAGCGCGGCGGAGATGTCGCCCCGCTCCGCCACGTTCAGGTTCTTCTTCATGTAGGCGATGGTGAGGCGCGGCCCGGAGGCGATCTGCGCGGCGAAGGCGGCGGTCTCTGCCTCCAGCTGGTCATCGGCGACCAGGCGATTGGCGACGCCGAGGCGCAAAGCTTCCTCCGCCCGGATTTCGCCGCCGGTATAGTAAAGCTCGCGCGCCCGGCCGGTGCCGACCAGGCCGGAGAGGAAATAGCTGCCGCCGAAATCGCCGGAGAGCCCGACCTTGGCAAAGGCCGTGATGAAGCGCGCCGTCTCGCTCACCACCCGCATGTCGCAGGCGAGCGCTAGTGAAAGGCTGGCACCGGCGCAGGGGCCGCGGACGGAAGCGACCCAGGGCTTGGCGGCCTCGTGGATCATGCGCGAAAGCTCCATGCGGCGGCGGAGGCTGCGGGCGCGCGCGTCAAAGCCCTGCTTCGCCTCGCTGCCCTGGGCCATGTTCTTGACGTCGCCACCGGCGCTGAACGCCCGGCCCGTGCCGGTGAGCACGACGCAGCCGACGCTGTCGTCATTGTCGAGCCGGTCCACCGCCTCCATCAGGCCATCCAGCATGCCATAGGTCAGCGCGTTCAGCGCGTCCGGCCGGTTCAATGTGAGGGTGACGACGGCGCCGTCGCGGCTTTCGAGGAGGTCGGTCATCTGGATACTTTCAGGGTGTTGGCGATAGGTATTTGAATTAATACCAATATTCCCAGTCATATACTACAGGTCAGCGTAAAAGCGAATGTACTTTACAAATTTCATCTCGGATAGTATGGCTGAATAGTGTTTTTAAGTGTCTAAAATAGGGTGGAGAGGAAGTTTGCGTAATTTAGTGCGTGCAGTTGTATTCGGCATCGCAATGGTTGGATCCTCTGCGAACGCCATCACGATAGAGTGGGTGGATTGGACGTCCGGCAGCGGCGGCTCGGCAACGGGTTCGGTCGCGGGGATAGGCGTCACCTATTCCGGACCAAACATGCATTTTATCCAAACAGGCGCCGGCACGAATTACTGGGCGGTCGACGCCGCCTATCTTGCCGGGGATATCGATAATGCCCCGCCTGGCAATGACATCATCGCCCTGAACGCAGGTGGTATCTCGACGATCACTTTCGATTTGGCTGTTGTCGATCCGGTGATTGCTTTGGTCAGTTGGAATGGCAATGTGGTCGATTTCGGAACGGCAATCGAGGTCGTCAGTGTCGGCACTGGCCACTGGGGCACCGGAAGCTTTACGAACGTGACCGCAACCGGCTTTTCCGGTGACGGTGAATTGCACGGTGTTGTGCGCATTCTGGGTCAGCACACGACAATATCGTTCACACATACTGCGGAGCTTTGGCACGGCTTCCAGGTTGGAATTGAAGCACTCGCCACGGAGGCGCCGGAAGTGACGCCTTTGGCCTTGTTGGGCGCTGGGGTAGTTAGCTTGGGCCTGGTGCGCCGCCGCAGCTAGTCGTTTTGGTCTCGTGTCGCCTCAGATCACACCGTCGGCAGCCAATTGCCGGCGGCGTTCTGCATTCAGCCCCAGCAATTTCCCATAGACAGCATCATTGTCCTGCCCTGGCCACGGTGCGGCGCTGGCATAGCCGACATTGCCGTCCGACATCCGCAGCGGAAAGGCTGCCGCGACGGTCTCCGGTACCGTGCCAGCCCGCGGATGCAGCAGCGGGACCAGGGAACCGCGCGCGGCCACGTGCTCCCACGCTTTCAATTGCTCGATCCCGTTGATCGGCCCGGCGATACCGCCGGCCTCGCGCAGTATCGAAACGGCCTCCGCCACAGTCAGGCGGCAGACCCAGGCGCTGACCTTCGCCTCGACCGTGTCGACGTGCGCGATGCGCCAGCCGACGTCGCGCCAGTCGGAATCATCGGCCAGTTCCGGCTTGCCCATGCATTGGCAGAGCGCGCGCCATTGACCCGGTGTTGCTGCGCCGATGACCAGCCAGCCGTCGCTCGCCTCGAACGTGTTAAACGGCGAGAAGCGGGGAATGCGATTGCCTTGCTGAGCCTGCAGGCCCAGCGCCTCATAGTGGTCGAGGGGTTCGTCCATCACCAGTGACAGCAGGCAATCGACCATGGAGATGTCGACGAACTGGCCCTTGCCCGTCACGCCCCGCTGCACCAGCGCCGCGGTCACGCCCAAAGCCGCGTGCACGCCGGCAATGCCGTCCGAAAGCGGCGAGCCGGCCTTAAGCGGTGGGTCGCCGGGCTGGCCGGTAATGCTCATCAGGCCGGCGGCGGCCTGGGCGATGGGGTCGTAGGATTTCTCGCCCGCATCCGGCCCGGTCGAGCCCCAGCCGGTCAGGGCGCAATATACCAGCCGCGGGAACTCCGCCGCCAGCGCTGCATAGCCGATGCCAAGCCGGTCGGCGACGCCGGGGGTGAAGTTCTCGAATACCACGTCGGCCTCTGCAACCAGCCGTTTGAACAGGGCCACCCCCTCTGCCGCCTTCAGGTTCAGGGTGATGGCCTTCTTGCCGCGGTTGCGTTTCAGGTAATGGATGGAGAGGTCGTCCGGCGTCTGCTCTGCCGCTGCCACGCCATGCGGCCCGGCATAGGGCGGCGCTTTCGCCTGTCCCATCGGCTGGGCCGGGTCGTCGATGCGGATCACCTCCGCCCCCAGGCCCGCCAGCAGCTGGGTCGCGTGCGGTCCGGAGTAAAACCGCGACAGGTCCAGGACCCGGATTCCGGAAAGCGGGCTTAGCATGGCGCTTGCCTCTTGCTAGAATGCTGTTTGCCGTCTTTTATCGCGTTCACTGAAACGCCCTTCCAATCGAAAACGAGAGGCTTCCATGCCCTTTGATATTCCAACGCCGGCGCCCGGCGACCCGACCTGGCCTTACGAGCTTTATAAGCTGTTGAAAGATGCGGGCGTCACCCAATTCTCCTACGTTCCCGATGCTGGCCACCGGGTGCTGATCGACCTGTCGCTCGCCGATCCGGACGTGCATTCCATTCCGCTGACCTCCGAAGAGGAGGGCGTCGCAATGGCCGCCGGTGCGCACCTGGGTGGGCAGAAGCATGTGCTGCTGATGCAGTCGTCCGGTGCCGGCAACTGCATCAACATGCTGAGCCTTCCGCGTCTCGGCAAGTTTCCGTTCCTGACCATCCTCTCCATGCGTGGCGATTTTGGCGAGGGCAACCCCTGGCAGATGCCGATGGGCAAATGGGTGCAGCCGGTGCTGGAATCCTGCGATGTCATGTGCCTGCGGGTCGAGCGTCCGGACGAGGTGATACCGACAGTCGAAGCTGCCCTCACCATGGCCTTCCAGAGCCAGGAATCTGTCGCCGTGCTGTTGAGCCAAAAGCTCCTCGGCGCCAAGAAATTCGCTTAAAGGGAGGCTCGCGCGTAGCCATGTCTGATTTTGTACTCGACCGCGGTGAAGTCTTTCCGAAACTGATCGAAAACCCGCAAGACTATCTGATCATAACCGGCCTGGCCGGCGCCAGCCGGGACGTCGCCGGCATCTGTGGTGCCGATGGCGTCAACTATTATGCCATGGCCGGCGCCATGGGCGGTGCCGTCGCCATGGGCCTCGGCCTTGCGCTGGCTCAGCCGGACAAGAAGGTGCTGTGCGTGACCGGCGACGGCGAACTGCTGATGAATATCGGCTCGCTGGCGACGGTCGCTGTGATGAATCCTTCCAACTTCGGCATCATCTGCGTCGACAACGGCCACTATGGCGAGACCGGTAACCAGGTTTCCCATACCGGGCACTCGACCGACCTGGCGGTGATGGCCTCCGGCGCTGGCATCAAGCAGGTCCGCACCGTGGCGCAGGAAGGCGACATCGCTGACGCTGCCGCGGTGGTCAAGGGCGGCAACGCCACTTTCTTCGTCCACCTGAAGGTGAACGATAATCCGCCGCCACGAATCAAGCGTTCCCTGGATGCGAACTATACCAAGACCGAGTTCCGCAAGGCGCTGCTTGGGGAGGCGTGAGGATTATTGCGCCAGCGGGTGGTGGTCGAATACCAGCGCCCGCCGTCGTTCTTCCAGCACATGCGTGTAAATCTGGGTCGTGCCGATATCGGCATGGCCCAGAAGCGTTTGCAGCGCACGCAAATCTGCGCCGTTTGCTAGCAGATGCGTTGCAAAGGCATGGCGCAGCACGTGCGGCGACACCTTGGCCGGGTCCAGGCCGGCTTCCAGCGCCAGATGCTTCAGCAACTGGCCGATGCGGCGGCGGGTGAGATAGCCCTCGCGGCTGCGCGATGGAAACAACCACTTATTGTGGGCGGGCGTCGCAATGAATATGCCCCGAACCGCAAGATAGCGGTCAAGCGCCTCGACGGCGGCCTGGCCGACCGGCACCATCCGTTCGCGCCCGCCCTTGCCGCGCAGCCAGATCGCGCCCGCGCTTGCGCCTTGGCGCGCCGCGGTCGCCGGCAAGCTGGCCAATTCAGAAACCCGCAACCCAGTCGCATAGAGCAACTCGATGATGGCGGACAGGCGCAGCCCCTCCGGTTCCTGCATCGCGTGAACGGCGGATAACAGGGCATCGACCTCCGCAACGGTCAGAACCTTGGGGAGCGGCTTTTCCGGCCGAGGAGCGTCTAGGGTGCTGGAAGGATCGTCCGCGCGGCGGCCGTCGCTGACCAGAAATCGGAAGAATTGTCGGATCGCGGACAGCCTGCGGGCCTGGGTCGAGCGGGTCAATCCGCAGGCAGACATCGATCGCAAAGCGGACTGAAGGCTATCGGTCGTCGCGGTTTCCAGCCCTCTTTCCCCTAATGCTGCCGCAGTCTTAATCGCCGCCAGATCGCGCCGATACGCATCGACGGTATTCGCGGCGGCGCCGCGTTCCGCAACCAGGGATTCCAAAAACGCTTCGACGGTAGGGTCAGATGCCGGCGGCAATGGCTATTTCCACCGCGATCGCCCGCGCCAGATCGCGGTTGAGGCGGGCAATCGTCTCGACCGCCTTTACCCGTAACCCGTCGCTGGGCGCCGCTGTTTGGTTCAGCGCTGCAATGGCCAGCAACGCTGCTTCGCCGAATGGCGCTTCTGCCATGGCAGTAGCGGCGGGCGACTTGTCCGCTGCGGGGCCTTTGACCTTTGGGACCGGTATCCCCATCGCTTCCAAAAGTCCGGCCACCAACGCTGCCTGCGCTTTGGTGGGTTTTGCAGCCTTAACCCATGCCTGCCACCAGGTATCTGCCGGCGGAACTGGCTCTCCCGCCAGCGCCAGGATTGCATAGGCGCGGTCCCGGGCTTCTGCGCCCTTGGGAAGCAGCGAGCGGGCCAACAGGGCGTCACGCCAAGCTCCAACCCCGGCCTTGTCGCCGCTCACCATGGCCGTTCGCATTGCACGCGCAACAAACTCATCAGGTACGCCGGCCTGATCGATTCCGGCCAGATAGCTCAGCGAAGATCGCGCAAGTTGTACGTAGAGCCCTGCTTTTTCGGCGGCATCCCAAAACGCGGTGATGGCTTTCAGCCGTTGCTGCAGGTCGGGAGCATAGGCCATTTGCTTGTAAATCGTGCCGAGCGACGTCGTCAGTTCCGTCGCAAGGTAAAGCTGGACCAGCAAGTCGGCGGGCAGCGCGTTTGCGGCGACGGCGCGCTCCGCAGCGGCGGTTCGGATCTCCAGTCCGGGTGCTGGGAAGCGGGCGATAGCCGCCGCCAGCGGCGGCGAGATGCCGGCCATCTCGGGCGGGGCCATCTTGATGTTCAACGCACGCAGCATCGTCAGATCCAGAATATCTTTCGGACTGACCGCAGCCTTTGCCGCGCGTGTAACATATTGTTTGGCCAGGAATAGACTCTCGAAAACCAAGGCCGGAGCGGCGGATTCGTTGGTCAATTCGTCGGCCAACATGGCCGCGACCATTGCTGGTTCTTCCTGTCCGTGCAGCAGCAGACAAAACGCACGGGACCGTTGCCATTCCGCCACCGCCGCTGCCTCGGACGGATTGAGCGCCAATTGACAGGTGCCGGCGACATCGTATCGTGCCAAACCGATAGTCAGCCGGGCCAACCACAGCGGGGCATTTTGAATGGCGGGCGACACTTTGTTGGCCAGTTCCAAAGCGTCCTGTTCGTTGCCCAAACGCGCCAGTGCAGAAACCCGCAAACTGGCGAGCGAAGGCTTTGCAGGTTCGCCCGGCGGCGGCGATACTGCTACGCGCAACAGCGTTGTCAGGGCTCTATATTGAGCGGGGCTGGAAACCCGGTCCGGTAGAGCAGCCAGCGTGGCGGCCAATCGCTGCGGCGTCGTGCCCTGCCAAAGGGAATTTGGCAGTCCGACCGCAGCAGGCTGCACTAAGCCTACGGCCTCCGGGCTCGCGTCGATGAAACGGACCGATTGCGCCGATGCCGGAGTGCCAAACGCGACTAAGCAGGCGACTAGTAGTCCTTTTAAGTAATTGAAACTATTTTTCAAAACGGGCATTCGGCAAGATCTTTTCAATCGTCTCCGTTGGTGGGGCGATATCGGCGACCGCAATATAAAGGGCGCCGCCCAGCGCCGCGAGCAGTGCCAATCCAACGATGCCGACTACAATCTGTCCCATCCGTTTGCGTTCCTTTGAGGATGGTTCCGGGAGTGCGCAAAAGAGATTAGCAGAAGTTTAGCGGATTCTCCTTCACAGCATAGCTTGACGATCAACCCCTTCCTGCGCCATGGAATCGCGCCATGAACAGAGCATCCGCTGCGGCAGAGGCCGCTAACCCCGACATCGTCGCCCGACCTGACCGCACGATCGTGCTTGTCGGAATGATGGGCGTTGGCAAAACCACTATTGGCAAGCGGCTTGCGCACCGCCTCGGCATGGATTTTATCGATGCCGACGCCGAGATAGAGAAGGCCGCTGGCTATACCATTCCGGAAATCTTTGAAAAATTCGGCGAGGCGCAATTCCGCGACGGAGAGCGGCGCGTTATCGCGCGCTTGTTGAAGGACCAGCCGGCGCATGTGCTGGCGGCCGGTGGCGGGGCGTTCAACGACCCGGATACGCGGGCGTTGGTGGCGGAGCGCGCCATTTCGGTTTGGCTGCGCGCAGACCTGGATATTCTGGCGCGGCGGGTTGCGCGTCGAAATAACCGGCCCTTGCTTGAGGGCGGCGATATCGAGGCAAAGCTCGCCGCACTCATGGAGGTGCGGGCGCCGATTTACGAATTGGCGGAACTTCATGTTGATACCAGCGATGGCGAGCCGGATGATAGCGTCGATGCTCTTGTTCAGAAACTGGAGGCCGGCGGCTATATGAAGGTTTACGCATGCCGACCGTAAGCGGTGTTCAGCGCCTTTCCGTCGATCTTGGCGGCTCCGCCGTCGATCGTTCTTACGACATCCTGATCGGTCCCGGCCTGATTGCGGCCGCAGGTGCAGAGATTGCTGCCCGCTTCAGCGGTAAGCGCGCGGTGGTTCTCACCGATACCCATGTCGGGCCGCTTTACGCCGATGCCGTACAGGCATCCCTGAAGGCAGCGGGCATTTCTTCGGAAATCCTGACCATCCCGGCCGGCGAAGGCTCCAAGAGCTTTGACCAATTGGGGGATTTGCTTAATCGCTGCCTGGACGCAGGTTTGGACCGCAAGAGCTTTCTGGTGGCGCTCGGGGGTGGTGTTGTCGGCGATCTCGGCGGCTTTCTGGCGGCGATCCTGTTGCGCGGCATCGACTACGTCCAGGTGCCGACCACTTTGTTAAGCCAGGTCGATAGCTCGGTCGGTGGCAAGACGGCGATCAACACCCGCCATGGCAAAAACCTGGTCGGCGCCTTTCATCAGCCGCGGCTAGTGCTTGCCGATACCGATGTGCTGGCGACCTTGCCGCGCCGCGAACTGTTGTCGGGTTATGCCGAGGTCGCCAAATATGGCTTGATCGACCAGCCTGACTTCTGGACCTGGCTGGAGGGAAATGCCGAGCGCGTGTTGTCGCTGGACCCGGCAGCGCTGGCGGAGGCGGTCCGCATCAGTTGCGAAGCCAAGGCCGCCGTCGTTGCCAAGGATGAACGCGAAGGCGGCGCCCGGGCGCTGCTAAATCTCGGCCATACCTTTGGTCATGCCCTGGAGGCGGAAGCCGGTTACGATGGCCAGGTGCTGCATGGCGAGGCGGTGGCTGTCGGCATGTCGCTGGCGTTCAGGCATTCTGTGCGCCTGGGCCTTTGCGATGCTGAGGCGATAGGCCGTGTGGAGGCGCATTTGAGCAGCGTCGGCCTGCCGGTCGCGCCGCGCCAGGTGATGGGCCAGACATTACCGACCATCGACCGCCTGATGGCCCGGATGGCCTCCGACAAAAAAACGGAAGGCGGCAAGCTTACGTTGATCCTGGCCCGCGGCATTGGCCAGAGCTTTATCGCCAAGGACGTCGATTCGGCGGCGGTGGTGAAGACCTGGGAAGAGGCACTGGCCTGACCTATCACCGCCGGCGCGATTTGCCTTCTGCTGCCGTGATGTAGCTGACGCTGGCGAAAACGATCAACGCGCCCAGGACGGTCAACAGGTCCGGTGTTTCCGCATAGACGATAAAGCCGACAGCCGCGGCGAACGGCAGGCGCAGATAGTCGAATGGCATGACGACGCTAGCCTCGCCATAGGCCAGCGCCCGGGTCAGCGTGTATTGCGCGCAAAAGCCGGCGGCGGCCAAAAGGCCGATCCAGGGTAGACTGGCAAGGCTTGGCGTCACCCACACGAATGCGGCGGGCAACGCGGATAGCAACACGCTGTATGCATTGACCGTAAAGGTCATCATGCCCGGCGGGTCGGCGCGGGCGATCAGTTTTACGAAGATGTTCGAGACCGCATAGAACAGCGAACATCCCAGCAGCGCCAGGGTCGCCGGCCCCACGGCTTCGAACCCCGGCCGCACGATGGCCAGGACCCCACCAAAGCCGACAACGGTCGCCAGCCACCTGTTCAGGCCGGGCCTTTCGCCGACGACGAAGACAGCCAGAACGATGGTGAACAGCGGGTATACGGCTTGCAATGCCGTCGCGTCTGCCAATGGGGCGTTGGCGACGCCATAGAACATCAGCGTCACGGCTGCAAACGTGCTGAAGCCTCGGCCGGCGTGGTGCCAGGGCTTTTGCGTGCGGAGGGCGCCAACTCCCTGTTGCAGCAGCCAGGGTGACATCAGAACCAGACTGAAAAGCCCCCGTAGGAAGACAATCTCAAATGTGGAGATCTCCCCCGCCAATTCGCGCGCGGCCACATACATCGCGGTTAGCGATAGTGCGGTGCCAGTAATCCAGGCGATACCCAGAGCGTTGCTGGCGACGACCCGGCTCACCGCCGCCGAGCCTCCGAAGCCGCGATATAGCTGACGCTGACGAAGATGATGCCCCCGCCGGCCAGCGTGAAGGTATCCGGAACCTCCGTATAGAGGAGGTAGCCGAGGATCGCGGCAAACGGCAGGCGCAGATAGTCGAACGGCATGACGACACTGGCCTCGCCATGCGAAAGCGCCCGGGTCAGGCACATATGCGCGGTGTAACCGCAGACCGCCAGCATCGCGATCCAGGGGATAGCGTCGACCGATGGCGTCACCCAGACATAGGCGGTCGGTATAGCCGACAGCACCGTTATGGTGAAGTTCACCGAAAATACCATTTTCGTCGGCTTGTCGGTGCCGCTCATCATCTTGACGATAGTGTTCGACGCGGCATAGAAAACCGCGCAGCCGAGCAGGGCCATGGTGGCGGGGCCGATGGCGATGACGCCGGGCCGGACAATGACCAGGATGCCGGCGAACCCAACACAGGCGGCAATGGAGCGCTTCAGGCCCGGCCGTTCGCCGACCATGATGGCGGTCATCAGGATGGTGATGAGGGGATAGGTCGATTGCAGCGCGCTGGCGGTCGCAAGCGGCGCGTGTGCTACCCCATAAAACATCATGCTCATGGCCGTAAACGTCGTGATTCCCCGTAGCAAATGTAGCCGCCATCGGGTCGACCGGAACGCGTTTGAGCGCTCGCGCACCAACCAGGGGCCGAGAAGCACCAACGAAAAAAGCGAGCGCATGAACAGGATTTCAAACGTCGGCAAGGTAGCGCTCAATTGCCGGACTGCTACAAAAAGGCCGGAGAACGCGACTGCCGCGCCCAACATCCACAAGATGCCGAGTGAATTGTTGATCGGATGGGTTGAAGGCATGCTGCGGTCGTAGCTTTCCGACAGAGAAAAGCGCCGCCGGTGGGCCAACGCGGCGGCGCTTCTGCGATTTGCATCAGCGATCCAAATATTTTAGCCCAGGCTGACGGGTATCGCGACGATAATTTCGCCGAGGGGCCTCCGGTCACTGCTTTTTCGGTCGGCGTCCGCGCCACTCGGCCAGACGGGCGACGACGCCGCGGAACGAGCGGACTTCCTGTTCGGTCATGGTGGCGCGGCGAAAGACGTTATGCAAATTGCGCTGCATGGTCGGACGCATGCTCGGCTCGCGGTAATACTCCGCTTTGTCGAGTTCCAGGTCCAAGTGCTCGAGTAGCGCGTCGACCTCGGCAGCTGAGGCGGGGATGCCCTCGCCGATTTCCAGCACGCCGGGCGGGGTTTCATCGGCGGACGTGTACCACTCATAGCCGATCAGCAGCACGGCCTGTGCCAGATTCAGCGAGGTAAAGGCCGGGTTCAGCGGCACGGTGACAATACCGAATGCCCGCATGACGTCTTCGTTGACCAGGCCGGAGCGTTCAGCGCCAAACAGCACGCCGACCCGTTCGCCTCGATTCATCGTCGCCCGCATTTCGCCGGCGAGCCCGCGCGGCGTGAACACAGGCTTGACCATGTCGCGCGGGCGGGCCGTTGTGGCATAAACCCGTTCCAGGTCAGCAACGGCATCCGCGGTAGTCTCAAAGACTTGGGCGCGGTTCAGCACAATATCGGCTCCCGATGCAGCCGACACAGCTTTGTCATTAGGCCAGCCGTCGCGCGGAGCTACCAGCCGCAGGTCCAAGAGGCCGCAATTCCACATGGCCCGCGCCACGGTGCCGATATTCTCGCCCAATTGCGGTTGTACGAGAATGATTGCGGGGCCGGGCGTATCGGTGGCGGTTTGGGAACGGTCGGTGCCTGCCATGGCGCGATGCGGTTCCTATCGTCGGTAACGGATCGATCAGAGCAGAGCCCAATCCGATTCGACCGGGGATATCGGCTCAAACTTTATGAATTCAGAGCAACGCCCGATCGAATGGACCCATTTGATCGGGCGTTGCTCTAATGCGACCGTGGCCGGTCGTCAACGCAAAGCGGCTCCGCATCGTGTCTTTCCGATGCGGAGCCGCCAGTTTAGTCGCAGATTCTTGGGTTTTGCCTATGCGGCCTTGTTATTGCCCAGCATCCGAGTCAGACCCTGCCGGTCGGAGGAGCCGCTATCGCGGCGTTCCTTGCGCGGGCCGTTTGAGGATTTGGCATCGGCCGGCTTGCTGCCACGGTTGCGCCGCGGGCGGTCGCCGGTTGCCGGTTCGCCACTGCGCGGCTTGTCCGAGCCGAATTTCTTGGGCCCGAATTTTGCGCCTGCAGGTTTGCGCCGTTGCTGCTTAGGCGCCTCTGGCCGGTTCTCACCGGGCGTTGAATCGAACCGTTGTGCTGGCTCCGGCCGATCTTCTCGGCGTTGACGCTCTGGCCGCGGTGCACGGTCTGGCCGCGTGGCACGGTCCGCGCGAGCCGGACGTTCTGCCCTGGGTTGCCGGTCCGCCCGGGGCGGGCGCTCGGTGCGGGCAGGACGCTCTGTCCGCGGCTCGCCGTCGGCCCAAGCCTCTTGCTCGGCGCGCGGCTGCCGATCTTCCCTGAAGGGCCTCTCCGCTAACTGCCGGCGCGGGCCGCGCTCGCCACGCGGTGCACGCTCGCTGCGATCTTCGCGACGGGGGCGGTCATAGTCGACCGGCGGCGGCGAGGCGATGACCTCTGCGCCTTCCGGCGCGCTTTCGACCGTCAACGTCCTGCCGGTCAGTTTTTCGATGTCGCGCAGCAGGCGGCGCTCGTCATGGGCGCAAAGCGAAATCGCTTGTCCGCTTTTGCCGGCGCGGGCGGTGCGGCCGATACGGTGTACATAGGCCTCCGGCACGTGCGGCAGTTCGAAGTTCACGACGTGCGAAACGTCGTCCACGTCGATGCCGCGGGCGGCGATGTCCGTCGCAACGAGGACCGTCAATTTCCCCCGGCGGAAGCCATCGAGAGTCCGCTGCCGCTGCCCCTGGCTCTTGTTGCCGTGCAATGCGTCAACGGAAATGCCAGCCCCGGCCAATGTCTGGGCAACCTTATCGGCGCCGCGCTTGGTGCGGGTAAAGACGATGGCGCGCTCCACCTCTGGCTGGCGCAGCAGCGTGACCAGAACGCCGCGCTTATCGCCACCCGGAAGATGCATGACCCGCTGGTCGATGGACTCGATCGGCCGTGCGGCCGGAGAGACAGAAACCTCGACTGGTTCTCCCATGAAATCGGCGGCAAGCTTGCGGATTTCCGGCGGCATCGTGGCGGAGAACAACATGGTCTGCCGTTCGTGAGCGACTTTGGCCATGATTTTGCGGATCGCCGGGATGAAGCCCATGTCCAGCATCTGGTCCGCTTCATCCATCACCACCTGGGCGGTTTGGCTGAGACTGACTACGCCGGTGGACATGTGGTCCAGCAGGCGGCCGGGCGTCGCGACGACGATGTCGACACCGCCAGCCAGGCGCAAGGCCTGAGGCCGCGGGTTCGCGCCGCCGATCACGACGGTATGGGTGATCCGCATGTACCGTGAATAGCTGCGGATGTTGTCACCGATCTGGACGGCCAACTCACGGGTTGGCGCCAGGATCAGGGCGCGGCAAGTCTTGGGCGCTGGGCGGCCTTCGGCGGCCGCCAGATGATGCAATATCGGCAGCACAAACGCTGCCGTCTTGCCGGTCCCAGTCTGGGCGATACCGACAAGGTCACGCCCCCCCAGAACGGCGGGGATGCCCTTCGCCTGGATCGGAGTCGGCTGTTCGTAGCCTTCGGCCACAATGGCGCGAAGCAACGGCTCGGCGAGGCCGAGTTGTTCAAATGAGGTCAAAAGTTAAGTCTTTCTGCAGGCATGCAGCATTAGGCTGGCAATGCCGGGCACGGGAATAGGGCGCTTGCGTAGAACCGGCACCCTGTGAACATCCGTGGAATAATGCGCTGTCTTGAAACAATTTGGGGGCCAAACGGCATTAGCCGAGGCGAGGCCTCCATCAAAGCGGCGTCACTGTCTACGCGCGGAACACAGACAGGCGTAGAACATAAGCGATGAAGAAATGCAAGAATAATCGCCTGTGCCAAATCGTACTATGCAACGCTTTTGTGCGGCTTCACCGTGGGCCGGCGACACCAAAGATTACCGTTTGCCAATCAGTTCCATCGAAATGGTACGGCCAAACAACCGTTCCGCATTCTTATAGGCGATTTTCTCGGCCACAGCGCGCGGCAGCTTGGCCAGCCAGCGTCGGTTCGAGGCGATGATGGAGTCGTAGCTGTCCCATTGGCTGTTGACCCATGTGTCGCTGCCGACCATCAGGCGATCCTGAAACGCCAGTATGATCTTTTCCCATTCGGGGTTCAGGCGGTCGCCGGAGCCCAGAATTTCGAACTCCCGTAACGAGGTATCGGCTACTAGCGTGGGAAATTCGGCCATCAGCGCATACACATCCCGCGGCGAGGCTCCCAATCCGGCATGTGCCCAGATGATCTTCACGGTTGGGTCCAGGCTATAGAGCCAGCGGACAGGCTCGGTGCCGGAGTGCACGTGCAGGAAGATATCCCTGGACTTCGCCATCGCAATCACCCGCCGGAACAATGGCGCATCGTTGATGTCCAGGCTATGGATATGGAATTCGCCGATGCCTTGATGCGGATACTGCTCTAACCGTTTCGCCAGATAGGCCTCCATATCCGGCGCCTTGGTCCAGTTGGACGATCCGACCGCGCCGTGGTAGGGGCGCAGTTCCGGTACGATTCGGCTTGGCGCGTAATTCCAAAGCATGATCGTGCCTTCGTCCGGCGTCGAAGACACCAACCCCATCGCGACCCCATTCCGGTCCATCATTTCGATGATGCTCGCCACCGGATACCGGTCCCAGGCGGGTTGTTTATAGTGGACGTGGGCATCGAAGATCGGCAGCGTGCGCACCGCATCGCCGATCGGCGCATGGTTGCCATCGCTTCTGGCTGCGGTGAACGGCAGGGCCAGTGCAACTAGCACGACAGCAGCTATTCGCAGGGATATATTGGTCATTGCGGCGCGCCTTTCCTGCATGGGAATGCTCTCTGTATCGAACCGTACCACAGGATCCAGCGGCGTTCACGCCCTGACCATCGGTCTGGCGGGCGCAGGGGGGCGAATGGAAATGGACACGCCGGCGGATTTCGCCGACGATGCTGTCGCTCACCCCGCTATTCGGAGCCTTTCAAGCATGGCAGCCACCGCTGAGTTTCATTTCGATTTCGGCAGCCCCAATGCCTACCTTTCGCACCGGGTCATTCCAGCCATCGAGGCTCGGACAGGGGTGCAATTCCAGTATGTGCCGGTGCTGCTGGGCGGTGTCTTCAAGGCCACCGGTAACAAGTCGCCGATGGAAATGTTCGACGGCATTAAGAACAAGCCGGAATTTCACCGGCTGGAGACGCAGCGCTTTCTCAAGCGCCATGCCATCACCAACTATGTCCGCAACCCGCATTTTCCGGTCAATACCCTGCTGATCATGCGCGGGGCGTGCGTCGCGGCGGACGAGGGCAAGCTGGCAGACTATGTCGATGCGGTCTACAAATGCATGTGGGAGCAGGGGCTGAAAATGGACGATCCTGCAGTTGCATCCAAGGCGTTGACTGACGCCGGATTTGACGGTCCCGCCTTGCTGGCCCGCACCCAGGAGCCAGCCATCAAAGCGGCCCTGGTGGCGAACACGGAGGCCTCGGTTGCGCGCGGCTGCTTCGGCAGCCCGACCTTTTTCGTCGGAGACGACATCTATTTCGGCAAGGACCAGCTTCGCGACGTCGAAGAGGCCATCATGGCGGCTAAAGGATAGGGCATTTGCGGGAGAGCTTTCGCGAGCGCATTGGCATCGACATCGGCCGCAAACTGCCGGCCGAGCAGGCGGTTGCGTGGGCCGTGGCAAACGGGGTCCGTTATTTCGACATTCAGTGCGATCTGCCGCCGAACGCTATGGAGCGCTTTGATGCTCCGACGTGCGCCGCGATCCGCGCTGCCTGTGCGCGAGACGGCCTGCACCTGGGGTTGCACACCCTCTCCGCAGTGAACGTCGCTGAAGTGGCTCCGTTTTTGCGCGACGCCGCGGACCGGTACCTGCGGGCCTATATCGACCTGGCCAAGGCGATGGCGGCGGAATGGGTCGTCGTGCATGGCGGCTATCACTTTACGGACGACTATGGCCTGCGCCGCACCGCCAGCATCGACCGCCTGAAGCGCGCGGTCGGGTATGCCGAGGAGCAGGGCGTCCTGCTGTTGCTGGAGAATCTGAACGGCGAGCCGGCAAGGGCGGAGGTGCACTACATGCCGGACACCCTGGCCGACACCCAGGCGTGGCTGGAGGCAATTCCCAGCCCGAACCTGCAATGGGCGTTCACCATCAACCATGCGCACTACGACGACCACGGTATTGCGGCATGGATCGAGGCGATGGACATGCGCCGCTGCGCCGAAGTCCGCATCGCTGACAACAACGGCGAATACGAAATCCATATGCATCCCGGAACGGGGACGATCGACTTCACCGATATGTTCCGGCGTGTCGAAGGGGCGGGCTTCCAAGGTCACTATATGTGTGGCTGGGGTTCGCTGGAGCAGATGTTGGCGGGGCGGGAATTGTTGGTGGAGACGGCGGCTAATTCGATCTCGGGCTGCCGTTAGTGGCAAAGGGAGGCCCCAACGGAGATTCCGGCGGACTTATCCGAAGGCTGGCTTAAGCTCCACTGTCCCGGCGTCGTCTCGGTGGCCGGGACAGCGGTTGCGGCTACCTAAACCGTCGCTATCGGCGACGATGGTGAGCCTACGGCGCCCGGCAGCCGCAGGGGAGGGGCGGTCAGCAGAAAGCGGGTGCGGTTGTTGGCTTTCAGCCAGGCAGCCAGTTCGCTCAGGTACCAAAGCTCGCCGATGTTTACGCCCAGCTTGAACAGGCAGAGCTCATGCAAGGGCAGGCGCGCGTATTTCTCCGCCATCGCCGGACGGGACGGAAAGCCCTCCACGGCAAAGTTATCGGCACAGATTACCGAGATACCGCTGTCGGCAATCCATTGCTGCAACCTCCGGTCCCGACCATTCAGCACGGCGTAGGAGTTGTGCAGCGTGTGCTGATCTGGGTTACCCTTCGCCTCCATGATGTAGTCGGCGAAGCCGGTATAGATCAGCAGCATGTCGCCCGGCGTGACCTCGACGCCCGTGGTCTCCAGCGCACGCATCCAATCGTCATAGCCCACATAGTGGCGTTCCTTGCCGAAGTGGCGCTCCAGGTCAACGAGTACGCCGCGGCCCTGCATGCCTTTGGCAGCCATGTTTTCGACGCCAAGCTTACGGGCGCCCGTTGTCTGGCCGGTCTCCTCAATCGTTCGGTCGAGGTTGTAGCGCACCGGTCCCACCACGTCCTCATGGCCCTTATAGCCATTGTAGAAGCGGATTTCCGGCTCGCCATCGCCGTCGGCATCAAACATAGAGCCCACATGGGCAAACGTGTCCCACTGGGTCGAATACTGCAGCACCATGTCGACCCGGTCGTCGCAGCCGACATCAGTGTAATGCGGATCGTCGAGGCAGGCCGGATAGAGATAGCGGCGGGTGCCGTCCGGCAATTGCGTCGGACGCAGCGTGTAGGGGCCACGGGCCGGAGTGAGCAGATTGCCGCCCGGATAGTTCAGCGGCAGCGAGAGGCAAAAGCTCAAGCCTTCTTTCACCTCGGCCACGCCTTCCAGCACTTTTTGCGGCGTGATCAGGTTGACGCGGCCGAGCTGATCGTCCTCGCCCCAATCACCCCAGGTTGAACCTTCCGGGCGCACTTTCCATCGTTTTGCCATGGGTCAGATTTCCTTTTGGATGCTCAGATGCTAATTCCGTTTTCAGATAGCATCGCGAACCGCGCACCACTCTGCAAGCGGCGTCAGCGTGTGCGCTCCCGGCTCCTGCCGCTGGCGGCCAGGCCCATGATGCATAGCACGCCGAATGCCGCGACACCGGCTGCGAACGGGATGACCAGGTCGTAGCCACCGATTTCCCAAACCAGCGAGCCGATATGCGGTGCGAACGCGAACCCCACCAGATAGGGCAGAGCCAGCCAGCCGGCGATGGCGCCAAAGCCCGTGCGGCCCAAGAATTCCGCCGTGATGGCGGGCTTGATGATGCTGGTGAGGCCATAGGAGCCGCCCTGGAATACGGCGAACGCGAAGCTCAGCCAGGGCGCGAATCCGGCGGCCATCAACAGCAAGGCGGCGATCACGACGCCGGTGAAAGAGATCGCGGCCACGGCCATTGTGCTGACCCGGTTCTGTACGGCAACCAGGATAACGCGGCCGGCGACCTGCGCCGGGCCGATGGTGGAGGCGACCAGCACCGCTATGGTCTCTGCGACGCCGCGCTCGGCCAGCAGGGGGCGGATATGGTTCAGCAATATACCGTGATTGAGCGCCATGACCGGGAAGGCAAGCGCAATCAGCCAGAACTGTGGTTTGCGCAGCGCCGCCAGCAGAGCCGCGCGATTCTCGGCCTTGGGCACGGGACGTGCGGCCTCGCCGCTGGCGCTCTCCAGCAACAGCGCGCCGACGAACAGCAACGGGGCGGCAAGGAACGCGCCCGCGGCGGCAAAGACCAGTAGGGTCGTCTGCCAATCATAGTGCTCCAGCAGGCCAGCCGCGGGCAGGAAGCTCAAGGGCGAGGCAAAGCCTGCCAGCAGCGTGATATGGGTGATGGCCTTGCGCGCGTCGGCGCCCTTGGCTCTCGTCACCACGGAAAAGCACGGCTCATAAAGGCAGAAGCCTTGCGCCGCGCCGATCAGCACCCAGACCGCTATAAAGGCATAGGGCGTGTCCACCTGGGAGAGCATGGCGATCCCAGCTGCCCCCACCAACGCGCCGCCGCCGAGGGCAAACCGGCCTCCGCCTGCATCGATGACGCGCCCAGCAATAGGGGACGCGAGCGCTGCCGCCAGGATCGCTAACGTGAAGCCCAATGTCAGGTCGCCCTTGGCCCAACCGAGCGACTGCTCCCAGGCGAGCAGGAGGGCCGCAAAAACATAGAAGATCGTCGCCCAGACAACGGTTTCACCCGCTCCCAACAACCAAATTGCGATGCGGGCCGCTTGTTCCGGGCGGCTAGAAGCGAAAGAGCAAAGGGACATGGGTACGAAATCTCAAGACCTAGCCGCAGGAGCACCACGCTCTCGGCTTCTGTCAGCAGACTCGCCGAGTTTTGTCCCGCAATCAATCCGCAAGCGCCAAATGTGCCGTCGCCAAAGCGTTCGCTTCGATGGCGACCGCGGATTAGAGTGATCAAGCGGCCCTTAAAGCATTCGCCTGCGGTATGCTCAGCAGAACCGGCAGTAAGAGGGTAACCCCTATCGCGGGACCGTGCACTACCTTCTCGGGGGGGGGGCTGGCTACCTGTGCCGTCCCCGCATGGCCGCTTTTGTCGCTAGTGGCTCTGGTCAAAAGCGTCAGGCTCCGGCACAGTGCCACGGTTTTGTGACGAACGACTAACCCAAGGAAAACTCCATCATGAATCCCTTCTCTATGGAAGAACGCAATGTCCTCGTAACCGGCGCCGCCCAGGGCATCGGACGCGAGGTTGCGCGCACCATCGTCGCTCTCGGCGGCCGGGTTGCCGCAATCGACATGAATGGCGATGGCATGAAGTCGCTGAAAGACGAACTGGGCGATGCCTGCCTCGCCTATACCGGCTCTGTCACGGACCAATCGCTGATCGACGGCATGGTGCAAGACATGGTCAAGGAATGGGGCTGGGTGCACGGCCTGTTCAACAACGCCGGCATCGTCCGTGCCGCGATGATCCATAAGATGGAGCGCGAAACCTGGGACCAGGTGATCAACGTCAACCTGACGGGCGTCTATCTCACGCTGCAGTCTGTCGGCCGCCAGATGATTGAGCAGGCAAAAGGCAGCGATGCGCAGGTCTGCAACGGCCAGATCGTCAATGTCTCGTCGATCGCCGGCACGGCCGGAACGATTGGGCAGATTAACTATGGCGCCGCCAAAGCCGGTGTTCTGGGCATCACCATGAGCGCAGCAAAGGAGTGGGCCCGCTATGGAATTTGCGTCAATTCCGTAGCGTTTGGTACGGTTGAAACGCCGATGACCGAGGTGGTGCGCGGGCCGAAGTTTGCGGCGCAAACCATGGCGCGTATTCCGCTTGGCCGGTATGCCGCGACCAGCGATGTGGCGCCGGGCGTTATCTTCCTGATGACCCCAGGCTCGACCTATATCACGGGCAAAAACCTGACGATCGACGGCGGCG
>JAPOJR010000037.1:16134-23930 GCA_029978325.1 Alphaproteobacteria bacterium | reverse complement strand
CCTGGTAGGGCAACCGTTTAAAGTACGGCAATTCCGCCTCCATTCCTTACTCAATGCACAACGCGGATCCTGCCTCCGTCGCAGACGCGATCATTTGGCTGTGCATATCCAAAGCTTGACGATCACACTATGGCCAATCCCAATTTCACACAAGGCGGCGCGTTTCCAGGCAAGTCGCCGCCGCGCCTCATGCCGCGGCGAAAACTTTGGCTCAACGCGATATGGTCCGCGCTCCGTTTGGCCAGACTTGCCCAACGCGTTGCTGGAGATTTGCCATGTCCAATTCTATTTCTGCTGGATCCGCGGCCCCGCTAGACAAAACATTCGAGTCTGCGGAAGTAGAAGCACGGCATTATGCTTTGTGGGAACAATCCGGCGCATTTGCTGCCGACCCGAACTCCGACAAGCCGCCATACACGATCATCATGCCGCCGCCGAATGTCACCGGCAGCCTGCATATGGGCCATGGGCTGACTTTTACGCTGCAGGACGTGCTGATCCGGTATTACCGGATGGCCGGTCGCGATGCATTGTGGCAGCCGGGCCAGGATCATGCGGGCATCGCCACCCAGATGGTGGTGGAGCGGCAACTGGCCGAGAAAAAGATCACCCGGCACGACCTGGGGCGCGAAGCCTTTATCGACAAGGTGTGGGAGTGGAAGGCCGAGTCCGGCGGAACCATTTCCAGCCAATTGCGCCGCCTGGGCGCAACGGCCGACTGGCCGCGCGACCGCTTTACCCTGGACGAGGGCGTCAGCAAAGCCGTGCGCAAGGTCTTTGTCGACCTGTACCGCGAAGGCCTGATCTATAAGGATAGCCGCCTGGTCAACTGGGACCCAGCGCTGGAAACCGCCATCAGCGACCTGGAGGTGGAGCAGCAGGAGGTGAAGGGCAATCTCTGGTATTTCCAATACCCGGTCGATGGCCAGCCGGGTCGTGTCCTCACCGTCGCTACCACCCGCCCGGAAACGATGCTGGGCGATACTGCCGTCGCCGTGCATCCGGAGGATGAGCGCTATCGGGATCTGATCGGCAAGCATTGCGTGTTGCCGATCGTGGGCCGGAAAATCCTGATCGTGGCCGACGAATATGCCGATCCGGAGACTGGTTCCGGCGCCGTCAAGATCACGCCGGCGCATGATTTCAACGACTTCGAGGTCGGGCGCCGCCACAATCTGGAGATGATCAACGTCCTGGACCGCAAGGGCCGGATCAACGAGAACGCGCCGGTGGAATACCAGGGGCTCGACCGGTTCGAGGCGCGCAGGAAGGTGGTTGCGTCCATCGAGGAACTGGGCCTTTTGGAAAAGGTCGAGCCGCATACGCACCAGGTGCCCTATGGCGACCGCGGCGGCGTGCCGATTGAGCCCTACCTGACCGAACAATGGTATGTCGACGCCGCAACCCTGGCCAAGCCGGCCATCGAGGCAGTGGAGACCGGACGCACCAAGTTCGTGCCGGAAAACTGGTCGAAGACCTATTTCGAATGGATGCGCAACATCCAGCCCTGGTGCATTTCCCGGCAACTGTGGTGGGGGCACCAGATTCCCGCCTGGTACGGTCCGGACGGTGAGATTTTCGTTGCCGACAATGAGGATGAGGCGGCGGACCTGGCGCGCAAGCACTATGGCGAGGACAAGCCGCTGGAGCGTGACCCGGACGTGCTCGACACGTGGTTCTCGTCGGGCCTCTGGCCATTCTCGACCCTGGGCTGGCCGGACGAGACACCCGAACTGAAGCGCTATTACCCGGGCGATGTGCTGGTTACCGGCTTTGACATCATCTTTTTCTGGGTCGCCCGCATGATGATGCTGGGCATCCACTTCATGGGCGACGTGCCGTTCCGGCATGTCTATATCCATGCCCTGGTCCGGGACGAGAAGGGCCAGAAGATGTCCAAGTCCAAGGGCAATATCATCGACCCATTAGAGGTCATCGACGAATATTCCGCAGACTCGCTGCGCTTCACTCTGGCGGTGATGGCGGCGCAAGGCCGTGACATCAAGCTGGCCAAGAACCGGGTTGAAGGCTACCGGAACTTCGGCACCAAGCTGTGGAACGCTGCGCGTTTCTGCGAAATGAACCAATGCGCGCTGCCGGCCGATTTCGACCCGGCAAAGGTGAGCCAGACGGTCAACCGCTGGATCATCGGCGAAACCGCCCGCGTCGCGGCGGAGACCGCCCAGGGGATCGAGGCCTACAAGTTCAACGAGGCTGCCGGCGGCCAATACCAATTTGTCTGGAACACTTTCTGTGACTGGTACCTGGAATTCATCAAGCCGATCCTAAATAGCGAAGACGCGGGCGCCATTGCGGAAACCCGCGCCACGGCGGCTTGGGTGCTGGATCAGATTTTGCTGATGTTGCATCCGTTCATGCCCTTCATCACCGAAGAACTGAACGAGCATTTCCGCTTTGTGCCGGACCGTCCGTTGATCACGGCGCCATGGCCGGCGCTGAACGGTCTGGACGCCACCGACGCCAAGGCGGAGATGGATTGGGTTGTGCGCCTGATTACCGACATCCGCGCCGTCCGCGCCGAAATGAATGTGCCTGCCGGCGCGCAAATCCCGTGCCTGGTGCAGGGGGCGGCTTCTGAGACGCTGGCGCAACTGTCCCGGCATGCTGGTTATATCCACCGCCTTGCCCGCCTGACCGGTGTCGATGCGGCAACGGAGATGCCGAAGGGCGCCGTCCAGATCGTCGTTGGCGAGGCGACCTATGGCTTGCCGTTGGCCGATGTCATCGATATCGGCGCCGAGCGGGATCGGCTGGCCAAGGCAATTGAAAAGGCCGACAAGGAAATCGGCGGCATCGACAAACGCCTCTCCAACCCCGGTTTTCTGGCCAAGGCCGACCCTGCGGTGGTTGAAGACACGCGCGAGAAGCGGCAGGAACTGGCGGGACAGCGGGACAAGCTGACGGCTGCGGTTGCGCGGTTGGCGGACCTTTAGCACCGGGTCCGCAAGTCTGCCTGTGTCGCTAGGGCTTCAACGCACGGTACTGTAGGACGCTGGTTCGTTCATACAGCCATGGATATTGCGTCACCATCATCTGCACCCGGGTCATGCGGAAGCCGATCAGGGCGATGGACATCAGAACCGTGGCGTCGATGATGTAACCGGATAGCAGCAGCATCCGGCCGTCGAACAGCGCATAGATGAAAAACCGGGTCGTGACAGCCAGCAGAAGGCTATAGGCCACCACTTGCCATGCTGGCAGCCAGGACCGCGCGATGGCCTGCCCCATCATAAAGGCGATGCCGCCTGCCAGAATGATGGTCAGGCCAATGTATACGTCTACCGTTGTGCCGAGAAATTGCTCCATCAGTGACCTCCCTCCAGATAGGCGGCCCGCACCTCGGGATTGGATAGCAGGTCTTGTCCGGACCCGGACAGGGTGATGACGCCATTCACCATCACATAGCCGCGATGCGCCAGCCGTAGCGCATGAAAGGCGTTCTGTTCGACCAGAAACACGGTCATGCCGCGTTGTTGGTTGATCGTGCGGATGGCGTCGAAAATCTGCCGGACAATGATCGGCGCCAGGCCGAGGGAGGGCTCATCCAGCAGCAACAGCTTTGGATCGCTCATCAGCGCGCGCGCAATGGCCAGCATTTGCTGCTCGCCGCCGGACAATGTGCCGCCTCGTTGTGTGCGCCGCTCTGCCAACCGGGGGAACAACGTGAAGGCGGCATCCAAATTGTCCTGGAACCGGGCCTCCGGCGCGGTGATCGCCCCAAGCTGTAGGTTTTCCAGAACCGTCATCTTGGGAAAAATGCGGCGTCCCTCTGGCGATTGCGCAATGCCGCGGCGGACAATGGTAAAGGTTTCGGCGTTGGTAATATCCTCGCCCTCGAAACGGATGGTGCCGCTGCGCGCCCGCGGCGTGCCGCAAATGGTCATCAACAGCGTTGATTTTCCCGCGCCGTTCGCTCCAATCAGGGTGACGATTTCGCCTTTGTTGATGGTCAGGTCGACGCCATGCAGCGCCTGGATATTGCCGTAGAAGGTTTCGACGCCCCGGACGTCCAACAAGGGTTCGCTCATAGCGCCACCTCCGCGTCCTCGTCTTCGCCCAGATAGGCTCGGATAACAGCGGGATCATTGCGCACGGCGTCCGGCGTTCCATCGGAAATCTTCCTGCCATAGTCCAGGACAATGACATGGTTCGAAATTTCCATCACCACGCTCATATCATGCTCAATCAGCAACACGCCGATGCCATGCTCGTCGCGAATGCCGAGCAGCAGCTTGTTCAACTCGGCGCTCTCCCGCGGGTTAAGGCCGGCTGCGGGCTCATCGAGGCACAGCATCGCCGGCCGGGTGCACATTGCCCTGGCAATCTCCAGCCGTCGCTGGTCGCCATAGGGCAGGTCGCCCGCATCATCGTCGGCCCGGTTAATCAGCTTGACCCGCTCCAGCCAATAGCGGGCCAGTTCCACCGCCTCCCGCTCTGCTGCCTTGAACGAAGGCAGACCGAACAGCCCGGCAAACGAGAATTTTGAGGCCCGCATCAGGGTGCGGTGCTGCGCCACCAGTAGGTTTTCCAGCACGCTCATCCGCTGGAACAGGCGGATATTTTGAAAGGTGCGGGCAACGCCTGCGTGCCTGGCGATATCGAACCCCTCCATTCGCTCCAGCAGATAGTCGTTGTCCTGCCGGTGCAGGGTCAACATTCCGACGGTCGGCTTGTAGAAGCCGGTGATGCAGTTGAACACTGTGGTCTTGCCCGCGCCGTTTGGGCCGATGATCGCCGTGATCTGGCGGCTTTCGGCCTGAAACGACAGGTCGTCGATGGCGGTCAGGCCGCCGAACCGCATGGTCAGGTGCTCGACGTTCAGCAGAGGCTTTTGAGTCTGGCGCTGGGTCATCGCATGGCCCCCGCTTTCTTGGCGTGCAATCGGATGGTCGGGTTGCGCTTACTCAGCAGTCCGCGCGGCCGCAGCACCATGATCACGACCATGCCCGCGCCGAACAACAGCATGCGGTATTCCTGCAATTCGCGGAACCACTCTGGCAGGCCGATCATGATAACGGCGGCGATGACCACGCCGACCTGGCTGCCCATGCCGCCGAGGACAACGATGGCCAGAATGATGGCGCTTTCGATGAACGTGAAGCTCTCTGGCGAAATAAAGCCCTGGCGCGTCGCAAAGAAGGCGCCGGCGAACCCGCCGAACATGGCCCCGATGGCAAAGGCCGAAAGTTTCACTGCCGTCGGGTTCAGCCCCAGCGCGCGGCTGGCGATCTCATCCTCGCGCAAGGCTTCCCAGGCGCGGCCGATGGGCAGGCGGCGCAGGCGCAGCGTTACCCAGTTCGTAATCAGCGCCAGAATCAGGATCAGGTAATAGAGAAACATCAGCCGGTACATGGACGAGTATTCCAGGCCGAAGAACTCATGAAAGGCCGGATCGCCATTGCGGGTGAATTCCAGTCCGAACAGTCCCGGGCGTGGAATGCCGGAAATACCATCCGGCCCGCCGGTGACATGGTACCAGTTCAGCAGGATGATGCGGATCATCTCACCAAAGCCGAGCGTGACAATCGCCAGATAGTCGCCGCGCAACCGCAGGACGGGAAAGCCAAGAATCACGCCGAACGCACAGGCAAACAGGCCGGCGAACGGCAAGGCCATCCAAAAGGTGAAGTCCGCATGCATCGCCAGCATCGCAAAGGAATAGGCGCCGATGGCATAAAAGGCGACATATCCGAGGTCCAGCAGCCCGGCCAGGCCGACGACGATGTTCAGGCCCCACCCCAGCATCACGTAGATCAGCACCAGGGTGGCGAGATCGACGACCGTGCGGTTGGCAAAGGGCAGAAAGGGCATGATCACGGCAAACAGGATTGCGGCTCCGGCGATCCAGGGCATGATCCCGTGCATGGTTTCGCCCAGCGCCGAAGCTCTCCTGGCGGCGGCGGTGCTCGTCCCTACAGTCTTGCGGCTGCGCCAGGCAATCAGGCCAAGCCGGCCGGCGAAGACCGCAGCGCCAATCAGCAACACCCATAACAGGCGGGTATCGAGCGTCAGCCCGCCCTGTTCCTCGACTGTTTCGAGGCCGATCAACGGCAGCGCCAATACCATGGAGAGGAGGGCGGTCAAGCCGGCCTCTTTCAAAGTCGCCTGTCCCGACATCAGACTTTCTCCACTTCCGGGCGGCCGAGAAGGCCGGTGGGCCGGAAGATCAGCACTAGCACCAGGATCGAGAACGCGGCGACGTCTTTGTATTCGGTGGTAAAGTATCCCGCCCAGAACGCCTCGATCAGGCCAATCAGCAGGCCTCCCAACATGGCGCCGGGCAAGGAGCCGATCCCGCCCAGGACTGCGGCGGTAAAGGCTTTCAAGCCAGCCAAAAAGCCAATGAAAAAGTCGATGACCCCGTAATACAGCAGAAACATCATGCCAGCGATGGCGGCCAATCCGGCGCCTGTAACGAAGGTCAGCGAGATGGTGCGGTCGACGTCAACACCCAACAGTCCGGCCATTTTTCGGTCTTGCTCGCAGGCGCGCTGGGAGCGGCCAAAGCTGGACCGCTCGATCATGAACCAAAACGCCACCATCAGCGCCAATGTCAGGCCGACGATCAGCATTTGCATGTAGGACAGCACGACGGTGAAGCCGTCTTTCTCCATCAGCACGACGCCGCCAGAGATGATGGGTTGCAATGTCTTGACCCGCGCGCCTTGCAGCAGTTGCACATAGTTCTGCAGGAAGATCGACATGCCAATTGCACTGATGAGCGGCGCCAGGCGAAACGATCCGCGCAGGGGACGATATGCCAGGCGCTCCACCGTCCAGCCATAGGCGGCGGTGAACAGCATCGAGGTGGCGAGCATGATTAGCAGCAGCAACGGCACAAATGCGATGCCGGTGGCGGTCACGGCCAGAAAAGCGATCAAGGCGACAAACGCACCGATCATGAACACTTCGCCATGGGCGAAATTGATCATACCGATGATGCCATAAACCATCGTGTACCCGATGGCGATCAACCCATAGATCGAGCCGAGTGTCAGGCCGTTAATCAGTTGCTGGGCGAAATACTCCATTGCGGGGCATGGTCCTGTTCGATTTCGATAGCGGCTGCCAACAAACCACGACGATGGGAGATCGTCAAAGTTCTTATTGCCTGGCCACAGGTGCTTTGGAAACCGATGACACGGCTAGCAAACTCTATCTGATTTCGCACGCTGTTCGTATCTTGTTAGTTCTCTATTTACGCCAATTTAGCGGTGCCTAGTCCAAGGTCTGATCCGGTCCCCAATGAATGGAGCGGAACCATAGGCATGCGGCTTTATCATCATCAAATCTCGGACGACATTATTGAACGCGTTGGGAACATGATGATTCGACGGCAGGTCAAACAATGGCAAGCGACCAAGCCGGTCGGGACAGCGATGCCGCAGGTTGCCACCTTCAGCGCCGAGGCGCTGGCGTGGTGTTGGGACAGCATCATGTTGTTGCAGCAATTGTCCGATGGCGACCTACGCTATCTTCACTTCGGCGACGCGATTGCGGAGGCTGCAGGGTTCAATCTTAAAGGTAAGCGCGCCAGCCACTTGCGCAACGAAATCGGCGAGTTTTTCCGTGCGAAGTACAACCACTGCCTGTCCATCCGGCAGCCCCTTTATACCATCCACCGGGCGGACCTGGCGCCGAAAGCTCAAAGTTGGGAGCGGTTGTTGCTACCGTTGCAGGACGAAAGGCAAGGGCTCTACCTGCCTCCGGCGCGGCAGGCCGCACCCCACGGACTTCTGCCCTGAAGACGCTCGCTGGACCCAGCCAAATCGAAC
>JAPOJR010000037.1:7769-16124 GCA_029978325.1 Alphaproteobacteria bacterium | reverse complement strand
CAGGTGAAAATCCGATGGGATTATGTAGACTGTAACACCGAGTACTACAATGATCGAGTGCTTGACAGTATTCTGCGGGCCTCGGTTGACGGGATCGCCCATCTCCAGGCCATTCGCGGTAGCGGCGGCGACATCGTCGATTTTCTGATCACTGTCACCAACCCCGCCGCGGAACGGATTGTTGGCCTGCCCGAAGCAAAGTTGGTGAACTACCGTCTTAGCCAGTTGCCAAACAGCAATTTTATGCACGCAGTCGCCCCGGTGTGCCGTCAGGTATTGGATGTGGGGCGTTCGGTGACCGTCGAATTGGCGGATCCCCGGCCCGGGCGGTATGCGGTGTTTAAGGTGAATGCCGTCCGCACAGGCGACGGCGCTACCTTAACATTGACCAACATCAGCTCGCACAAGCGCCAGGAACAGGAGTTGCGCGACGCGTTGAAGGCGCTGGAGGTCGAAGTGGCGGAACGTAAGCATCTACAGGAGGGGCTGACCAGGTTGGCTTCGACAGACGCCATTACCAACCTGCTGAATCGGCGGGAATTACTGGAACGGTCCAAACGAGAGGTCGCGACTGCCCGGCGCTATGGACGTGCATTGTCGCTGTTGATCGTCGACATTGATTTTTTCAAACGCGTGAACGACCAGTACGGGCATGCGGTGGGTGACGTTGCAATCCGAACCGTTGCCGACATCTGCCGGGAGGCATTGCGCGAATCTGATCTGGTCGCCCGGATCGGCGGTGAGGAATATGTGATAGTTATGCCGGAAACGTCGGGCGAACGGGCGGCGGTCACTGCGGAGCGGTTGCGCAAGACCATCGCCGCGGCGGAAATATCCTCTGACGATGGCAAGTTTTCAATTACGGCGAGTTTTGGTGTCGCGGAATGGAGTCCGGCAGACCGTTCGATCGAAACAACGTTGGCCCGCGCGGACAATGCGCTGTACGAGGCGAAGCGCGCCGGGCGCAACCGCGTGGTGCTGCGGCAGTCGCAAGACCAGGGCACAGACTCCGGCGGTGAAATCGACCGCGCCGCCCTGGCCGTATCACAGGCCGCGCCCGTCAGTTCCATCCGTCACTAAAGCTGGTACCGATCCGGTTGGATCGAAGGAACCTGCTCCAACCGAACATTAGAACGTGGTTGGCCAATTGCTCAGCAAGTGTTCGCCGACCTGCTTGCCGTCGTAGACCTCCAGCAAGCGGGCCAAGTGGGTGCGGGTTTCGCGGGGGTCGATGACGTATTGCGCTTCATAGAGCCCGGCCAGGTCCCAGGCTTCGGTATCCCGATCCAACTCCGCCGCCAGCGCCGCAAACCGCTCCGGGTCGTCTTCAGCGCGGATGCCGTGCAGCACGTTGACGGCGAGGCGAGGCTCCATGAAGCCTAGGTCGGCGGATGGCCAGGCGATGACTTCGTCGGCGTTCCGGCCGCCGCCCATATTCAAATACGCCTGGCCGAAACTTTTGCGCACGATGACGGAAAAGCGCGGCACCGTGATCAGCGCCAATGCGTTCATCCAGTTCATGATCTTGCCGGGCGCCCGTTTGCGCTCCCCCTCCAGGCCGATGAAAAAGCCCGGCTGGTCTACCATCGAGATAATGGGAATGTTGAAGCTGTCGCACAGGACCAAGAAATTTACCGCCTTGTCGCAGGCGTCCGGGTCGATAGCGCCACCTTTGTGCAGGGGGTTGTTGGCCAAAAAGCCCACCACTCGGCCCTCGATCCTGGCGAGTGCGGTGACGATGGCCCGCCCGAACCGCGACTTCAGTTCGAATACGCTGTTCTCGTCGGCGATCGTGCGCAACACCCGGCGGGAATCATAGACGCGCTGCCGCGCCTCCGGCACGATCTCCAGCAGTTTTTCCTGATCGCCGCCCGGTGGCCGCGCCGCGACGCGCGGCGGCGCTTCGCTATTGTGGCTCGGCAGGTAGGACAGGAAGGTTTTGACCGCGTCCAATACCTCTTCATCCGTGTCGAAGGCCTGGTCGACCAGACCGGTGACTTCGGTGTGCAGCTTCCAGCCTCCCAACTCCTCCGGCGTGATGTCCTGGCCGATGGCAATGGAGGTCACCCGCGGGCTGGTCACCGCCATAACCGCGCCTTTGCGGGCGAAGACCACGTCGGAAATGACGCTGTACCAGGTGCTGGAGCCGTAGCTTTGGCCCATCAGGGTCGATACCCAAGGCGTTTCGCGCGTGCGGCGGTATTCCTCCCGGTCCTGGCCAATGGTGGCCCGGCCCGAGGCTCCCATGCGGTCCGGCATGCGCCCGCCGCTGCTTTCGCCGAGCAGAACCAATGGTATGCGCCGCTCCCGCGCCGTGCGTTTCATATGGCCCATTTTCTTCATGTTGACCTGGGCCGAACTTGCGCCGAGCACGGTAAAGTCATTGGCAACCAGCGCCACCTGGCGGCCATCGACCTTGCCATAGCCGGCGATCTTGCCATCCGCTGGCGACTTGTCGCGCGTTTCTGGGCGGATGGAGTAGGCGTGCAAGCCGGCCTCCAGGAACGATCCGTCATCCAGCAGATAGGCCAGCCGCTCGCGTGCGTTCAGGACACCGGCATTGCGCCGTTCCTCCAGCTTCCGCTTGCCGCCCATGGCAAGGTCCTTGGCGCGGCGTCGCGCCAATTCGGAAAGCCGCTCTTCGTGTGCCATTGGGAACACCTAATGTTTCGGAATAGCAATAGACGCACGATGCCCCGTGCTATGGCCCGAGAGCAAGCCCCCGATGGCACTGCGAACGGAATGAGGCGGCTCGCTCTCCTGGCGCAGTTACCCAATGGCCTCGGAAAGCATTGCGCCGTGACCGCAACTGGAATTAGGCTGGTTGCTCCCGCAACTGAGGAGACTACACTCCAATGGAGCCAATCCGCTATGTGGATGCCCTAGCCGAGAAATACGGCGCCATGGGTTTCCCGCCGTACGATTGGAGCCGATACGACGACGCCCCCTTGACCCCGCTGACCAAGCCTCTGGCCGAGTGTACGGTCAGCATGCTGACCAGCGGCGGCGTTTCGCAATGCTCCATGCCAGCCTGGGACCCGGACGCCCGCAACGATTTCCGCCTGGACGAGGTGCCGTCGGCGGCATCATCCGATGGGTTCCAGATCCATGATAACTATTACGATCATACCGACGCCGATACCGATCTGAATTGTGTTTTCCCCCTCGACCGCTTGCGCGAACTGGCGGCAGCGGGAGAAATCGGCAGCGTTTCCCGCCGGCTGTGGAGCGGGTTTATGGGCCGGATTTACAAGCGCCGGGAGGTGATGGAGCTACAGGCGCCGGCCTTTGCCATGCAGCTCAAGGCCGATGGCGTCGATGTCCTGGTCGCGGTTCCTGCTTGACCGCTCGATCACCAAACCGTGGGTCTGGTTTGTCGAGTTGTTGAAGCTGCGGGAATCCCAACCGTGTGTGTGTCCACCGGTCGTGACCTGACAGCATTGGTTAAGCCGCCGCGTTCGCTGTTCATAAACCATCCGATGGGTAATCCCTTTGGGCGGCCGGATGATGGCGCAACGCAAACTGCGATCCTGCGTGCAGCGCTGGAACTGGTTGCGACGTGTGAAGAGCCGGGCGCCTTGGTCGATTTTCCGACCGATTGGGGCGAGCCATTCGCGTTCCGCGTGCGCGAAACGCCGAAGGACTACCAGTTGAAGACGTAACCGGCGTTGCTAGGGAGGACGCCCGGTGCCTCCCTAGCTCCGTTCGATATTGCCGGATCGCAGCGGTACGCCGAACTGCTCATGGCAGACCTCCGCCAGCTTGGCGACGCCAACCTTGATCTGCTCGAAACTGGGTTGGCCAAAGCATAGGCGGAACGAATGCTTGCCAGATTCCGGGTCCGCCACCCACTCGCGGCCCGGGTTGATCGCGACGCCGGCAGCGGCGGCGGCCTGCGCCAACTTGGTGGTGTCCACCTCCTCCGGTACGGTCACCCAGATGAAAATGCCGCCTTCCGGCGGGCGGAATTCGGCGGCCGTGCCAAAGCTCTCGTGCAGAGCGTCCTGGATTGCATCGCATTTTTGCTTGAACAGTGCCGTCAGCTTGGCCACGTGGGCGTCGAAGTGCTGCTCGCAGAACATGGCCAGCGTCGTCTGCTCCAGCGCGCCGCTGCCGGCATCGGTCTTGCATGGCAACGCCTGGGCGATGAAGTCCCATTTCGCCACCAGGTAGCCGACGCGCAGCGCCGGGGCGATGGATTTGGAGAAACTGCCGCAATAAACCACCCGGCCTTCGGTATCCAGCGAGTAGATCGACGGCGGGCGTTTGCCGGTCCAGATCAGGTCGGCATAGCAATCGTCCTCGAAAATCATCAGGTCATGCTTGCGGGCGATCTCCAGCAGCGCGTGCCGGCGCTCCAGGCTCATGATCGTGCCGGTCGGGTTCTGTACCGTGGGGATGGTGTAGACGTACTTGCAGCGCTTGCCCTGGGCTTTGATTTGCGCCAGCACTTTTTCCAATTCGGCGGGGATAATGCCGTCGTCATCCATGGCGACACCGACATACTCGGCCTTGCTGTCCTTCAGCCGGCTCATGGTGCCGCCATACGTGCCGCCCTCAACCACGACGACGTCGCCCGGATCCAGCAGCACCTGGTGCACCAGGTCCAGCGCCTGTAGCGAGCCGGAGGTCAGCAGGATATTGTCGACCGTAACGTCCATCTGGCACCAGCTTTTCAACCGCTTCACCAGCCATTCGCGCAATGGCCGGTAACCCTGCGGGCCGGTCTGCAGGTTGTAGATTGCCAGATTGCGGCCTTCTTTCTCCAGGGCCCTGGTCGCAGCGTCGATCAACTCGGGGATCGGCAGGGCCTCGCCGGCATTATTGCCACCGATAAAGTAGTAAGGCGCAAAGCCCTTGAACGGCGCCGGCGCCGGATTTGGCAGGCCGGCGCGGACGTGAGCGGCAAGGTTGAAACCCATGGGGAGATCCTCGGTTTTTGTCGTGTTCAGTCAGGACCAGAACAGCCGAAACCAGTCCCCAGGGTCAACCGTCATTTGCGTCAGGCGGCGGGTTTTCCGCGATTAGAACGTAACGGGCAGGGCCTTGAGTGCGCGGAAGGTTGGGTTCGCTTGGTATTCCAGCGTCGCGCCGTCCGCCAGCCGCAGGTCGGGAAAGCGCTCGGCGAACCGGCGAAAGGCGATTTCTCCCTCAATCCGGGCCAGATGAGCCCCAAGGCAAAGATGCCGGTCGAAGCCGAAGCTCACATGATCGGCAGCGCCTCGGCGGATGTCGAAGCGCTCCGGCTCTGGGAAATGCTCCGGGTCGCGGTTCGCTGCGCCCAGCATCGTGACAATGCGACTGCCGGCGGGAATGGCGACCCCGCCAATCTCCATGGGTTCGGTGGTGACCCGGGCAGTCAATTGCACGGGCGGGTCATAGCGCAGCACCTCGTCGACAGCGCCACGCGCCAGGGTGGGATCGGCGCACAGTGCGCGCCATTGTTCCGGGTGGCGGAGGAACGCCAGCAGGCCGTTGGCGATCAGGTTGGTGGTGGTTTCGTGTCCCGCTGCCAACAACAGCACCGACTGCGAGATTACCTCATCCACATTCATCCGCCCGTCTTCTGTTTGCTGTACCTGTACCAACTGGCTGATGAAGTCCGGCTGTGGATCGCCGCGCTTCTTTTCGATCAGATCGGCGGCATAGGCGCGAAGCGCTTCGTTGCCTTCCGCACCCTTGCGCGCCACGGCGACAGGGTCGGCTGACGTGCGCAGCGCGCCCAGAAAGGTGACGGCGTCGGCAGTCCATTGCTTGAGTTGGTCGCGGTCGGCTGCCGGCACACCCAGCAGCTCCATAATAACGGTCGCAGGCAGCGGGAATGCGAAGTCGCGCACCACGTCCATGCCGCCGGTTTCGGTCATCGCATCCAGCAATGCGTCCGCGAGCGCCTCAATCCTGGGTCGCATCGCCTCCGCTGCGCGAGTGGTGAATGCCTTTGTCGCTTGGCTGCGTAGGCGCGTGTGCGTCGGCGGATCTGTCTGCAGCATGCTGAACTTGGCCCGCTCTAATACCGGCTTGGCCAAGCGTTGGGCCTCTTCCGGCAGTCCCTCGATACGCGCCTGCTCCAGCAGAGCCTTAGACAGGTGAGGGCATCGCGCCAGTCCGCGCACATCGGCATGTTGGAAAAGCATGTAGCCCAATTGCGGCGTTTGAAACACCGGTCCCTGTGTCCGCAGAGCCGCCAGAGTGGGGTAGGGATTGGCGAAGTATCCTGGCGAAAACAGCGGGGCAGGGGCAGTCATCGTCTTGGGCCTTTGGTCTTGATTGAGGCATGTCGTTAACACAGCAGATAGCGATGGCCCGGATCGTCCGCAATTGGTGGCTTGGCCGGAAATGCGTTCGCCAGTCCTAGAATGGCTAGGGCGGTTTCGGTTCGCGCTGAATCAGAGCGGTCTCTCCCCTTCACGCTGAGGTGGCGCTTGCAAAGCGCCCTCAAAGCGCCCTTCCCGCACGCTAAGCCTTCGAGGCTCGCTCCGCTCGCGCCTTAGGCTGAAGGGATATGAGATTGGGGCTACTTGAGCCAAAAACGCTCTAGGAGCCCTGCAAATTTTTGACGGTCACTGGCGGTGCGATGGTTTCATAGTATTGGAGCACGTTCACCGGATCCAACCGGATCGGGTGAACGTGCTCCATCGACAAACACCAAAAGCGCCAGAGCCCAACAACGGCTCCAGCGCTTTGTATTTCACCTTATTGAATTGAAGCCTAGGCTTCTGCCGAGGCCTCCTGGCCGGCAGCTTTCGCTTGCGCGCGCTCGATGCGGCGTTTGACCTTACGGGCTTCCAGCGGCAACTTGCTGTTGGGCGTGCTCAGCAGGAAACCGTCCAGCCCGCCGTTATGCTCAATCGTCCGGAGGCCATGGGTTGTAACGCACAGGCGCACCCACTCACCCAGAATGTCACTCATGACGCGGGTGTTTTGAACGTTCGGTAAAAAACGCCGGCGGGTTTTGTTCATAGCGTGACTGACTTTGTTGCCCGTCATCACACCCTTACCGGTAATATCGCAGCGGCGTGCCATTGGTGGCCCGTTCCTTATACTTGGTGGACTCGTTGGAAGCGCGGTTCCTACACAAACTTGATAGGGGATGTCAACCTTCAGAACTGGGATTGCCTCCAATTGATTTTGCCGCAACCAAAACCCGGGTGACATCCGTGCCGTCATCCGACAGCGGCAGCAACAGGCGCTTGTAAACCTGTTCGACGCCATTCAGGCAAATCTGGTTTATCTGGAACATCGGTTCCGCCTGCTGTTCGACCGCCAGCATATCCTGCTGGAATGCTGCGCGCAGCAAGGAATGCGGCCGATGGTTCGACCCGTTCACGTTCCAAGACATAACCGGGTCTTGGTGCGGTTGGACGATACCGCCGCCAGCGGCCAGGTCAACGACGCTCAGCATGGTTTCCTGGGCCGATTTGCGCAGCAGACGAGCGCTTAACTCCGTAATCCGCGGAAGGCACTGCAGTTGATCACGCCTGCGGGTCCATTCTTTGAAAATTTCTGCGAGTGGACCATCTTCGCTGCGGTCCAACACAGCGGAGTGCAACACAACCTTGACCAAATAATCCTGCGCACGTTCGAACCGTACCCGAAGGACCTCAGCCTTAGCGTAATGCTGTCCCATGTCGTGGAGGATCGAATCAATACCGTTATCCGGATTTCCGGGCCGCGGCTGAGTAGGCATCTGCTGCAGGTAAGAAACGATATACGACCGTACCGCAGCGGTCATCGACATTTCGCCGCGAGAGCTATCGATCTTGGAACACAGCTGATTGACGGTCATGCTGTTCGTTTCAGCAATCCGCCGCAGCGCGTTCCACATGCTTGGTTCCAGCCGCATTGTCGTACGGCGACCGTTGATGGTAACGCTGCGCATTGTGAGCCGGCTGGCTAGGTCCATGCCGTCTTCAACATCATACTTGCTTGCAGAAGTCATTGCAGCACGCATCAATTGTTCCTCTTCGCCTACCCATGCATCCGGTAAACCCGAATTTTCAAGACCGTTTACACATAACGTTTCACCAAAGCACCCGCAAACGCGTTGCATGCACGGACTGGAACGCCATCTATTTACTATCTCTACAACCTTAGTATGCCATCACCCAGCGGAAAAACCAAGGCATAAATCCAATGCTTATATAGGTATATCGACTAACTTGGGCTGTGGTGGCTACTTAGTTTCGCTCCTCCCTCGGACCAAACACGCGGCTGCAGCCACAACGGAAATAACAACATAAAAGAATGCGTTTCCGAACTTAGAGAAGATCGATTGGCGTGAAAAATTTTGGGGAAGGGGCGTATCCAGTGTTCCGGCAGTGTTGAGTTTAATTTTTGCGATAATACGCCCGTAAG
>JAPOJR010000037.1:0-7759 GCA_029978325.1 Alphaproteobacteria bacterium | reverse complement strand
CGCGTATCATAGACATACGCCGTTCAATTGCCCTGAGACGAGCGATGGACAGATGTTGCGACGGACCGGCGCTTGCGCCGAACCAAGCATCATTGGTTGCGTTCAAGAGCCAGCTTCCGGGAGAGTGGACGCTGTCTGCCAGACCTGGAAAAATCGCCTCATAACAAATCAATGGCCGGACATCGGGCGCACTAGGCACGGCAAGCATTCCGGCATCATGCCCTGCGGCAAAATCTCCTCGTCCTGGCGCCAATCGGTTTGCGGGTATCCAGTTCCGCAGGGGCACGTATTCTCCGAATGGTACAAGATGACGTTTGTCGTATATGGCCGTTGCCGTTCCTTTGTCGTCAATAACGGCAATTGAATTGTAGGTTGTGCTGATTCCAGAACTCTCCGACCGCCTTGGAGTGCCGGTAATCAGCGCGCCGTTTTGCGGCACGATGCTGGCGATGGCATCCAGGGCAGTTTGAGATTCTAACAGCAGGAATGGCGTTGCCGCCTCTGGCCAGATGATGTGCGTCACCCCTCTGGACCCAGCGTCAGCGCTGAGCGCGAAAAGTTGATTGAAGTGAGCGCTTCGGAGTTCCGGTCGCCATTTTTCTGCTTGTGGTACATTTGGTTGCACCAGCCTGAGCTTAATTCCAGGGACGGTTGGCGACACAGCCGACGCTTCGGCTAGCGCCCAGCTTCCCAGGATTGCGGTTATGGCGAGGGGCAGGCTGCACAGAACAATCGTTAAAAATGCGGTCCGCCGATCGGTGAGAACAATCGCTGCCACTGAGCAGGCCGCCAGGACAGTTAACAACGAGACGCCATAGGGTCCGATGTAGGAGACAGATTGGAGGACACCCAAATAGCTGTCCCAAGCCTGGACGGGGAGATTCCATGGAAATCCCGTCAGGATGTTGCCCCGCAGCCATTCCGCGCCCATGAAAAGCGCAGCATAAAGCGCGATGCGCACTGGCGGCGGGCGCCGGGCAAAATAGATCCAGAGAGCACATGCAAGCCCGGGGAATAGTGCGAGCAATGCGGGCAGGCCCGCCATTGCGAACGGGCGCATCCAGCCGAATTGGGCGGCATCGACCAGAAAAGCCTCGCCGACCCAGGAGAGCCCAATAAAGTGAAACCCAAACCCGCCGGCCCAGCCGAGGCCGAAGCCTGCGCGTTTGTGGCGGGCGGTTTCCAGCAAAAGGAGGATTCCGGCATGGTAAAGCACCAATGCCACGGGATTGGCATCTGGCGGCGATGCCCAGGCTCCGCCCGCCCCGACTAAGGCAGCGCAGACAAAGCGGATCGAATACGGCAATTGAGAAAATCGGGCAAAGACCGCATGCCGCTGCATCATTGAGTGGAACGCCTAAATCTCGCCGACGGCTTCGGCAACGCGGCGTGGCGGCAGATTGCGAATTCGCAGGCGTTTCAGGCGACGGGGGTCGCCATCCAAAATCTCGAACTCGACGCCTGATGGGTGAATGACGATTTCGCCCCGACCAGGAACCCGGCCCACAAGATTGAAAACCAGTCCGCCGAGCGTATCGATATTGTCCCGCTCTTCGTCTTCCAGAAGGGTGCCGACTTCTTCCTCAAAATCCTCCACCAGGACGCGGGCATCCGCGATGAGAGTGCCATCCGGTCGCCATTCCAGTGTGGTGTCCGTCGCGATTTCGTGCTCGTCCTCGATATCGCCGACGATTTGCTCAACCAGGTCTTCAATGGTGACCAGGCCATCGATGCCGCCGAATTCGTCGACGACAAGCGCCATGTGCGTCCGCTCCAAGCGCATCCTCAGCAGCAGGTCGAGCACTCGCATGGAAGGCGCGACGATCATAGCCGGGCGCAGCAATGAGCGCAGAGGCGGATTTTCCCCCGCCCTTGCCACCGCCGGCAGAATATCCTTCACGTGCACCAAGCCGATCGTGTGGTCGAGGTCGCCTTCATAGACCGGCATGCGCGAATGGTGGGTCTCGCTCATCATCTGGACAACGTCGGCCAGCGGCGTATTGACGTCCAGCGCCACGATATCGGCCCTTGGAGACATGACGTCTTCAACTGATTGCCCGCGAAGGCGCAACGTGTTCTCGAGGATCAGGTGTTCGGTCGGATTGATCGGTTCGTTGTCTTCCTCGTGCCGCTCAGCTAACTCTTCCAAAGCGTTGCGCAATGAGCCTTCGCCGCTGGTCCGCGGTCGCCGCAACAGGCGCCAGATGTCCTTCCAGACGGAACGCCGTGGTGACGTGCGGGAAGTGCCGTTTGGTGCAGATTGGTTCCCGTCCTGCGTGCCTGGATCAGTGCTAGCAGCGTCGGTGGTTACGCTCGATATGTTGCGGAGTGTTGTTGTATTCTCCATCAGCTGCGGTGCGGCTGATGGAGTGGTGCTAGGCGAAGGGTCGTCGGTCATTGTCAGTGCTGCGTACAATTCTATCTTACCTTACTCGGTGTCCATATCGTACGGATCCGGCACGCCAAGTTCGGTAAGGATTGTGCGTTCAAGAGCTTCCATTCTGCGTTGTTCGTCGGTCACTTGGTGATCATACCCCAAAAGATGCAAGGTGCCGTGGACAATCATATGACAAAGATGGTGCTCCAACGTCTTGTCTTGATCGATGGCCTCGCGTGCGACTGTTTCATAGGCGATTGCTATGTCACCGATATGACGCGGTTCGTCACTGGCGCCGGGGAAATCGCCTTCCGGCTCGAATGACAGAACGTTGGTCGGTTTGTCGATGCCGCGGAAACGCTTGTTGAGGTCTGCCAAAGTCGGATCATCCGCCAACAGAATGGCGACCGATGCATCTTCGCCGATTTGGTCAGCGACGGCGCTCCAGGCGGCTTGCGCCGCCTGTTCCACCCGCGCCTCTACCCCAGGCAGGCGCTCAACCCAATCGGAACTGTCGATGGCGAGTTCGACCTGCAGCGACCTTTTGCCACCGATGCTGGCGTCGGCCGTGCGGGGGGGCTCAGCGGTGTGGTGCGGCCAAGACGGCGGCGTTGCAGGTTTCGCGTACGCCATGACAATCCGGGCGACCAATGGGTCGCGCACCACATCGGCGGCGGTGAAGCGCTGGACAGCAACTTCCGGCACATCCTCCAGCCGCCGGACGGCATCGATCAATCCCGATACCGACGTCGGCGGCAGATCGACCTGGTCCGGGTCGCCGCAAACCACCATCCGCGCGCCTTCGCCGAACCGGGTCAAAAACATCATCATCTGCTGTGGCGTGGTGTTCTGCGCTTCATCGAGGATGACAAAAGAATGCGCCAACGTGCGGCCACGCATAAAGGCGAGCGGCGCGATCTCAATTGAGCCGGCGTCGATCTGCCGTTGCACCAGATCTCCGGGCAGCATATCGCCGAGGGCGTCATAGAGCGGTCGCAAATAAGGATCGACCTTTTCCTTCATGTCCCCCGGCAAAAAGCCGATGCGTTCGCCAGCCTCCACTGCGGGGCGAGACAACACCAACCGCTCGACTTCACCCGCAGCCATGGCGGCGACTGCGGCGGCGACGGCCAGATAGGTCTTGCCAGTGCCGGCGGGGCCGAGGGCGAAGGTCAGCTTGTGAGCGCGGACTTTGCGGATATAGTCCGCTTGCGCCGGGGTTCTTGGCTGAATCTTGCGCTTGCGGGTCGTGATCGACACGTCCGTCGCCGACAGCTCAACCCGGGCATTGCCGGTTGCGGTAAACCGCAGCGCCGCTCTGACGGCGCCGGTATCCACCACTTCTCCCTGTTCGGACAGGCGATAGAGCGAGCGCAAGGCTTCGACCGCCTGTTCAACCGCTCCTTCGGGACCGATCACCTCAACGCGGTTGCCGCGAGAGCGCAGCTGCACGCGCAACGCCTCTTGCACCATCGCCAGATGCTGATCGAATTCGCCATAGAGTTGTTGGGCCAGCCGATTGTCGGCAAACGTCAGGACCCTTTTGACTTCACCGATGCTCAAGCGGCTGCGCTTTCGTCGGCGGACAGCCCGCGAGGGCCTGCATTGGCGACGGCTATCTCAATGATCTTGCCCTGCCAGTCAGCAGGCGCGGTCGCGTGCACCGCCTGTTGCCAGGGCGAACGTCCTGCCAATTGTCCTGCCAGGCGGCCCGGCCGGTCAAAAAGCACGGGGACCCGCTGGCCGACAAACTTGCGGTTGAATTTGGTCTGTTGCTCGGCCAGCAGAGCCTGTAACTCGGACAAACGTTCGATTTTCACGTCCTCAGGCACCTGATCGTCGGATGTCGCGGCTGGAGTTCCGGGCCGGGCGGAATATTTGAAGGAATAGGCTTGAGCATAGTCGATGTCGCGGACCAGTCGCATGGTGTCGGCGAAATGGGCGCCGCTCTCTCCAGGGAAGCCGACGATGAAGTCGCTGGCCATGGCGATATCCGGTCGCGCAATTCGTAATTTTTCGACGATGCGTCGATAGTCGTCAGCGGTATGCTTGCGGTTCATCGCGCGCAATATCGGGTCGCTGCCCGACTGCACCGGCAGATGCAGGAACGGCATCAGCGCGGGGACCTCGCCATGGGCCCGGATCAGATCGTCATCCATATCCCGAGGATGGCTGGTCGTGTAGCGGATGCGATGCAGTCCATCGATCGCCGCCATTTCTCGGACCAGCCGGCCAAAGCCCCACTCGCCATTGCCGGGAGCGTCGCCGTGGTAAGCATTAACGTTTTGGCCCAACAATGTGATCTCTTTGGCTCCGGCCGCTACAAGCCGCCGGGCTTCGGCAAGCACTTCCGCAGCTGGGCGAGAGTATTCAGCGCCACGGGTGTATGGCACGACGCAGAACGTGCAAAATTTATCGCAACCTTCCTGCACGGTTAGGAACGCGCTTACGCCGGCGGGCGTAACCTCGTCGGGCAAATAATCAAACTTGCTCTCAGCCGGAAAATCCGTCGCGACGATACCGGCCCTGCCGCGGGGGGTGGCCCGTGCGGCTTCGGCTTGCGCCATCAGTTTCGGCAGATGGTGGTAGGCTTGCGGGCCGATCACCAGATCCACCACCGGTGCGCGGCGCACCATTTCCTCGCCTTCCGCCTGGGCTACGCACCCGGCGACCGCAACCAGGATGTCTTTGCCTGCCTCCCGACGGGTGGCCTGCAATGCGCGGACCCTTCCCAGCTCTGAGTATACCTTTTCCGCGGCTTTTTCCCGGATATGGCAGGTGTTCAGGATAATACAGTCGGCCTCGGCGGCGTTGTCGGTTCCAACATACCCCACAGTCGCCAGTGCATCTGCCATTCTGCGCGAATCATAGACGTTCATTTGGCAACCATAGGTGCGAATAAACACCTTGCGCCCTGCAGAACTGGAAGGATGAGAAAGGTCAGGCGGGAATCCGGTCACAGCCGCATTTTTCCATTCGTGATGCAGAAATCGACAGTTTAGGCCGCTTCCGAGGCGGACCCTAGCGCTACAGCGTCGGGTGTCAAGTCGGTGTCCCGTCCGCTGATCGAGGCTGCAACTGCGTTTTGTACCTGATCTTGCATGAACCGGGACAGTTCTCGGCGGTTGCGGAACGCATTGGCGGGAACGGGCGGCATTAGCCGGACTTCAATTCGCGTGCGGCCCAGTCCTGCAAAGGTCCAGAGGTGCCCGCCCAACGCCATATCGCCATACCAGGCAAAATGTGGTCGCAGCGCGTGTCCGATCGGGATGCCGTTCAAATGGGTAAAGGCAATGGACATTGGTTGGAGCATCAGCGGCTCTTCCGCCTCTGCTCGTTCCGCAACGCTGAATAAGGCGCTCTTGAAGGGCAGAACGCGGTTGCCGTCGCTGCTGGTGCCTTCGGCGAACAGCACGAGACGGCTGCCTTCCGCCAATCGCTCACTGATGGCGTCGCGTTGCTTGGCGGTGCTTGCACGGCGCCGGTCGACAAAGACCGTACGCTGCAATTTGGCAAGCAAACCAAAAAATGGCCAGCCCGCAACCTCGCTCTTGGCAACGAAGCTCAGCGCGCCAATCGTGGAAAGAACGGGAATATCAAGATAGGACGTGTGATTGGAGATGAGCAACAGCGGTCGGTCTTGCGCCAGTTGCCCATTCACGACGACCGTCATGCCCCACAGCCGGCAGCAAACGCTATGATAGAAAACCGGGAGTGACTCGCGCAGGCGTAACCGCATCGATACCGCAACGGCCTGCACCGGGATCAGGGCGAGCGTGAACAGCAGGTACAGCGTCATGCGGACCGCAGCGCGTGTATTTCTGACCAAAGCGGGCCCTAACAGGTCATTCATCCGTCGCTCTCCCGGCAGCGATCAAGATTTGACCGGGCCGTCTTTGCCCAGGACAGAAAATTGACGTGCCACCGGCCCGGCCAACCGATCCGGTCGGACAACGACACAGACATCGATCGTATTGAATTGCTCGTCAATCACGGCGCCGTCGCCGATCATACCGCCCATGCGAAGGTAACCTTTGATTAATGGCGGCAAGGCCGCCCGGGCCGCTTTGGGATCGTATGAGCCCGGCTCATGCCAGTTCATATTGACATAACGTTTGCGGCGCGCTTTTGGCCTGAGGCGCAGGGGAGCCAGATGGTAATGGCGCAGATAGCTGAGTTCAACGCCGATTGCCTGCGGGTCGATGCCGTGAAAACTTGCGCAACCGAACATCAGCTTAATGTCGTGCACGTGGGCATAGAGGCCAAGGCCGCGCCACAACAGGTTCATTGTCAATGCGCGGCGATATTCCATCGCGACGCATGATCGGCCGAGTTCCAAGACCTGCTGTTTGCCGCGCAGCAGCCGCCGAATGCTGAACTCGTCCTGAGTATAAAACTTGCCGATCTTCGCCGCCATATCTCGTCGTAGCAGCCGGTACGTTCCGACGATCGGCGGGTTTTCGGGGGCAGCTTCGGTATCGAGCACGATCAGATGGTCGCAGCTTTCATCGAACGCGTCGAAGTCCCGCTTGGCCATGCGCATTTGTGGCGTCGGGACGGCGCCACGCTCGGTATAGAATACTTCATAGCGCAGCCGTTGGGCGGCAGCCAATTCTTCGGGACCTTCGGCCAGCCGCAATTCCAAGGGGCCAGCGGTCAAGCGAACCTGGCGATCCTTGCCGGCTTCGACACGGATCGTCGCCGGCCGGCGGCCGATAAACGGCAAGGCCGCGAATCTGACTGTCGCCGCTTTTGGCGGCCGCAACCGTCGCAGCGCCCGGCCGCGCCGGATTGCGCGTCGCAGTGCTAGCGGCATCGCCTCGGCTTTCTACACGTCAACCCATTCTCCCTTTTATATCTGCCGGCATTTTTGGGCAGTTCACGCCTATGATATCATCACGCGTTTCTTCTCGGGTACTCGAAAAAATAAGCGGCTGCAACCGACTGGCTGCAACCGCTGTCACAAAACCGTTGCCAGATGGCTGGCTTTACTCAGATGCGCCCCGGCGAGCGCGCGTTCCCAGGCCGATTTTCTTGGCTAGGTTAGAGCGCTGTGTCGCATAGCTGGGAGCAACCATCGGATAGTCCGGCGGTAAGCCCCAGCGCTCCCGATAGTCCTCGGGCGTCATATTATACGCGGTTTTCAGGTGCCGCTTTAGCATTTTCAGCTTTTTGCCATCTTCCAGACACACAATGTAGTCTTGGGTGACAGACTTTTTGACTGGCACTGCAGGTTCAGGTCGCTCTTGGGTCGGGACAACGCCAGTGTCAACAGACGACAATGTGCGATAGACTTGGAGAATCAAATCAGAGAGGTCGGCAACAGGAACAGTGTTGTTCGAAACATGTGCGGCAACGATCTCTGTGGTAAATTCGAGGAAG
>JAPOJR010000375.1 GCA_029978325.1 Alphaproteobacteria bacterium | reverse complement strand
ATCGGTGGAGGGGCCCTTTGGTGTAAAACAGGTGTTAGAATCCGAAGACTCCACTCAGTTGACTAGCTAGGCTAGCCATACACAATGGATTAAGCGTGTAGGCGTGTCAACGCTGGAGCAATCTCGCCGCCTAGCGTTGCATGCCCCGTGGGAGTCCGCTGGCAACGGTAACAGTCCGGCGGGCACCACGGAAAGGGACCGTTAGGTAACGGTGTGAGATACAGGGGGTGGAGCCCCCTTAGTGTCGGGTCGTTGCCTAACAAAGTAAAGTGTGAGAGACGCGACGCACAAGCGAGCTGCGCGTCGCATCCAATGCAAAGCAGCACCGGGAGCCCGGCGATCGATCGAGAAGACGCCTTCGGGCAGTCCGACTACCTCGTGTGGTCGCGTCTAACTAACTAACTAACTAACTGAAACCTAATAAACTCAAAACTAACTAACTAACTAAGGCGAATAGTGGGGGCGATCGCGATCTCAACGCGCCGTGCTGCACGCCACGGG
>JAPOJR010000374.1 GCA_029978325.1 Alphaproteobacteria bacterium | reverse complement strand
GCCGGATAACGAGCCGATATGCTTTTGCTGATCAGGGCCTTTGAAGTTAAAGCGCCCGACATACGCGCGCGATGAGGTTTGATACTTGCCGACTTCGAGCATATCCAGCCCATCGGAAATTTCTTCCCACACGGTTTTGCTGTCGTCGAGCGCGTCGCGGCTCTGATCCACGTATGCAATATCGACCGTATCGCCATGACTGATCTCGCCGCTGTCCGGTGACTCAACGCCCGTTAGCATTTTAAAGAGCGTTGTCTTGCCCGCGCCGTTCGGCCCGATGATGCCGACGATACCGCCAGGGGGCAGTGAGAAAGATAGATCATCAACAAGCAGTTTGTCGCCAAAGGCTTTGCGCAGGTGAGTTACCTCAATGACCTTGTCACCAAGGCGCGGGCCGGGCGGAATATAAATTTCGTTGGTTTCGCTTCGTGACTGAAACTCCTGATCGACGAGTTCATTAAAGCGCGCGATACGGGCTTTGCTTTTTGCCTGCCGGCCTTTG
>JAPOJR010000373.1 GCA_029978325.1 Alphaproteobacteria bacterium | reverse complement strand
GTTTTGTTTGCAGTAATCTGGTTTTTAGTTTTTTTGGTTGTTATCCCGATCCGTCTTGAAACTCAGGGTGATGTTGGAGAGGTTGAGCCGGGAACTCATGCAGGTGCACCTGCAAACCCAAATTTAAAAAAGAAAGCTTGGATAACAACAGGTATTTCTTTGGTTATATGGATAATTATTACCGCTGTTATTTTATCAGGAACTCTAACTATCAGTGATATTGATTTCTTTAATCGGATGAGCACACACTGATTTATAGCTAAGCTTTTAGAGCAACTGACTTTTAATCAGTGGGTCACAGGTTCAAATCCTATAAGGCTTATAGCTTAAGTCACTCCCAGGTAACAATTTTTGCCAGATTTGGTCGAGGTCTCTCGGCTGGAGTTATTGTTTCTGTTCCAAAATAAATGATCCCTGCAACACGTTCATTTGTCTCAAGATCGAAAGTTTCTGATACAAAACGCCTGTCATGGGATAACCAACCAGTGAGCCAGTTTGCACC
>JAPOJR010000372.1 GCA_029978325.1 Alphaproteobacteria bacterium | reverse complement strand
CCCAGAACGCGACGGAGCCCGGTTGCCAATCGAAGCGGCAGGGGAATTCAGGTCTTGTCGCGTGGCGGAAGAGATAGCGCAGCAAGGGCGCGCTTTCCGCCCGGGTCATCCCCTCGAAGCGGTGCGCCGAGGCAACGTTGACGTAGAGCGCCTTCCGCCCGGTCTCCGGATGGGTGCGCACCACCGGATGCGCGTTTGCCGTCGGCATCCAGGCATCGTCGTCGCGGGTTTGGGTCGAGCGGCCCTTGTTGGCATTGGGACCGGCGACCCGGCTGTCGTCGTGGACCGCGCGCAACCCCTCGAGGGCCGCCTTGAGGCCGTCGGACAGCGATTCGTAGGCGAGATACTGATTCGCGAACAGCGTGTCGCCGCCCGCGGGCGGGGTCTCCAGCGCGTGCAGCACCGCGCCCATGGGCGGGCATTCGACGTGGCCGGTATCGGTATGCCATTCGTCGCCCACGACCCGGGTGTCCCCCGGCTCCTTCACCACATGGATGACCTCGG
>JAPOJR010000371.1 GCA_029978325.1 Alphaproteobacteria bacterium | reverse complement strand
TGTAGGATGTTGTTGGCTGAGTCAGGTTCACCTGCTTCAGGAACTCAACCCGGCTGGCCTGAATGTCCATGATATTTGCCCCCAGGTTGTCCTGAATGTAAGTGATCTGTCCACCCTTGATCACCATTGCGGCCGCGCTGGCCGTGAGATTGCGACACGTGAGGTCCTGAAGGGCGATGTTCATTGTGCTATTTATCAGCGGCTGAGGCGCAACGCTGAGTACATTGCCCACCAACGTGCCAACCTGACCCACGAAATTAAGGGTCGTTGCATTCTGCGTGCTGCCATTGAGCTGCAGGATCGTCCCCCCTCCGCCCGTCGCGGCGATGGTCCGGGTATTGCCTGACCCCGTAACTGTAATCCCGCTGCCCGCCGTGATGGTGGTGATTCCCGCGCTTGCGGCCACCATGGCGGCAATAACAATTAATATATCTTGCATCTGGTTGTCCTTCAGGACCCGCAGCGTATCGAAGTCACCTTCGCTCAAACCTGTGGTGGCCACTGAG
>JAPOJR010000370.1 GCA_029978325.1 Alphaproteobacteria bacterium | reverse complement strand
GTGCCGCCGATCACCTTGTCGTCCTTGGCCTTCGTGACGGGCATGGATTCGCCGGTGACCATCGACTCGTCGAGCGAGGAGCGGCCGTCCTCGACTACGCCGTCGACCGGCACCTTCTCGCCCGGCCGCACCCGCAGGCGGTCGCCCACCGCAACCAGATCAAGGCTGATTTCCTCTTCGTTCCCATCAGAACCGATCCGGCGCGCGGTCTTTGGTGCAAGGTTGAGCAGCGCCTTGATCGCGCCCGAGGTGCGTTCCCGCGCGCGCAGTTCGAGCATCTGGCCGAGCAGCACGAGGACGGTGATCACCGCGGCCGCCTCGAAATAGACGGCAACCATGCCGTCCTCGCCGCGGAAGGCCGGCGGGAACAGCTGAGGCGCGAGCGTCGCGATGACGCTGTAGATCCAGGCGACCCCGGTCCCCATCGCGATCAGGGTGAACATGTTGAGGCTGCGCCGCACGATGGAACGCCAGCCGCGCACGAAGAAGGGCGCGCCTGCCCAGACC
>JAPOJR010000369.1 GCA_029978325.1 Alphaproteobacteria bacterium | reverse complement strand
GGCGGCGTTCGCCATGTTCTCGTTGACGATCTCGTCGATGCCTGCGGCCGCCACTTCCGTCGCGAGGCCCAGCGGTGCCCCGATATCGGCGGCGATGGCCGCCTCCGCGCGCTCGGGCGCCAGGGGGATCTTGCCGCCGGCGAAGGTCGAGGGCTCGATCCGTCCCAGGACGACGTCCGCATCGGTCACCGTGGGCGCCTCGCTGCCGCGGTCGTAGCAGGCGGGACCCGGATCGGAGCCGGCGCTCTTCGGGCCGACCGCGATTTGCTGGAGCGTGTCGAGCGTCGCGATGGAGCCGCCGCCGGCGCCGATCTCCACCATCTCGATCACCGGGATGCGCAGCGGCAATCCGCTGCCTTTCAGGAACCGGTAGGCGCGGGCGACCTCGAAGGATCGGGAGATCAGCGGTTTGCAGTCGTCGATCAATGTGATCTTCGCCGTCGTGCCGCCCATGTCGAAGGACAGGACCTTCTCCAGCCCGTTCTGCGCCGCGATGTTCTGTGCCAGG
>JAPOJR010000036.1 GCA_029978325.1 Alphaproteobacteria bacterium | reverse complement strand
CGTCGGTGGCCTTTATGCACTTTACCGGTTGCGCGAAAAGCTAGGGCTGAACGTGCAGGTGCTGGAGGCCGGCGATGGGGTCGGCGGCACCTGGTACTGGAACCGCTATCCCGGCTGCCGCTGCGATGTGGAGAGCCTGGAGTACTCGTTCAGCTTCGATCCGGAGCTGGAGCAGGAATGGTCCTGGCCGGAGCGCTACGGCAACCAGCCGGAAATCCTGCAATACGTGAACCACGTCGCCGACCGGTTCGACCTGCGCCGCAACATCCAGTTCGAGACGCGGGTGAAGAGCGCCACGTTCGACCGCAAGGCCAACCTCTGGACCCTGAAGACCCAGGCGGGGGAGACCTTCCAGGCGCCGGTCTGCATCATGGCGACGGGCAATCTTTCCATCCCGCGCGTGCCGGATTTCCCCGGCCTGGACGATTTCCAGGGCGATACCTACCACACCGGCCTCTGGCCGCATGAGGGCGTGGACTTCACCGGCAAGCGGGTGGCCGTGATCGGCACCGGCTCGTCCGGCGTCCAGTCCATCCCGATTATTGCGAGCCAGGCAGAGACGCTGACGGTGTTCCAGCGCACCGCCAACTACATTCTGCCCGCCGCCAACGGCCCGATGAACCGCGAGATCGAGGCGAAGCACAAGGCGGAATACCGCGAGCGCCGCAAGGCTGCCTACGACACGCCGTTCGGCATTGCCGGCTATCCGCCGCCGACCAAGTCGGCCCTGGAGGCGACACCGGAGGAGCGCAACGCCAAGTACGAGCAGAAATGGCAGGAAGGCGGGTCGATCAGCTTCCTCTATTCCTACACCGACCTGCTGACCAGCGACGAGGCGAACGCCACCGCGCGGGAGTTCGTGCACAACAAGATCCGTTCCATCGTCAAGGATCAGAACGTGGCGGAGACGCTCTGCCCGAACGATCACCCGATGGGGACCAAGCGGCTGGTGCTCGATACCGGTTATTACGAGACCTACAACAAACAGCATGTCCACCTGGTCAACGCCCGCAAAAACCCGATTGCCGGCCTGACCCAGAAAGGCATCCGCCTGGAAGACGGTACCGAGTACGAGTTCGACGCCATCGTCTTCGCCACCGGCTTCGACGCCATGACCGGCGCGCTGAAGGAAATCGACGTCCGCACCACAGACGGCCGCTCGCTGACCAAGGATTGGGAGGCAGGCCCCTACACCATGCTGGGCCTGATGAGCGCCGGCTTCCCGAACATGTTCATGATCACCGGCCCCGGCAGCCCCGGCGTGAAGAGCCAGATGATCCTGTCGTGCGAGCAGCATGTGGATTGGATCGTCGACTGCCTCGACTACATGCGCCGTGAAGGCCAGGCGGCGATCGAGCCTACCGAGCAGAGCCAGCACGATTGGACCATGCATGTGAAGGACGTCGCCGACCAGACGCTCTATCCCAAGGCGGCCAGTTGGTACATGGGCGCGAACATTCCCGGCAAGCCGCGGGTGTTTATGCCCTACGTCGGCGGCGTGCATGTCTACAAAAAGAAAATCGAAGGCATCGCCGCGAACGGCTACGAAGGCTTTAGCTTCACCGCTGCATCCAAACCTGAGCTGGCGCTGGCCGGCGACGACTGAGGCAAAGGGAGCACCGGTACACCACCGTCCGGATTGCCGCCGGCCCTGGCCGGCGTGCAATCGGCAAAACCATCAAACCAAATTCCACGCCTGCCAATCGAATAGGATCGCCCCATGAAATTCGGCATTTTCTACGAACTGCAAATCCCCCGCCCCTGGGAAGCGCATACGGAATACATGCTGCACCAGAACGCGCTCTCGCAGCTCGAATTGGCAGACCAGCTTGGCTATGATTATGCCTGGGAGGTGGAGCATCACTTCCTCGAGGAATACTCCCACTCGCCCGCGCCGGAGGTGTTCCTGGGCGCGGCCAGCCAGCGGACCAAGAATATCCGCCTCGGCCATGGCATCATCCAGCTGACCACCAACCACCCGGCCCGCGTGGCGGAGCGCGTTGCAACGCTGGACCTGCTGTCCAATGGCCGGGTCGAGTTCGGCATGGGCGAGAGCGCCAGCAATACGGAGCTCGATCCGTTCGGCGTGCGCTTCGAGGACAAGCGCGAGATCTGGGAGGAGATGGTGCAGGCCGTCATCCCCATGTTCTCCGGCGAGCCGGTAGAGTTCAACGGCAAGCACTTCTCCATGCCGCGCCGCCTGGTGGTGCCACGGCCGCTGCAGCGCCCGCACCCGCCGCTCTGGGTTGCCTGCTCGCAGCTGGATACCATTGAGATGGCCGGCCGCCGTGGCTTGGGCGCGCTGGGCTTCCAGTTCGTCTCAGCAGACGCGGCGCATGCCTGGGTGGCCGCCTATTACAACTCCATCACCAAGCGCCTGGACAAGCTCTGCGACTACCAGATCAATCCGAACCTGGCGCTGGTCTCCTACTTCATGTGCGCCAAGACGGATGAGGAAGCGCGCGAGCGGGCAGAGGGCCTGACCTTCTTCCAGTTCGCTCTGCAATTCTATGGCCAGTCGAAAACGCGGGAGCGGCCACCGGCGGCCTCGGTGAACCTCTGGGACGAGTTCGTGAAGTGGAAATCCGCCAACCCGGAAATCGTCGAGGGCGCGCTGCGCGGCGGCCTCGTCGGCTCGCCGGAGACCATCCGCAAAAAGCTGCGCCGCTGGCAGTCCAGCCATATCGACCAGGTCATCCTGCTGAACCAGGCCGGCAAGAACAGCCACGAGCATATCTGCGAAAGCCTCGAACTGTTCGCGAAAGAGGTCATGCCGGAATTCCACGCCGAGGAGGCCGCGCACCAGAACTGGAAACGCCAGGTCATGGCCGGCGAAATCCAGCTGGAGGAGCGGGACACCAGCGCCCACAAAGACCGCTTCGGACACCTGGCGAAAGTGGCGCCGAACAAGGGGAATGTGGCGGCGGAGTAGGCTGCTGAGAGCGGAACGGCGGACCTGCGGTATCCCAGCGGGCCCGCCACCTTGCTCCAGTGACAATGTAAGACCAATCAACCCGGCAACCTGCGTCAGGACCCCGCCATGACCTATACCGTTCTCGGCTATTGCCCGCGCACCGATCAGGTCGGCATCGGCCTGACCACCGTCACCATCGCCGCCGGCGGCACCTGTCCGTTCTACAGCTATGGCGGCGACATCATCGTCGTTCAGGCCTATGGCAATCAGGCCCCGGCCATCGAGGGCGCGCGGGCGGCGGATGAGGGCCTGGGCCGGGACGACATCCTGGCCCGCATGGCCAGCGTCGATTCCAGCTTCCACTTCCGGCAGGTGGGCGTGATGAAGCGCTCGGGCGAGGCGTTTGCGGTTACCGGCGAAAAGGCGCGGCCATGGGCCGGCCATGTCGTCGCCGACGGCCTCGTCGCCATGGGCAATGTGCTGGCCGGGCCGGAGGTGGTGGAGGCCATGGCGGCGGCGTTCCAGCGCGACCCGTCACTGCCGCTCGCCGAGCGCCTGTTGCAGGCGCTGGAGGCCGGGCGCGATGCCGGCGGGCAGAAGGCGGGCGAGGGTCTGCACTACGACGAGCGCTCCGCCCTGCTGCGCATCATCGGCGACGGGCCGGGCCGCCGCGGCGTGACGACGCTGGACCTGCGGGTGGATATGCACGCGCGCGCCGTGGACGAGATGCGGCGCTTCTACGAGATCTACAAACCGATCATCGCCCGCCGCGAACTGCGGGCCAAGAATCCCGCCGATGACAAGGCCACCTACCAGTGGGAGGCCGAGAACCTGAAGGACAACCCGCCGCCGCCTGCGCTTAAGGCATAGGGCAATAGCCGGTTCGATTTTCCGACTTGCACATGTATGCTAACTGAGTAAATTATGTTTCATAAAGTTCTAGAGAGAGAGCCTGTTCCCATGAAAAGAATGATCGGCCTTTTTGTCGGCGCCGCTATCGCCATGGCGGCCTCTGCCGGCAACGCCATGGTGGTGTTTTCCGACAATTTCGATGATGGCGATGTCACCGACTGGGTGAAATCGACCAATTATGCCGGAACAACCTCTGTGCAGACCGATGGCACGGCTGTTTCCGGCCAATCGCTGTTCACCTATCTGACCGCTCCCCCCGGCGGAACCAACCTGATTGTCCGAGCGACCAAGTCGTTCAACGCCCCTGTCGCGGGCGACTATCTGCTGAGCCTGTATGCGGTCAGCACGGTCTGCAGCGGCTGTACGGTCAGCTATGACGTCCTCGTAGACGGGATGCACTTGGACCGGAAGAATTTCACCAGCGGCTTCGAGGCCCGCAACTTCAACCTGATGGGGCTCTCGGCCGGAACTCACTCCCTGATACTGGGCGTCTACACCACCAATGCGTCGTCGGGTTTGTTCGGCGCCCGGTTCGACAATGTAGAGGTCTCGACCCAGGCAGAGATCCCGGAGGCCTCAACCCTCGCCGCCCTTGCCGGGGGCCTGACAGCATTGGGTGCCGGCCTCGTCCGCAGGCGGCATCAGTAGGCCGCAGCCTAACCGTCCAGGAATTCCGCAAACACCGCCGCTGTCTCGGCAGCCGCCTCCGCCGATAAGATTCCCGCTGTCGCAGCCTTCTCCGCCCCCGGCAACAGGGCGTGGGTGCGGTCCAGTTGCGGAAAGACGTTGTCGTTGCGCGCGGCTGTGATCAGCGTCGGCATCGTCACCTGCGGCAACCGCTGCTCCATCGGATAGCGGAAAGCGGCATGGTAGGGGCGGAAATAGGTCCGGCCGTTCTTCAGCACCTCCATCAGCTTCTCGTGGATCACCTCGGGCGCGGGCAGGCCGCCGCCGCGCAGGTCCTCCGCCCTGCGGCCGAACCACGGGAAGAACAGGTAGTAGTCGCGGATATAGTGCCAGGCGCGCATCAGATAGACCGCGTCCAGGTCCGGCTTCAGTTCCGGCGCCACGTTCGCAAGCATCGCCGCGCCGGTCTCGCCGGTATAGAAGCCGTTGCCATCCACGATCAGCTTGCGCACCAGTCCCGGATAGCGCAGCGACATGTCCACGCCGATGCGTGCGCCGAGGTGCAGGCCATGCACGTCCGCCTGTCCGATGCCGAGCCGGCCCAGCAGATCCGCCAGCCAGTCGGCCAGGTCCCCGACTTCGATGGTGGGCTTATCCGGCAGGGCGGCGGTATCGCCACAGCCCGGCAGGTCCGGGGCAATCACCAGCCGGCTTTCGCCCAATGCCGCCGCCAGGTCCGCCACCATCGCAGACGATTGCGCCGCGCTGTGCAGCAGCACCACAGGCGCGGGGCCGCCGGCGCCAGCGGTTCTGTAATGTATCTGACCGTAGTCGAGATCGAGGAAACGGCGGCGGACGATCATTGGTTATGGCTCCTTGCAACAGATCTTCCAGGGCGTCAAACGCACACGGACATTGTCTCTCCTCATACTGCCGCCTTACCGCCATATGGACCAGCAGGAACACTGCCGTCCGGCTGCAATCCCGGTCCGTCGTTGTGCTATATCTCCGGCAGGCCATAAAACCACGGGCCACATACCCTAGGATTTGCGAATCAGTATCGTTTCTGTTAGACTTGTAGATTCAGCGGTGTACCGACTGCAACGAACAAGGAAGGGTGGATTTCGCCAAGTGTATAGCGCCCGAAAATCACTGGTTCAGGCCGCCGCGCTTCCGTATGTGGAAACGGTCGATGGCCTGCGCGTGGCGCTGATTACGTCCCGCCGGCGCAACCGATGGATTGTCCCGAAGGGCTGGCCGGAGAATGACCGTCCCCTGTGGCAGGTCGCGGCCCTGGAAGCGGCGGAGGAAGCCGGCATTGTCGGCAAAATCTCCCAGACCGCAATTGGCTCGTTCCGCTATGAAAAAATGCTGAAGCAGGGCTATCCTGTACCATGCACGGTGTTTGTGTTTCCGCTTCTGGCGGTCGAGCAACGGCTCCAGTGGAAAGAACGCGGCCAACGGCAGATCAAGTGGTACGCTGCAAAGAAAGCCGCTGCAAAGGCATCGGATCCAGGTTTATCCGTTATTCTATCCCGATTGGCCGCCTCACCCGAATCGGTCTCATGTTTCGGGTCTAACCTCAATTGGGATGATCCCATTGGCACCGACCAAACTTACGCTCGATAAAGACCTCGACAAAATAGTGCACATCGAGGCCGCAACCCGAACCGTCGCCGGCGGCCTGGTTGGGCATATGATGGCCGTGCTGTTCCTCGGCGCCGCCGGTACGCTGGCCGCAATGTTTGCTGGCGTGTCGCATGACGCGGCGCTGGTAATATTCGCAGCGGTGCTGGGCGGCTACATGGCGCTGAACATCGGCGCGAACGATGTTGCCAACAATGTTGGGCCGGCGGTGGGGTCGCGGGCGATGAGCCTGGTGACCGCCCTGATTATCGCTGCGATCTTCGAAAGCGCCGGCGCACTGATCGCTGGCGGCGATGTCGTTTCGACGATCTCCAAAGGTATTATCAACCCGGCCAAGGTTCAGGACTCGCAGACCTTTATCTGGGCGATGATGGCTGCGCTTATCGCTTCGGCGATTTGGGTCAACCTGGCGACAGTCATTGGCGCACCGGTATCGACCACCCACGCCGTTGTCGGCGGTGTGATGGGCGCCGGCGTCGCAGCCGTAGGCTTCGACCTGGTCAATTGGGGAACGATGGGGGCCATAGCGGCCAGTTGGGTCATCTCGCCTTTGCTAGGCGGCATCATTGCTGCGGCGTTCCTGGCCTTTATCAAGCTCAACCTGATTTACCAGGCGGACAAGATCGCGGCTGCGCGCAGGTGGATTCCGGTTCTGATCGCCATCATGGCCGGGGCATTCGCCTGCTATCTGGCCCTGAAAGGCCTGAAGCAGATTTGGAAAATCGACCTGCTGACGGCGGTAGCCATAGGTATCGCTGTGTTCGCGCTGGCATGGGCCATTACCAAGCCGCTGATCCGACGGCAGTCGGAAGGCATGGAGAACCGGAACAAGTCGCTTCGCCAGTTGTTCCGTATTCCGCTGATCTGCTCCGCAGCACTGCTCTCGTTTGCCCATGGCGCTAACGATGTCGCGAACGCCATCGGGCCGCTGGCCGCTATCCTGCATAGCGTTGAGTTTGGCGATGTAGCCTCCAAGGCAGCTGTTCCAGGTTGGATCATGGTGATTGGCGCGTTCGGCATCAGCCTGGGATTGTTTCTGTATGGCCCGAAGCTGATCCGCATGGTTGGCGACCAGATCACAAAACTGAACCCGATGCGGGCCTACTGCGTTGCCCTGTCCGCGGCAATTACAGTCATCGTTGCCTCCTGGCTGGGCCTGCCGGTCAGTTCAACACACATTGCTGTCGGCGCGGTTTTCGGCGTCGGTTTTTTCCGTGAGTATTTCACCCAGCACAGCAAGCGCCGCCGCGAAATGCTGTTGCAGTCCTCCAGTGGCGAAGGCCCAGCGGACATATCGGTTTCCGTCGAAGAAGTCCGGCACCGCAAGCTGGTGCGCCGATCTCACTTCCTGACGATCGTCGTCGCCTGGGTCGTAACTGTGCCCGCCGCCGCTGGCCTCGCCGCCGTGGTATTTACAGTTCTGACACTGATTGGTTAGAGCAGATCCCGATCCGATTGGATCGGGTGAATTTGCTCTAGATCTAATTATTAGAGCATCTCCCAAGACAGCGGCGGACAGCTTAAACCGCGCTGCCGGCGCTAAGTCTTGTCGACTGCGAACGAGGCGCTACGGCCGCCGCGGGCTTTGCGCTCTGTTTCGATGCGGGCAATTTCCGCGTCGTAGGCCGTACGGTCCAGGACACCGTGCGGATTTTCGCGGGTCGGCTGCAACTCAGTGTAAGGGATATAGCGCTCCTTGGCCACGTCATAGAGCCGGCGCAGTTCCGATAGAGGGTCAGGGTGGTCGTCGGTGCGGATGTCGAGCCAGGAATAATCCTGGTCGCGGTAGATCACCAGCCCCGCCCCTTGCTTGCCGCGCTTGTCGCCGCCCGCGTCCTCGCCTGCTTGCATCGCCAGCAACAGCCGCTCGGCGAATGGCTTGTCCATCGCCGCCTGGTATTCGCGCAGGGTTTCGGCAATGACCTGCGGGCCCTCCAGCATATTGCCGGCGACCGAGACGTTCTCAGCCAGCAGATGCCCCGCCCAGTCGATACAATCCAGCCCGGTATAGCCCGCATTGCGTCCTTGGGCGTCGATCATATGAAATTGGCGGTTCGAGTGGCCATTGTCGCGCTTGACCAGCGCATCGACAATGCTTTCCGGCAGGGCCCCGGCCTGCATCATCTTCAGGCCGTCGGTGCCGTAGGTCGGGTTGGTGAAGGCCTGGGAGGCAATGGCTCCAACACCGCCCAACACCCGCGGCACCCGCGCGCCGACCGAGAAAAACCGGCTGGCGACCGCGATGCCCAGATAGCCGGTGGACGGATCGCGGGCGACAATCGAATAGGTCATGGCTTAGCATTCTCCAAGATGGCATCGTCGTCCCCAACGGACCTGCGATGCCAACAACGACAGATTATCCCCATAGATTTTGCGAGGCGATCTTCGCCCCCATGGCTAGGCTTTCCAGCTTGGCCCAGACCACGTCCTCGGCAGTAAACGTGTCGCCGGCGACGGTGCCGAAGCCGCAGTCGGTGCCGGCGATGACGCGTTCGCGGTCGCCCACCGCCGCGACGGCGCGCTGAATGCGCTCTGCCACGATCTGCGGGTGTTCCACATAGTTGTTGGTCGTCTCGACCGCGCCGGCAACCAGGACCATGTGATCCGGCAGCTTTTGCGTGCGGAAGGCCTCGATCTCGTGCGCGTGGCGGGAGTTGGCGAAGGGCAGCACCAGCGCGCCGGCCTTGGCCTGGAACATCACCGGCAGCACATCCGGGCAGGGAATGTCGAAATAGTGCGGGCCGTCGCGGTTGCCCCAGCAGGAATGGAAGCGGACCTGCGCCTCCGGAATGTTCACCAACGCCTCGTTCAGGGCGGCGACGTGCATTTCCAGCGCGGCCAGGAAGTCGCTGATCGAATCGTTCTGGAAGAAGCCCTGGCGCTCCATGCCCATGTCCGGCGCGTCGATCTGCAGGATGAAGCCGGCCTCGACGATCTTCTCGTATTCGGGGCGCAGCGCCTTGGCCAATGCGAACACATAGGCCTCGTGGCTGTCATAATGGTTGTTGGCCAGCGCTGTGGCCGCAAAGCCCGGGGAGACAGCGGTCATGAAGGCCTCAGCGAACTGGCCGTTGGCGGCGGCGTGCGCCTTGTGGAAGCCGGCGCACTCGGCCTCTACCTCCGCCCCGTCGCCATAGGCGATGTCGCCGACAGCGCGCGGCCAGTCATAGACGTTGAGGCGCCGGCGCGAGCCATCGCTCACCAGCCGGAACCAGACCGGGAATTTCTGCGCGTCCAGCGGGATCGGGCGCTTGACCTCCCCACCCATGCCAAAGCCTGTCATGCGGTCGGCGATGTAGGAGGTGAAGTCCGGCCGCGGCATCTCCCCGTCATTGCCGATGTCGATGCCGGCATCGAGCTGCTTCTGCACCACCGCCTGGGTCGCCCGCGCCAGCGTCGCCTGGAACTCGACCGGATCGACACTGCCGCCGGAGCGCTGGGCGACGATGAGGTCGGCAAGTCCCTCGATACGCGGCAGACTGCCGACATGGGTGGTGAGAATTCGGTCGGTCGAATGCAGCAAAACGGGGTCTCCCTGAGCGTGATTTGCGGCGGACACTAGCGCATTGGCCGTGCCGCCAAAAGGGTTACCTGCGCCCCATACCCCAACGCTTCTATCACCACAGTTTCACAAGCCAGCCCGCTCATGATCCTTCACCCTGAGGTGGCGCTCGCAGAGCGCCCTCGAAGGGGCGGTGCCGGAGGGTGACACGCCGCCTTCGAGGCTCGGCTTTGCCTCGCACCTCAGGCTGAAGGGCGGAAGTCATGAGGGCTGGCATAAACCCAGCTTCATCAAAACAGTTTCGCAAGCCAGACTCCTCACCGCCCTTCACCCTGAGGTGGCGCTCGCAGAGCGCCCTCGAAGGGGCGATGCCAGAGCGTGACACGCCGCCTTCGAGGCTCGGCTTTGCCTCGCACCTCAGGCTGAAGGGCGGGGATTATCGGCTGGCGCAATCCCGCCTTCATTACCACAGGCTCGCAAGTCGGCCTCCTCACCGCCCTTCACCCTGAGCCTTCGAGGCTCGGCTTTGCCTCGCGCCTCAGGCTGAAGGGTGGAGGTTATGAGGGCTGGCATAAACCCAGCTTCATCAAAACAGTTCCGCGAGCCAGACCTCTCACTACCTTCACCCTGAGGTGGCGCTCGCAGAGCGCCCTCGAAGGGGCGGTGCCGGAGGGTGACACGCCGCCTTCGAGGCTCGGCTTTGCCTCGCACCTCAGGCTGAAGGGCGGAGGTTATGAGGGCTGGCATAAACCCAGCTGCGGCGCACTCGAGGTGAAGGGTTGCAGGGGTTCGGCATCCAACACCGTTGCAATCCTCCACCCCAAGGTGACAGACTCTGCCGACCGCTACACCCGGAGCCCCGACCAATGAGCATCGACTTCACCCCCGAACAGATCCAGATCCGCGATGCGGTCGAGCGGCTTTGCGCCGATTTTGGCGATGAGTACTGGCTCGCCCGCGACAACGACAAGCAGTTTCCAGAGGATTTCTGCCAGGCCATCGCCGACGCCGGCTTCATGGGCATCGCCATGCCGGAGGAATATGGCGGCAGCGGCCTCGGCATTACCGAGGCGGCAATCCTGGTGCAGGAGATCAGCCGGTCCGGCGCGGGGAATGGCGGCGTCTCGTCGGTCAGTCTCGGGATTTTCGGGCTCAATCCGGTGGTGCGCTACGGCACGGACGAGCAGAAGGCGCGCATGCTGCCGCCGATCATCAGTCGCGAGAAGCGCGCCTGCTTTGGCGTGACTGAGCCGAACACTGGCCTCGACACCACGCGCCTCAGGACCAAGGCGGTGCGGAAGGGCGACCGCTATATCGTCCACGGCCAGAAGACCTGGACGACGACGGCGCAGGTCGCGGACAAAATCCTGCTGATCGCGCGGACCAAGGATATCGGCGAGACCGAGCGGCCCATGGACGGCCTGACCCTGTTCTATACCGACCTGGATCGCTCCAAGTGCGAAATCCGGCGGATTCCGAAGATGGGGCGCGAGCATGTGGACTCGAACCAGGTGTTCATCGACGGCCTGGAAATCCCGGTCGAGGACCGTATCGGCGAGGAGGGCAAGGGCTTCCGCTATCTCCTGCACGGCATCAACCCGGAGCGCATTCTGATCGCAGCAGGGCTGGTCGGCCTGGGCCGCGTCGCGCTGCAGAAGGCCACCGACTATGCCCGCGAGCGCAACGTGTTCGGCCGGCCTATCGGCATGAACCAGGGCATCCAGCACCCGCTGGCAATCAACTGGGCGGAGCTGGAGGCCGCGAACCTGATGGCCTTCCGCGCGGCGCAACTCTATGACCGCGGCGAGGATGCCGGGCACATGGCGAACGCGGCGAAATACCTGGCGGGTGAGGCGGCATTCAAGGCCTGCACCACGGCAGTAACGACGCATGGCGGCATGGGCTATGCCAAGGAATATCACGTCGAGCGCTATTTCCGCGAATGCATCATCCACCGCCTGGCGCCGATCACGCCGCACCTTGCGCTCTGCTATATCGCGGAGCGGGTGCTGGGCTTGCCGAAGAGCTATTGAGGTCTGCGGCGGTTCCTAACCATTGAACTGCACCGGGCCGCGGAACGGACGCATATCCGGATAGCCGCTGACGGCCCATGCGCCATCGACCAGCAGGCTGGCGCCGTTCACATAAGAGGCATCGTCGCTCGCCAGGTAGAGCGAGGGCGCGGCGATTTCTTCGGGCTGGGCCGGGCGGCGTTGCGGAATGCGTTCGATAAAGGCGGCAAGTGCAGCCTCGTTATCGAAATGGCGGCGGGTGAGCGGCGTCTGCACCAAGCCCGGCAGCACAGCATTGACGCGGATACTGTGGTCGGCGAATTCCAGCGCTGCGTTCTTGGTCAGCATCTCCACGCCGGCCTTGGCGGTAGCATAGGCTGCGCCGGCATACATCGGCACGTGCGCGTTCAGGCTGGCGATATTGACGATAGCGCCGCCGCGACGCGCCCGCACCATCTGGCGCGCCTGATGCTTGACGCCCAGGAAGACGCTTTTCAGGCAGAGGTCGATGGTGAACTGCCAGTCCTGCTCCGGCTGGTCCAGCAGGTAGCCAGGGCGGTTGCCGCCGGCGACGTTGAAGGCGACGTCCAGCCGTCCGAACCGTGCGACTGCCAACGCCACCAACATCTCGCAATCAGCCTCCTTGGTGACGTCGCAGGCGACATGGGCAAATGTGTCGCCGTGCACATCTGCCAGCTCAGCCAGCCCATCCTTGTTCAGATCGCCGCCGGCGACCTTCGCGCCTTCGGCAATCAGGCGTTCAGCAATCGCACGGCCGATGCCGGAGGCGGCTCCGGTCACGAGGGCGGTCTTGCCGGCAAAGCGGCCGGGAGTGGCAGACATGGAACATCCTTTCGCAGCGCCAGTGCGCAACAGTGTTTCTCGATCGAACGGAATCCTCTAACAAGCCGCTATCATACAGTAATCCCCGCAAAACAGAGGTGAAGAAGATGTTGAAGGGTTTGAGCCGCACGGTCGCTGCGGCAATCGTCGGCGCTGTAGCGCTGACTGGCACGGCGTTTGCCGCCGACAAGGTCAAGGTCGGCTTCGTCTATGTCGGCCCCATCGGCGACCACGGCTGGACCTACCGCCATGACTTGGGCCGCAAGGCCATCGAGGCGGCATTGGGTGCGAAAGCCGAAACCTCGTTCGTCGAGAGCGTCAAGGAAGGCCCCGATGCAGAGCGCGTCATCCGCCAACTCGCCTCCAGCGGCCATGACTTGATATTCACCACGTCGTTCGGATTTATGAATCCGACCGTGAAGGTGGCCAAAAGCTTCCCGAAGGTCCAATTCGAGCACGCGACCGGCTACAAACGCGATGACAACGTCTCGACCTATGCGGCGCGTTTTTACGAAGGCCGCACCGTGTTGGGCAAAATCGCCGGCAAGATGACCAAGACCAAGGTCATCGGCTATCTGGGCTCGTTCCCGATCCCAGAGGTCGTGCGCGGCATCAATGCCTTTACCCTGGCGCTGCAAAGCGAGCAGCCCGATGCCAAGGTCAAGGTGGTCTGGGTCAATTCCTGGTACGATCCGGGCAAGGAAGCCGACGCCGCCAAGGCGCTGATCGACCAGGGCGCTGATATCATCGTCCAGCACACCGACTCGCCGGCGGCCCTGCAGGTGGCGGAGCAGCGCGGCGTCTACGCCTTCGGCCAGGCCAGCGACATGCGCAAGTTCGCGCCCAAGGCGCAGTTGACCGCCATTGTCGACAACTGGGACAAGTACTACGTCGCCCGCGCCCAAGCCGTTCTGGACGGCGCCTGGAAAAGCCAGGATACCTGGGGCGGCCTGACCAGCGGCATGGTCGAGATCGCGCCCTATGGCGATGCTGTCCCTGCCGACGTGCGCAAGCTTGCGGACGAGACTATTGCGGCGATCAAGGCCGGCACGCTGCACCCGTTCACCGGCCCGATCAAGGACCAGGCCGGCAAGGAACGGGTGGCTGCCGGGGCTGTCGCCGATGACGGCATGCTGCTGGGCATGGACTGGTACGTGCCGGGCGTCGAAGGCGTCGGCAAGTAAGGGCGGCGGAAAGGCTCCGGTCCGAACAGGCCGGGGCCGATCCCGCCCGCGGCCTCAGCGTTCGGCCCTGGCCTGTTCATAAGCGGCGGCCAGCCGCACGAAGTCCATCGGCGCCAATTCCTCGGCGCGGGCCGACGATGGAATATCCACTTCCGCCAGCAAGGCCTCGGCATTGCCGGCCCAGGATTTCAGGCTGGACCGCAGAGTCTTGCGCCGCTGCCCAAAGGCAGCGGCAGTGCAGGCCTCTAAAGTCTTCAGACGACAGGGCAGCGGCTCGCCCAAGGGCGTCAGCGTGACCACGGTCGAGGCCACCTTCGGCGGTGGATGGAAGGCGCCGGGGGCCAGGTCGAAATTCTTTTGGATGCGGCACAACACCTGGGTCAGAACGCTGAGCCGGCCATAGGCTTTGGTGCGCGGACTGGCCGCCAGACGCTCCGCCACCTCTTTCTGAAACATCAGCGTCAGGCAATCGAAGGCATCGGCCTGCGCCAGCCACTGGGTCAACAGCACGGTCGAGATATTGTAGGGCAGGTTGGCAACCACTTTGCGCGGGCCGGCCCCCAGGGTCGATAGGTCAACCTCCAGCGCATCCGCCTCCACCACCTGCAAACGCCCCGGATAGGCGCCAGCCAAATCGGCCAACGCAGCAAGGCAACGGGAGTCGTACTCGATTGCGATCACCTGGCGCGCGCCGGCGGCCAGCAAAGCGCGGGTCAGGCCGCCGGGACCGGGGCCGATCTCGAAGACAGTGCCGGCGGTCAGGTCTCCCGCCGCAGCGGCAATCCGGGCGATCAGCCGCGGGTCGGTCAGAAAGTGTTGCCCATAGCGCTTCAGGGGCGCCAATCCATGGGCATGGATGACATCCCGCAGCGGCGGCAGGATTGGCGGATTACCGTCCTGCACGGCGGTCCGCAATCGTCCGGGCCTCACGCAGGGCAGCTATGAAGCTGGCTGGGTTTGCGACCCCCTTGCCAGCGATATCGAACGCCGTGCCGTGATCCGGCGAGGTGCGCACGATCGACAGGCCAAGGGTAATGTTGACGCCTTCATCGAACGCCAGCGTCTTCAGCGGGATCAATGCCTGGTCATGGTAAAGGCACAATGCTGCATCATACCCGGCTCGCGCCGCGGCGTGGAACATGCTGTCCGGCGCATGCGGCCCCGAAAGCCGCAATCCCTCGGCCCGCAGCCGATCCGCCGCCGGCCGGATGAACCGAACTTCCTCGCCGCCCAGCGCGCCGTCCTCGCCCGCATGCGGGTTCAGGCCAGCCAGCGCCAGCCGCGGCGAGGTAATGCCAAAGTCCCGTTGAAGCGCCACGGCAACACGCCTCGCCATGGTTTCGATCATCGTCGCATCCAGCCGCGAAATGGCAGTGGCCAGAGGCTCGTGCACCGTTATCGGCACGACCCGCAACCCTCCGCCGGCCAGCATCATGATGGACGGCTCCGCCGCTTGAGTCAGGTGCGCCAAATATTCGGTATGACCGGGAAATCCAAATCCGGACCCATACAACGTCGCCTTGTGGATCGGTTGCGTCACGACTGCGGCGACCAGCCCTGCCGACGCCAACTCGACTGCCCGGTCGATGCTGGCGATGACTGCAGGGGCGTTACGCGGGTCGGCTCGGCCGGCCTCAGCCGGATGCGCCAACGAGACCGGAAGGACCGGCAAGGCATCGGCAAAACAGTCCGCCGCCGATGCCGGCGTTTCCACCGTACGGAGAGGCACATCCCAGCCAAGCACATCGGCCAAACGCCGAAGCCGAACCGGATCGTCCACGGCAACAAACGGCGGAATATCCAAGTTGGCCCGCTGTCGCCATGCGGCTAACGTCAACTCGCCGCCGATGCCGGCGGGGTCGCCCATGGTCACAGCGAGCATGGCCCGATCACCCCCGATCCGGCGTTTCGATCATCGCGTTCTGGCGCAGACTCCGCAGAAGCTGACGCGCCTCAGCATCGATATGGCGGTTTGTCAGGGTTTGCCTGACCTGATTGCGGTCCGGCATCCCTTCGGCCTGAACCCGCTTGTTACAGACCATCATCAACATCACGCCATCGACCAACGGCAACACTTTGGTTTTCTCACCAGCATTGAGAGGCTCGATATAGGGCCGCAGCGGCGCCGGCAAACCGTTGAGACGCATCTCCCCCATATTATTGCTTTGCGCCCCTAACTTTTCAGCAACGGGGGCAATATCATCGCAGGTTTTTACCTGCGCGTCCGCGTCTTTGACCTTTTGCAGCACAGCCAGCTTCACAGGGGTAGCCGCCTTTGGATCGAAGGGAACATATAGGCGGCGGATATCGTACAAAGTTTCTTTTTGACCGCCTTCGACAAAGACGCGCCTGTCCCGCAGCGCCAAGATGACAATGCCGTCATCCAACTCAATCGGTGGCGCGATTTGCCCAACGGGTAATCCGTTCAATGCGGCCGCCAGCCTCGGGTCCAACTGGTCACCCTCCACCCAGCCCATGTCGCCGCCAACGCCGGCGGTGGGTGCCTGGCTAAACTGGCTGGCCAGCGCCGAAAATTGCGCGCCCTTGCGCAGCTGCTGGACCAGGTCGTCGGCGGTCGCGCGCGCAATCGGCAGGTCCCGCGCCCGCGGTGCAGCGACGAAAATTTCAGCGAGCAGATATTCGCTGCCGCCCTTTTGCTTCAAATCTTTCAAATATTGGTCGATATCCGCCTCGGTCACAGCGGTCGCTTTGTTGGCGCGCGAGCCGACGACTTTGCGCCAGGCAAGAGTCGCGCGAATCTGACCAACCAATGTTCCGACATCGACGCCGGCTTGCGTCAACTTTGACAACAAGCCCCCCGGCTCCATCCGATTGGTCTTTTCGATCGTGGCGACCGCGTTCTGAATTTCGGCGTCTTCAACCTTGATTCCCAGACGTTTGGCCTCTTGCAGTTGCACCCGTTCGTCGATCAGGGTCTCGATCACCTGGTGACGAATCCGGCCCAAAGCCTCTTGCGAAACCGCTTGCCCGGCGGTCGTCAACACCAAACGCATCCGGGCATCGATGTCGTAGGTTGAAATCGGCTCATCGTTGACAATTTGGACAATCGTATGCGCAGGTGATGCTGACCGGTTTTGCGCGCTCGCCGCCCAGGGTTGCAAGGCAACAGCCGCCATCGCCATGACAAACGCGAATCCCAGTGACACGCTCTGACTCATCAAACCCTTTATTTGCCGCACTATTAACCGTCCTCAGTATACAAAAGCCAGGTTACACCCAACATGGTGACGCAGCCTATAGGCGCCCAGGCTGCCAACGCCGCAGGCAGCTGGCCCGAAAGTCCCAGGCGGAAGAATACCTGCGTTAGCAGATGAAACCCCAGTCCGGCTATGGCCGCCAACGTCATCAGGCTAAAAATGCCACCACGCCGCGGCGGACGAATGGCAAACCCCGCCGCAATCAGCACCATGGCCACAAGCGCCATTGGCGCAGCCAGAGCCGTGTGGAAATACACCCGGTGCGGCGCCCCAGAAAATCCCGCTGCCTCCAACAGTGTGATGAAGGTGGGCAACCGCCAAACCGGCATGCTGGCCGGAGACGCGAAACTTTCTTCCAACCGCCCCCAGTTCAACCGCGTCGACAGGGCCAGAGTTTCAAGCTCCACCACCGGCCGGTCGGGGCCAATTACCCGCACGCCGGTGAAGGTCCATGCCCCTTCCTGCAACACGGCACTTTTTGCATCGATGCGCGAGCTAAAATAATCTCGGTCGACGAACTGAAACACCGTCACACCCTGGAGCACTTGCCCCTTTGGTAACAATGAGTCGGCATGGATGATCAAATCGAATGCGCCGGAATAGTCTTTCAGCCACAGACCGGTGCCATGCAGCACCGGATTGTTTGGTCGCTTGTCAAAATATTCTGCTTCCAGATCCTCGAAGGCGGCTAAGGCGGTCGCCGCCAACGGATTGAACGCAACGATCTTCAAGAGCCCCAGCAGTGCGGCCACAGCAATGCCCGGGGCCAATATCTGCCAGATAGACAAACCAGCCGCACGCGCCACCGCAAGCTCCTGGTAGCGCGACAGGCGCCAGAGCGCCGCCATCGCCGCGAACAACATGGCGAATGGCAGAACGATGTCGATGATATGCGGCAAGTGCAGCAAAGCCATCTGCAAGACCGTGCCGACCCCGACATCCGGCCGCGACGCTGCCCTCCGCACCAACTCCAGCGAATCGAGAATCAGCACCAGCACAGACGCGACCGCAACCAACGCGGCGAACCATGTCGCGAACTGTCGGGCAATGTAGAGCGATAAAGTCGTCGGCACCGGCCTGCCTACTGTGATAATCTGGTCGCTTATACGGCAAATTCGACGCCGTTACAGCGACAAAAACCGATTTCGGCAAATGCCGCCATTCGGCCCAACGCTAGGTTTGTCGGACCGGTCGCCGAACGGAAGTTACAGGCCGCCCTTGATCAGCCAGACGAGCAAGGCACCGATCAAGTGGTTCGACCATGACACTCCAGGCATAGCCTGTTGCGTGTACAACCTGCCCGTCGCCCTTATTTAGAACGACATGGCCTGGAACATAGATCGCATCGCCTCTTTTCCATGCCGCCGGATCAAGCGGCACGGGCATTCCCAAGCCAGCGGCCTGTTGGTCGGAATCCCTTGGGCAGGCTATGCCGCAAGCCGCAAGCGCAATTTGCACCAACCCGGAACAATCGACCCCGCCAGCGCCGCGGCCGCCCCAGAGATACGGCAAACCGATCAGCGCCTCCGCAACCGCGATCCAATCGTCAGCAATCGTGGACACGCTGCGCAAATGCCGGGCAAAGACAAATCCACCGGATGCAAGCCGATGAAAGCGTTCGCCCACCTCGCTAACCTGAACCTGCGCGCCCAGGCTCAGGCTGTGTAACGGCCGGCAAACTTGGTCGGCATCCGACAACACAACGGTTTCGCGGACTGCGACCCAATGCGATGCTGTGCCAATGCCACTCTCCAGGCCGCAGCTGGCGACATAGCCGACATATCCGTCATGCGCGCACTGCACCCACGCCCATCCTTCATGCTCGTCAAACACCCGAACCGCTTCACCGGGAAGCAGTTGACTGTCCATCGGCGCGTCAGGACTGGGACGTCTCAACAACGCCAATGCCGTATTGCCGACCGTTGCGGCACGACCATCTACGAACGCAGCCGCCGAAACGCGCGCGCGCAGCCGAGAGTCGGCTAGGTCGGCGCGATAGGCGTGTTGCCGCCAGTCCAGCCTGGCTTGAGGCGAAGGCGCATCGGTCAAACCGTGAGGAACCCTTCCATAACGGCAACGGATGGTCCGCCGACCCTGACGGCATGAACAATGCCTTTGGATTTTTCCGCTACGCCCTGGATGATGCTTGGCCGGCCCATTTCCAACCCTTGTGCGATCGTTAACGGGAATGTGCCTGCGTCGGCCGCCGCAATGTGCGCCAAATACCCGGTCAGCGCGGCGGCGGCGCTGCCCGTTGCCGGGTCTTCGACTACGCCATGCAGTGGCGCAAGCATCCGCGCTTGCACACATGCATCGCCGGTCCGCACGTAAAGATAGAGCGCGTCGCCCTCCTCCCCGGCGAAATGCCGGTCGAACGCCGCAAGATCAGGTTTGACCGCCGCCAACGCATCGAGGCTGGCCAATTCGACGATCGTAAACGGCAACCCGACCGACACGGTTTGGGCCGTATGATGGGCCTGCAAAACAGCATCCGGCGCTAGGCCCGTGGCTGCGCAGACATGCGCGACCGGCTTTGGCTGACCGACGGCCAACGACGCAGGCGCAGTCAATTCTGTGGACTGCGGATGGCCGGACCCATCCCGGTTTATCGCCATTTGCACCAGGCCGGCCTGCTCCTCGAACCGCAGTATGTCGCCAACCGGCTTGCCCTGAACATGCCCGATCATCGCCAGTGCATACGCGGTCCCGACATTCGGGTGCCCCGCAAACGGGACCTCGCGCCCCGGCATGAAAATTCGCACCTGCGCGTCGTTTTGCGGGTCCGTTGGCGGCAGCACGAAGGTGCTTTCGGAAAAATTGAACTCGCGCGTAATGGCCTGCATTTGCTCAGTGGTCAGGCCGCGCGCATCTGGCAGTACCGCCAGTTGGTTGCCGCCAAACCGGCGGTCCGTAAACACATCGAGCGTCACATAGGGTAACCGCATGGCGGCGCCATCTCCAAAAATTCAGGTCAGCAGCCCCGTGCCTTGCTAAAGCGCGCCCGCCTTGCGCAGCTCGTGGATTTCATCGGCAGTATAGCCCAAATCTGCCAAGACCTCATCCGTGTGCTCGCCCAGCCATGGCGGCCGCCGGTCTGGCCTGGGCGCGTCCTCATTGGCCAGGTAGGGCGCGCCGATACCAAAGGCAGGCCGTTGAATCGACCCGAACTGGCCGAACTCGGTGAACACCTGCCGATGCGCCAATTGCGGATGGCGGCTTGCTTCCGGCAGCGAGCGGACCGGCGCCGCCGGGATCTTGGCCTCGCTCAATCGTCTGTCCCATTCGTCGGTCGTCGCCGTGCTGAACGCTGCGTGCATGGCCTGCTCCACCACATCGTAGTTGGCTTTGCGCGCGTTGAAGGTGGCAAACACCGGATCGGTCAACCAGTCGGGCCTTTGCATCAACGCGGCAAGCGCCGCAAACTGCCCGTCGGTCAAACACGTCATCATGATGAAGCCATCGGCGGTGGTGAAAACGCCGGCTGTTGGAATCAACGCAGGCGAGCTGTTGCCGACCCGCGGCGAATCCGCCCCCGTATTCAGATAATTTGAGACCTGTGGCCCCAGCACGGTCATAGCCGTGTCCAACATTGCCACATCGAGGCGCTGCCCTTTGCCAGTGCGCTCCTTGCGAACCAAAGCCCCCAAAATCGCCATCGTGGCGGTAATTGCGGTTGGGACATCCACTCCCATAAAGCCGGCGCGCACCGGCGTATCGGGCAGGCCGGTTACCGCCACCATGCCGCTGGTCGCCTGAATAGCGCCGTCATAGGCGGCAGCGCCGGCATACGGCCCAGTTTGGCCGTATCCCGTAACCGAACAATAGACGATATCCGGCTTGATCGCTTTCACCGCATCATAGCCAAAGCCCAGTTTCTCCAGAACGCCGGCCTTGAAATTCTCCAACAAAACATCCGCTTCCCGCAGCAAACGGACGACCACTTCTTTGGCCTTCGGATGCTTCAGGTCCAAAGTGATGCCGCGCTTGCCCGCGTTGCAGGCAAGGAACATTGGGCTCATACCCATCTCGCCCCAATCATTGTCGCCCAGTAAGCGGCGGGCCTGATCGCCAATGCCGGGTTGCTCGATCTTGATCACGTCGGCGCCCAACAAGGCCAAGTGTTGGCTGCAAAACGGACCAGCGATCACCTGACTGAAATCAACGACCCTGATACCTTCGAGAGCGCGCATTGGGGATTTCCTCCGGACAGTTGTCTTTCCCCAGGATCATGACGGCGGAACGGCCAGTCTTCAAGGCAAGTGCGACATCGCGCGGTTGCATCGATCGGGATGATGCGAAAGTCGGGATTGGACTGGAGCGCCTGTCTTTGCTTTAACAGGCGAATGCGGATGGTCTCAAATAGTTGCGGCTGGTCATCAGTCGCAAAACGATGGGGAAGGCCGTGATAGGATAGCTATGCAACCGCGCGCAGCACTCAGAAATGTGGTGGCGGGAGTCCGCCGGGCTATGGTCGCCGTAGCGTTGTTCAGCATCGTGATCAATCTCCTGATGTTGACCGTGCCGATCTACATGATGCAAATGTTCGACCGCGTGCTCCCCACCAAGCATACGGATACGTTGCTGTTGCTAACTGCGATGGCGCTGGGGGCCGTGCTGCTGATGTCGGCCATCGAAATTGTGCGGGCGCGCATCATGGTGCGTCTCGGCGCATGGATCGACCGGCAGTTGTCGGGCCCCCTTCTGGAAGCCAGCCTCAACGAAAGCCTGAGACGGTCGGGCGCGGGCGTCCAAGGGGCCAGCGCATTGCGCGAGTTGAACACCCTACGCCAGTTTATAACCGGCCCCAGTGTGTTTCCCATACTGGATTCGCCTTGGGTTCCGTTCTACCTGACAATCATATTTTTCCTGCACCCCATGCTCGGCTGGATTTCGGTTGCTGGTGGCGTACTCGTGTTCTTGTTCGCGGTTGCAAACGACGTTTTGACCCGTCCAGTGATGTCGAAAGCCACCCGCTCCACCAATCAGGCCCTATACCGGGCGGATGCGGCGGTCAGAAACGCAGATGTGATTGCCGCTTTGGGCATGGCTCCGTCGTTGGTCTCGAAATGGCGAATGGCGGGCGAGGAAGGCTTGGTGTCCCAGAGCGTCGCGAGCGACATGTCCGGCGTGATCGCGTCTATGGCCCGTATGATGCGGATGTTCGTTCAGGTCGGTATTCTGGGGGCCGGCGCCTATCTGGTGATCGAAGGTGAGATTACCGGCGGCGCAATGATCGGCGCCTCGATCATCCTCGGCCGGGCCATGGCGCCGATCGAGCAGTCGATCAATGCTTGGCGCGGCTTTACCGGCGCGCGCAACGCCTATCGGTCCATCAGCCAATTGATCGCCCGCCAGGACGATATCGACGACCCAATGACGCTGCCTGACCCAAGCGGGCACCTGCAGGTCGAGGCCGTTACATTCGTGCCACCAGGCCAGCGCGAGCCGATCCTGCGCCAGATAACATTCGAGGCGCAACCGGGCGAACAAGTCGGACTGGTCGGCCCATCAGCATCCGGCAAGACGACGCTGTCCCGCTTATTGGTCGGCAGTTGGATCGCCACAGCCGGGGCTGTCCGCCTGGACGGCGCGGACTTTGCCTATTGGGATGCATCCGACCGCGGCCGCCACATCGGCTATGTGCCGCAGGATGTGGAGTTGTTCGAAGGAACAGTCCGAGAAAATATCGCCCGCCTGGCAGAGGCCGATCCGACCGAGGTTGTTGCGGCGGCGAAGCTGGCGCGCGTCCATGACATGATCCTGCACTTGCCGGATGGCTATGATACGCAAATCGGCGAAGGTGGAGTGCGCCTGTCCGGGGGCCAGAGACAACGGATCGCCATGGCGCGCGCCGTATTTGGCGACCCCAAGTTTTTGGTCCTCGACGAACCAAACGCCAATCTGGACCGCGATGGAGACATGGCGTTGCTGGAGACGTTGAAAGACCTAAAAGCCCGCGGCTGCACTGTTGTAATCGTTACGCATCGGCCGGCGATCCTGGATCATGTCGATACGGTCGTTGTGCTCAATCAAGGTAGGGTCGAAATGCGCGGCCCCCGCGACGAGGTTCTGGAAAAACTGACAGGCGCTGGCCAGAGACAGCTACCGGGCCAACCAGGCGGCGCTCTTACAGGAGCGGCCAACGGTCACCCAGTCACTGCGCCCGCACCCCGACCGTCCAACAGCGGCGGCGTCGCCGTGCAACCGCTGCCGCCTGGGAGCGATTCCCGCATTTCCATCCAACTGGGCCGCACCAGATCACCGACACCGCCTAACGTCGAACACGCGAGCGAGGGCTAACCCATGCCCAAACCACCAATTATGCCTCAGCAGGGTGGCAGCCAGGTTGTTCCATACAAGGTCGCCGGCAAATCGTCCGCCGACCCTTCGTCAATGGGCTTTTCCACGACCCTGACTGTCGGATTATTGATCGTGCTGGTCTTCGTAGCCGGATTTGGCGCATGGGCGGCGCTGGCGCCGCTGGAAAGTGCAGCTATCGCCGGCGGCGAAATTATTGTCGAGGGCGACCGGCGCACAGTAGAACACTTGGAGGGCGGTATCGTCTCCCGCATCCTGGTGCGCGACGGCGACGTTGTGAAAGCGGGCGCGCCGTTGATCGAGCTGGACAACACCCAAGCGAATGCCAGCGTCGGGGTCCTCACCACGCGCATGTCCTATGCCGTGGCACTGGAAGCCAGGCTCATCGCGGAACGCGACGGAGCCAAAGAACTGGCGATGCCGGCGTGGCTCGCGGAACGGATTAAGATTGACCCCGATGCAGCAAGCATCCTGGCAGCCCAGCGCAATATCCTTCGCAGTCGGTCCGAAACGATTGACGCGCAACTCGCGATCCTGACCAACCGCAAAGAGCAATTTGGCGAGGAAATCATCGGCCTTGAGGCAGAGGTCGACGCGATCGACAAAGAGATCCGGCACATCCGGGCAGAATTGAAAGATGTGACAGGCCTGGTCAGCAAGAGCTTGGCGCCGCGGGCCCGACTCTATTCCTTACAGCGGCAAGAGGCGGAAATCCTGGGCCGTCGCGGGCGGAATCTCGCAAGCATCGCCCGGGCCCGGCAGAGTATCGCCGAAGCCGACCTTCGCGGCGCCAGCCTCAAAACCGAAGCGACCGAGCAAGCGATTCGCGAACTCCGCGACGTACAGGGCGAAATTGCGGATTTGCAGGAACGGATGGCCGCCGCTGTAGACGTGCTGAAGCGCACGGTGATCGTCGCCCCTGTCAGCGGGATTGTCGTAAACTTGAAGGTCCACACCACCAGCAGTATTATCGTCCGGGCCGAACCCCTGATGGAGATCGTACCGGTTGGTGAGGGGCGGGTCATCCGCGCCCGGATCGACCCGATCGATATCGATGTCGTGCATGCAGGCTTATCGGCGAACATCCGCCTGACCGCTTTCAGTGCACGGACAACGCCGGAACTGAAAGGCGAAGTTATAA
>JAPOJR010000368.1 GCA_029978325.1 Alphaproteobacteria bacterium | reverse complement strand
CACCCGGTCGAATAGCACGGGATGATCCGTCACCAGTGCGTCACCGATCATCAGGATCAGGCCTGCGCTGCCGATATCCTCAAAACTCGCCGGCATGACGTCCTCGCCAAAGGCCGCGCGGTGCAACCGATCGATCGCGCCGCGCCAGGGCGCATGGATATGCGCGGACCCGAAAAAGCCCTTCATCAGCTTGTTGGCGACATAATAATCCTCGGTCGGCATCCCGCCACCGACATGCAGCGCCACGCTGCCCGGACCATGGCGCGACAACACCGCCGCCAGCCGCCGCGCCAGCAGCGCGATCGTCCGCTCCCAGCCCTGCCTGCGTCCCTCCACCAGCGGATGTAGCAATCGCCCGTCGAGCGCGCAGCCATCGCGCAGCCGTTTCGCCTTCGCGCACAGCAATCCGCCATTGGCCGGATGCGCCGAATCACCCTCCAGGTGCAGGCTGCGTTCCTCGCCGGTCACGGCGCGAATACCGCAGCCCACGGCACATTCCCCACACAGGCTT
>JAPOJR010000367.1 GCA_029978325.1 Alphaproteobacteria bacterium | reverse complement strand
CCCAACGCATTGCCGTGGTGAATGTGATTGTCGAGCAACGCCGATAGCAGATTGTTGGCGACACCAATTGCATGCAGGTCACCGTTAAAGTGCAGGTTGATATCCTCCATGGGAATCACCTGCGCATAACCCCCACCGGCGGCTCCGCCCTTCATACCGAACACCGGGCCCAGTGAGGGCTCGCGCAAACAAATCGCCACGTTCTTACCAATGTGCTTGAGTGCGTCGCCGAGGCCTACCGTGGTCGTGGTCTTGCCCTCGCCCGCCGGGGTCGGGCTGACCGCGGTTACCAGAATCATGCGCGCGTTCTCGCGCACGGGCTGCTGCAGCAGCCAATCCAGATTGACCTTACCCTTGATCCGTCCGTAGGGCTCCAGCGCCTCGTCGGGGATATTCAGCGCCGCTGCAATTTCGGTAATGGGCTTGGGGGTCGCGGCCTGGGCGATTTCGATATCCGATGCCATGATGGAGGGTGCTCCAGTAGCTGACTACAACTTTGATGATAGAGGTT
>JAPOJR010000366.1 GCA_029978325.1 Alphaproteobacteria bacterium | reverse complement strand
GAGGGTGCGTGCTTCCACGTGCCGGGAATGTCCTACAAGATCCACCTCGGCCTGCACTCGGCGGCAGGTCGCCAGTCCGACCTGCTGTCGATGAAGGGCACCCGCTTCGACGAGATGCACCGCGCGGGGTGGGATGCGACCGCCCGCGTCCAGGCGCAACAGGACGACGGGCTCGACGGCGAGGTCATCTACCCCTCCGTCGGCATGCTGCTCTGCAACCACCCCGACCTCGACCTCAAAAAGGCCCTCTTCGACGCGTACAACCGATGGATCGCCGACTACTGCTCGGTTGCACCCGAGCGGCTGTACGGCTGCGGTCAGACTGCGATGCGCACCCCGGAGGAGGGCACCGCCGACCTCGAGGCCATCAAGGCCGCGGGTCTTCGCGGCGTGATGCTGCCGGGCACACCGGGGCCGGCCTACGACGACGGTCCCGACTACGACGACGAGGCCTGGGACGACGTGTGGCGCGCCGCGATCGATCTCGACCTGGTACTCAGCTTCCACATCCTG
>JAPOJR010000365.1 GCA_029978325.1 Alphaproteobacteria bacterium | reverse complement strand
TTCCTCCACCGCATCCTTCGGCGGGGGCACCCGATCCACCACGGCCTGCAGGATCTCGGGCACACCCATGCCGGTCTTGGCCGAACAGGGAATGGCGTTGCTGCAATCGAGGCCGATGATCGCCTCCACCTCTTCCTTGATCCGATCCGGATCCGCACCGGGCAGATCGATCTTGTTCAGCACCGGAATGATCTCGAGATCGTTGTCCAGCGCCAGGTACACGTTGGCCAGGGTCTGAGCTTCCACGCCCTGGCTGGCGTCCACCACCAGCAGCGCCCCTTCACAGGCCTGCAGGCTGCGGCTCACCTCATAGGAGAAGTCAACGTGGCCAGGGGTATCGATCAGGTTGAGGACGTACTCCTCCCCATCGGCCGCCGTGTAGTTCATCCGGGCGGCCTGGAGCTTGATCGTGATCCCCCGCTCCCGCTCCAGATCCATGTTGTCCAGGAACTGCTCCTGCATGTCCCGGTTGGCCACGGTGCCCGTGTCCTGCAGCAAGCGGTCGGCCAGGGTC
>JAPOJR010000364.1 GCA_029978325.1 Alphaproteobacteria bacterium | reverse complement strand
GAGCGCACCGCCGCCTTGCAAGAATGCCTAGGTTACTTCACCGAGCTGTGGCATCAGCGCAAAAATAACCCGCCAGACACCATGGACCTGATCAGCCTGCTGGCCACCAACCCCAAAACGCGGGACATGGTGGACGACCCGCTCGAGTATTTGGGCAACCTGATTTTGCTGATCGTGGGTGGCAACGACACGACGCGCAATTCGATCACCGGTGGCGTACTGGCGCTCAATCAGAACCCGGACGAATACGCCAAGCTCAAAGCAGACCCCTCGCTGATACCGAGCATGGTGTCTGAAATCATTCGCTGGCAGACCCCGCTCATGCACATGCGCCGCATCGCCACGAGAGACATCGAACTCGGCGGCAAAACGATTCGGCAAGGCGACAAGGTGGTGATGTGGTATTTGTCAGGCAATCATGACGAGACCGCGATTGAGCGCCCTAACGATTTCATCATCGACCGCAAAAACCCCCGCTACCACCTCTCCTTCGGTTTCGGCATCCACCGCTGCAT
>JAPOJR010000363.1 GCA_029978325.1 Alphaproteobacteria bacterium | reverse complement strand
AAACTAGCCCGCTCACCACCCAGACCGCGACCGACGATCCGCTGGAGGAGCGCGTCACGACGGTCGGCCGCGTTCATCCCCATGCGCAGGCGAAGGTGGTCGGTCCCGACGGCGCGATCCTGCCCATCGGCCAGCAAGGCGAATATTGTTCGCGCGGCTATGCCGTGATGCTGGGCTATTGGAACGATCCCGAACGCACGGCCGACGCCATTGACGCCGATGGCTGGATGCACTCCGGCGATCTGGCGACGATGAACGCGCACGGCTATGTCCGCATCACCGGCCGGATCAAGGACATGATCATCCGCGGCGGCGAGAATATCTATCCACGCGAGATAGAGGAATATCTGCTCCGCCATCCCGCCGTCGCCGACGCGCAGGTGTTTGGCGTCACCGACGACAAGTTCGGCGAAGCGGTCTGCACCTGGATCATCCCCAGAGCGGACGCAATCCTGTCGGAACAGGATATACTCGACCATTGCCGGGGGCAGATCGCCCATTTCAAAATTCCCCGCT
>JAPOJR010000362.1 GCA_029978325.1 Alphaproteobacteria bacterium | reverse complement strand
AAGCTTTGGGTCGCCGCGTCTGTCGAGCTCATCCATGTACAACTTCCTTGCGTAGAGATAGTGGCAGCTGTATATGGCAACGCAGAGCCCGCCGCTTCCCGCGACGGCGATCCACACTATGAGCGACTCCAAGCGCGTAAGCACAGCATGCTTCTTTGCTTTGTCTTTCGGTGGTGCTGGCGGCGTCGGCGGCGTCGGCGGCGTTGGCGGTGGCGCGGGCGGCGTTGGCGTTGGCGCGGGCGTTGGCGTTGGCGCGGGCGTCGGCGTCGGCGTGCCATACACCGTCATGCCGTAGAACGCCGGCGTTTGCGCCAGCGCTCCTCGCGCCACCAGGGCGAGCATCAGCCCGAATACGCGCGCGGGCGGCGTGCGTCTTGCCCGGCCCCCGCCTCGCAGGTGCCGCGGGTCCCAACGCGGGCGTGGCCAGCACGCAACCGCACGCCGCCGCTCCGCCGCGGCCATGCCCAGGAGCGCCGCGCCCCTCAAGGGGCGAGGCGAAGGGGCCCGGCGCTCAGG
>JAPOJR010000361.1 GCA_029978325.1 Alphaproteobacteria bacterium | reverse complement strand
GGAGGGTAACCACGTGCGTTTAAGCGGTCAGGATGTCGAGCGCGGGACGTTCAGCCACCGCCACGCTCTTTTACACGATCAGAACACGGGCGAGCGGTGCGTGCCGCTTCGCTCGGTGTACGGCGACAGCAAGCACCCCAACTTCTTCACCGTCTCCAACTCGTCGTTAAGCGAGTTCGGCGTGCTCGGGTTCGAGCTGGGGTACTCGCTGGAGAACCCCAACTCGCTGGTGATGTGGGAGGCGCAGTTTGGCGATTTCGCAAACTCCGCGCAGATCATCATCGACCAGTTCATCAGCTCGGGCGAAGCGAAGTGGTTACGGCAAACCGGTCTGACTTTGCTGTTGCCGCACGGCTACGACGGCCAAGGCCCGGAACACAGCTCGTGCCGCGTGGAGCGTTACTTACAGATGTCCGACGAGGACCCGACGCGCGTACCGAGCGACATGTCCCTGGAGACGCGCTCGCAGATCCAGGAGCACAACTGGCAGATCTGCAACGTCACCACGCCGGCCAAC
>JAPOJR010000360.1 GCA_029978325.1 Alphaproteobacteria bacterium | reverse complement strand
AGAACGGGTACCCTCGAGTTTCAGCCGCCCCAATAGCGCGGCGCCGTCTTCCACGCCGACAAACTTAAGGTCACACCGGCAATGCGCCTCAAAAGCCGGTTCAATCAAAGGGCCGGGACCCCAGTCAGAGACAAACGAAGCGTAGGTGTACACGGTGAGACTTGGCTTTTCTGCATTCGCAGGAAGTCCAAAAGCAATCAGCAGGCCGGTACTGATGGCGGCAAGCAGTCGAACAATTGTCATGAAGGCGCTCCTTCGGGATCGAAGAGCGGAGGGACCAGCGTGGCCACTATCCAGATTCCTCCGCCGGCATGATCCGGTTCAGGTTCAGCGGGTGATTCTCAGCCCGGCCCATGCCGGACACCCCGTTGGATAGCGGAGTCAATCTAGACAACGCTTTGACTGCTGTCAACATCGCCGGCATCACACACCGGTTGGCTTAAGAGGTCAGGCGAGCCCTTTAATTGCCCGAACGGCTTGCTCAAGGCGCTTTTCACCCAGGCCGTGAATCAGGGTCC
>JAPOJR010000359.1 GCA_029978325.1 Alphaproteobacteria bacterium | reverse complement strand
CTCGGGACAGCCCCAGACCTTATTTGTTGTCGATTTTGGACAGTTTTTGCACTCATTTGTAATACATTTTGACATCACAAAATTCACAAAGTCTACTGCTAAACCGTTTTTTTCAAACTATTGTTCGCAGCGTTCCTTGACAAACAGGCTTGAAAAAAAAACAATAAATTAAAAGGTTCGCGAAGGAAAAGCAGAGTGGCGGGTTCTGCGCAGCGCACTGAGATAGGGAGGCCGGAGGCCGACATTAAGGGGGGGTGTGGGGGGGTCTGGGGGGGCGCGGGGGCGCCCCCCAGAATTCCGCCATTAATGATGGTCGTCTCCCGCCATTAATTAGGGTCGTCTCCCGCTTATTTTTTGGTTAGTTGGTATTTTTTTGGTAATTTGTCCATGATTTTCCAGGATTTTCCATGACCTCTGGTTGGAAATTCTCAAAATCGGAGAGCCTCGGGCTGGAACTCTCTAAACTCGCAATATCCTGTGGTTGGAAAGCATTTTGATGAATAGCTCCTGGTTGGCGCAT
>JAPOJR010000035.1 GCA_029978325.1 Alphaproteobacteria bacterium | reverse complement strand
ATATTGGTGTTAGGCTGCACAATTGCTGCTGTTCGGGATGGGATGATCTGGTTCAAGACCGGCGCCTATCCATTCACTACGGGCGGCGAGATCTGGTACACCATCGACGTCAACAGCTTAAACCTGGTTCAGGCTGTTATCCAGCGCTATTTGGCCGCCGAAATTTGGGACCCAGGCGTTCAGACAGTACTCCTGTGGCCCGCTGCAGCGACACTCTCAGGATTGGGGCTATTGTTCCTGGTCCTATTCCATCGAAGCTAGAGCATCGCCGAGCGAAGCACAGACGACCAGACTGCTTTTGCATCATGCCGCTGGCATCGGCGGAAATTCAACCTGAACCACCCTATTACCGCGAGCGGACAGGAATTTCGAAAAATCGGCCGGACTGATCGCTGTCGTCGCACGGTTGGTGAGCGGATGAAAGTGCAGAGGCGGCATCTCTGTCAGCCGCCGGTCCAGCGCAAACGTGATTTGACGGCCAGAGTCATTGATCAACGCAAACGGGGTGACCGAGCCCGGTTCGACGCCCAGATACTGCATCAGAAGCTCGGGTTTACCGAAGGACAAGCGCCCCGCGCCCAACGTAACCGCCAGGCTTTTCAGATCTACGGCAGCATCTTCGGCGGCAGTGACCAGCCACATGTCCCCTTTTTTGTTCTTCAGGAACAAATTCTTGGAATGGCCGCCAGGTAGGGCGCCCCGCAGCGCCTGGCTTTCCGCGACCGTAAACACAGGCTCATGCCAAGTGGTGGCATGCGCTATGGCGAGCGAGTCCAGATATCGGAACAGATCGTCGGGCGTAGCGGCCGGCATCGGCAGGGCCTTCGCATGAGTTCGGCCCAACGCCGCAGGCCGACCGATGGGCAAAGAATTCGGCGCGGCCATGCGGGCGGGCGCTTAACCACCCCGCATGGCGCATCCGGTTTACCGCAGCGCAGCGCAGGCGCGCTGGATGCGGCGGCAGGCCTCTTTCAGCTTTTCGTCGCTGGTGGCGTAGGAAATGCGGAAGTTCGGGCTGAGGCCGAACGCAGACCCCGGCACCACAACGACCTTTTCCGATTCCAACAGATAAAAGGCGAAATCGTCGTCGTTCTCGATCACCTTGCCGGATGGCGTCTTTTTGCCGATGACGCCGGCGCATGACGGATAGACATAGAACGCGCCTTCCGGCGTGTTGCAGGTCAGGCCCTGGGCTGCATTGACGCCGGCGACAACCAAATCACGGCGGCGCTTGAAGCTTTCGATCCACGCAGCGCGGTAGTTCTGCTGACCGTCCAGCGCTTCGACCGCCGCGGTCTGGCTGATCGAGCTGGGATTGGTCGTGCTCTGCGACTGGATCTTGCGGATCGCGTCGATCAGCACTTTCGCGCCGGCGGCATAGCCGATACGCCAACCGGTCATGGCATAGGCCTTGGAAACGCCGTTGACCGTCAACGTCCGCTCGTACAGCCGCGGCTCGACTTGGGCCGGGGTGCAGAACTGGAAGCCGTCATAGACGATATGCTCGTACATATCGTCGGTCATGACCCAGACATGCGGATGGCGGAGCAGCACGTCGGTGACCTCCTTCATCTCATCCCAGGTATAGGCAGCACCAGACGGGTTCGAGGGCGAGTTCAGGATCAGCCACTTGGTCTTCGGCGTGATCGCCGCTTCCAGGTCGGCGCCTTTGAGCTTGAAACCCTGCTCCACCGGGCATTGCACCGTTACCGGCGTTCCCTCTGCCAGCAACACCATGTCCGGATAGCTGGTCCAGTAAGGCGCGGGGATAATCACCTCGTCGCCCGGATTCAGGCTGGCCATCAGTGCGTTATAAAGGACATGCTTGCCGCCGTTGCCGATGGTGATCTGGGCGTTGGTATACTCCAACCCGTTCTCACGCTTCAGCTTGCGGCAGATCGCTGCCTTCAGTTCGGGACGGCCATCCGGCGCAGTGTATTTGGTATCACCGCCACGGATCGCTTTAATGCCGGCCTCTTTGACATTATCAGGAGTATCGAAGTCGGGCTCACCGACGGCCAGACCGATAACGTCTTCACCAGCGGCGGCCATTTCCATCGCTTTGGTGTTCATCGCCACGGTCGGCGACGGCTTAATAACAGAGAGGCGATCGGCAACGATCGACATAGCACTATGATCCTTGCGGTTCGGGGTTGAAACCGCGGCGACCCTAGGAGCCTTGACCGGCAAGAGCAACAATAAGCGGCCAGTCCGAACAGTATTTGACTGAGACTATTTGGCCGCCCATAGGCGACAAGCCCGGCAGGGGAAACCGGGCTTGTCTGGGGGCTCATGCAGCTAGCCCGTTTGATAGGGGTAGGCTAGCGCGGTTAACCTAAGGACCAAATGGTTAATTTCACATGAACTTAACCACGATTTCAGACGGCAAATCTTGATCCGCGGTTAACGGTCATGCATCCAGCCTGACCTGGAGACCGGCTTTGACCGCCGGCCATTCATCCGGCAGCACAGAAAAATAAACCGAGTCGCGCAGGCGGCCATCGGGCAGGACCATATGGTTGCGCAACACGCCCTCATGCTTGGCTCCCATCTTGGCTATGGCGGCCTGGCTGCGTTTGTTGCGCATGTCGGTCTTCAACTGCACCCGGATCAGGTTGCAGACTTCAAACCCATGGCGCAGCAACAGGAACTTGCATTCTGGATTGGTTTTGCCGGCCCAATAGTCCGGATGGTACCAGGTATGCCCGATCTCCGCCCCGCGATGCTGCAACGAGATATCGAACAGCCGGGTCATGCCTATCAGTTTGTCTTTGGCCAGAAAGCGGACGACATAGGGCAGATGGTTGTCCGGTTTCACCGCGGCATAGGCAGCGTCTAGATATTGCTGGATGGTGCCGCCGCGGGGCGTGAACTGCCAGATTTTGTCTTCCGCGCCGACAGCTTCTAGGCCGGCGCGATGCTCGGGCGCCAGCGGCTCCAGGCGGACGAAGCGTCCCTCAAGCGGCTGGTAGGGTATTTGCGACATAGGCTGCGGGTCCCAGGGTTTGGAGTCGCGACGTCGGAGCGCTATAGTCGATCCGACCGACGAACGTGAATTCTAGCGAAGCAGGCCCGCCATGGACACCGCCATCCTCGACCGCCTAGCGCTCTTTGACCCGGCAAGCCGCGGTGCGCTGCCGCAGCCAATGGATTCGCCACCCTTCCGTCTGGCATCCGAATTTCAACCGGCGGGCGACCAGCCGCAGGCCATCGCCGAGCTGCTGGCTGGCGTTCAGGCGGGCGAACGCGACCAGGTGCTGCTGGGCGTGACCGGATCGGGCAAAACCTTTACCGTTGCCCATGTGATCCAGGAGATGCAGCGGCCCGCTGTTATCCTGGCGCCGAACAAGACGCTGGCGGCGCAGCTTTATGCGGAGATGAAAAGCTTCTTCCCGGACAACGCGGTCGAATATTTCGTTTCCTACTACGATTATTACCAGCCGGAAGCCTATGTTCCCCGGTCCGATACCTATGTCGAAAAAGAAGCGTCGATCAATGAGGAGATCGACCGCATGCGCCATTCGGCAACGCGGGCGTTGCTGGAGCGCCGCGATGTGATCATCGTCGCCTCGGTTTCCTGCATCTATGGCATTGGCGCCGTCGAGACCTATGCCGAGATGACCGTCGATGTCCGTGCCGGCAAGCCTCTGGAGCGAGAGGCCTTTCTCCGTCGGCTGGTGGAACTGCAATACAAGCGCAACGACGCCAATTTCTACCGCGGCTCCTTCCGTGTGCGCGGCGACACGATCGAAATCCATCCGGCCCATTTGGAAGACCGGGCCTGGCGCATCTCGCTGTTCGGCGACGAAGTGGATTCGATCCACGAGTTCGACCCGCTGACCGGCGAGAAGATCGCGCAAATGGACCGGGTGCGCCTCTACCCGAACAGCCACTACGTGACGCCGAAGCCAACCCTGATGCAGGCGGTCGAGAGCATCAAGAAAGAGCTGAAGGAGCGGCTGGAGCAGCTCAATGCCGAGGGCAAGCTGTTGGAGGCGCAGCGCCTGGAGCAGCGCACCACATTCGATATCGAGATGCTGATTACCACCGGCTCCTGCAACGGCATCGAAAATTATTCCCGCTACCTGACCGGCCGGCCGGCTGGCGCGCCGCCGCCAACTTTATTCGAGTATATTCCAAGCGACGCGCTGCTGTTCATCGACGAAAGCCACGTAACCGTGCCCCAGGTCGGCGGCATGTTCCGCGGCGACTATGCGCGCAAGTCGACGCTCGCGGAATTCGGCTTCCGTCTGCCGTCCTGCATCGACAACCGCCCGCTGAAGTTCGAGGAGTGGAACGACATGCGGCCGCAGACCGTCTATGTCTCGGCCACCCCGGGCGATTGGGAGCTGGAGCGGGTGCAGGGCGTCGTGACCGAGCAGGTGGTGCGGCCAACCGGCCTGATCGACCCGGTCTGCATCGTGCGTCCGGTTGCGACGCAGGTGGACGACCTGATAGCCGAAGCGCGCGACGTGGTGGCGAAAGGCGGCCGCGTGCTGGTGACGACCCTTACCAAGAAAATGGCGGAGGATCTGACCGACTATCTGTTCGAACTGGGCATGAGGGTGCGCTACATGCATTCCGAAGTGCACACGTTGGAGCGGATCGAGATCATCCGCGACCTGCGGCTGGGCGCGTTTGATATCCTCGTCGGCATCAACCTGCTGCGCGAGGGGCTGGACATCCCGGAATGCCAGTTGGTGGCGATCCTGGATGCGGATAAGGAGGGCTATCTGCGCTCCGTCCGCTCGCTGATCCAAACCATCGGTCGGGCGGCGCGCAATATCGACGGGCGGGTGCTGCTCTATGCCGACACCATGACCAAATCGTTGACCGCGGCGTTGGACGAAACGGCGCGCCGTCGCGAGAGGCAGCAGGCCTACAATGCCGCTAATGGCATTACGCCGGCCAGCGTCAAGAAAGGCATCAGCGATATTCTTCAGGGTGTCTACAGCCGCGATAGCCTGAACGTCGATACTGGCATTCTGGGCGAGGCGGACCGCATCGGCGCCAACCTGGAGGCGACCATCGCCGATCTGGAAAAGAAAATGCGCGCCGCCGCCGCCGACCTGGAGTTCGAGGACGCTGCCCGCTACCGCGACGAGATCCAACGGCTAAAGAAAATGGACTTGGGCCTGGAAGACCGGGGCTTTGGCCAGAAAAAAGGCGGCCGTCCCTCCGCCGGCAACACGGCCATCGAGAAAATATCCGCGGGCGCGGTCACTTCGCGGCGGGCCAGCGGCAAGAAAACCGGCGCCTCCGGCAAACCGCGCGGGCGGCGGCGCCAGGGGCCTTGAGCATCAGCCGGGCGGCCGCTGCCCGGTCATCACACACAGCAATTCGAACAGGATGTTTGCCGCCAGGAAGGCGGTGTTGTTGGTTGGGTCATAGGCCGGCGCAACCTCCACCAGGTCCGCGCTGACCACGTTCAGGCCGGACAGACCGCGCACCAGCAACAACGCCTCCAGCGAGGTCAGCCCACCAATTTCCGGCGTGCCGGTCCCTGGCGCAAAGGCCGGGTCGACGCTGTCAATGTCGAACGTGATATAGCACGGCTTGTCACCCACAACCCGGCGCGCTTCGGCGATGGCGCCGGCGATGCCGCGTTTGTAGACCTCCTCGATCATCATCACCCGCATGCCGCTGGTGCGGCTGAACTTCCACTGATCCAGTTCGCTGAGGGTGCTGCGGATGCCGATCTGCACGGTACGCTTCGGATCGATCAGCCCTTCCTCCGCCGCCCGGCGGAACGGCGCGCCGTGATGAAACCGCGAGCCGGCATAGTCCTCGCCCGTGTCGCAATGGGCGTCGATATGGACCAGGCCCAGCGGCGCCCTGTCCTTGGCGACGGCGCGCAGGATCGGCAGCGAGACCGAATGGTCACCCCCGACCGCCAGGGTCTTGAGGCCAGCACCGCGCCAGGCATGGAACGCGGCTTCGATATCGCCGTGGGCATCGGTCAGGTTGTAGGGACGCTCTATGTGCACGTCGCCGGCATCGACGATGCGGGCGGCCTCGAATGGATTGTGCCCGGTCGCCTGGCTGAAGCGGCGGATCAGGGAGGAATGATTGCGGACCTCGCGCGGCCCATGGCGCGCGCCCGGCCGGTTGGTGACACCGCCATCAAACGGCACGCCGACCATGGCGATGTCCGCTGCCTCGCCGGGTTGCCAGACCGGCATGCGCATGAACGTGGCGATACCCATATAGCGCGGCAGAAAGGGTGGATTGGTCATGCGGCGGCCTCCTTCAGACGCGGCCATGGACGGGCGGGCCAACGTCTCTTAAGAGTGGTGTTAAACGACAGTACGCACAATACCTGCCGGAGATCCCCCGCCCATGGCCACCTATCTGAAACGCGGCGACGCCGCAGAAGCCTTCGACCGGGCGATGGTCGAGGAGACCGTTCGCAAGATGCTGGCGGATATCCGCCAGAACCGGGAGGACGCGGTCCTTCGTTACGCCCGCGACCTCGACAAATGGACCAATCCGCAGGTCCGCCTGTCAGAAGAGCGAATCCGGCAGGTCGAGGCGATGCTGCCCGAGACCTGGAAGCAGGACGTCGCCTATGCCATCCGCCAGGTTAAAGACTTTGCCCGCATCCAGAAAGAGTCGATGCAGGAGGTCGAGGTCGAGCTTCGCCCCGGCGTGATCCTGGGGCACCGGCACATCCCGGTGGGCTCGGTCGGCTGCTATATTCCGGGCGGCAAGTATCCGCTGGTGGCCGGCGCGTTTATGACCGCCGGCACGGCCAGCGTCGCCGGCGTCCAGACCATTATCGGCACCGCCCCGCCGCGCGACGCCGACGGCATGTACCCACAGACTCTCTATGCGCTGAAGGCGTCGGGCGCGGGCGCGCTCTATTCGCTGGGCGGCGTGCAGGCGCTGGCGAGCATGGCCTATGGCTGCTTCGACATGCCGGCCTGCGATATGATCTGCGGCCCCGGCAATCCCTTCGTGGCGGAGGCCAAGCGCCAACTGTTCGGCACCACCGGCATCGACCTGTTGGCAGGCCCGACCGAAATCCTGATCATCGCCGACGGCACCGTAGACGCAGAGCTCGTAGCTTGCGACCTGCTGGGCCAGGCCGAGCATGGGCCGGATTCGCCGGTCTGGCTGATCGTCACCGACGAGGCCTTCGGGCGCGAGGTCATCGCGCAGGTGGAAAAGCAACTCCTGACCCTGCCGACACGCGCGATCGCCGAAAAGGCTTGGCGCAATAATGGCGAGGTTGTGGTCGCGAGAGACCGCGACGAGGCAGCGGAGCTCTCCGACGCCTATGCCGCCGAGCACCTGGAGCTGCTGACAGGCGAGGACGACTGGTACTTCGCGCGCCTGAAGAACTATGGCTCTTTGTTCATCGGCGAGGAGAGCACCGTGGCCTATGGGGACAAGGGCGTCGGCACCAACCATACCCTGCCGACGGGCCGCGCCGCCCGGTTCACCGGCGGGCTCTGGGTCGGCAAGTTCCTGAAGACCTGCACCTACCAGCGCCTGACGCCAGAAGCCTCCCGCCACATCGCGCCGGTGATCAGCCGCATCTGCGAGGGCGAGGGCATGCTGGCGCACGGCATCACCGCAGATATTCGCTACACGCGGTTTGCGCCAAAAAACGAGACGGAGGCCTGATTCATGTCCGTTGCTCCCAAACTCACTTGCACCAAGCTGGAAATCGCTGGCCGGGTTGCGACCTTCACCCTGAACCGTCCGGAAGCCCTGAACGCTCTCTCCTGGGAGATGCGGGAGGATTTCAAGGCGCTGGTGGAGTTCCTCGACGGCAATGAGGCCATCGGCGCTCTGGTCCTGGCCGGCGAGGGCCGGGCGTTCTGTGCCGGCGGCGACGTCACTACCATGACCAGCCGCCTGGACGACGGCCCCGGCCAGTCGCGCCAGCGCATTCTGGACGTGCACCAGTGGCTGCTGCGCCTGCACAATATCGACTGCCCGGTGATCGCGGCGGTGGATGGCCTTGCATTCGGCGGCGGCTTTTCGCTGGCGCTGGCGGCGGACTTGGTGTTTGCCAGCGAGAAGGCCAAATTCTGCGCCGTATTCGCCCGCATCGGCCTGATGCCGGACATGGGGCTCGCCTACACCCTGCCGCGCCTGGTCGGGCCACAGATGGCGAAGGACCTGATGTTCACTGGCCGCTCTATCGACGTGACGGAGGCGAAGGCGCTGGGGCTGGTCCATTCCGTCTATCCGGCAGGTGAGGTGCTGGCCGCTGCTCAGGCCTACGCCGCGCGCCTCGTCGAAGGGCCGAAGACTGCGCACGGACTGGCAAAGAAGCTGGTCAATCGCAGCTTCGAGCGCAGCTGGTCCGACATTGCCGAGGCCGAGGCAGACGGCCAGACGCTGCTGTTCACCAGCGATTTCTCGAAAGAGGCCATCCGGCGCTTCCTTGCGAAGGAACCGGCGCTCTATAATTGGGATGCGAAACCAGCCGCGGAATAATCGCGCGCCCATCCGAGGAACCGTCCCATGAGCATTCTCGCAACCCCGATCTGCAAAGAACTCGGCATTCAATATCCCATCTTCCAGGCCGGCATGGGCTGGGTGGCGCGCGCCGCTTTGGCCGCGGCGGTCTCTGAAGCCGGCGGGCTGGGCGTGGTCGGCGCGGGCTCATCGTCTTCTGCCGACGAACTGCGGGAGGAAATCCGCGGCGTGAAGGCGCGCACGGACAAGCCATTCGGCGTCGACATCCTGTTCGCCACCATCCGCGCCGAGGGCGATGCCGTCGCCCGCTACACCGACCAGGTGCAGGCGATGATCGAGGTGGTGCTGGACGAGCGCGTGCCAGTGCTGATCTCCGGCCTCGGCAGCCCGAAGGATGCCGTCGGCCCGGCGCATGACCGTGGCATCTATGTCATGAGCGTCGTGGGCGCGGTCCGCCATGCTCAGAAGGCGGTGGAGGACGGCGTCGATGCGGTTATTGCTACCGGCTCCGACGGTGGCGGCCATGTCGGCTCTGTTGGTACGGCGGCCCTGATCCCGGCGGTGGTCGATGCGGTGAGCGTGCCGGTATTGGCGGGCGGCGGCCTTGCTGACGGGCGCGGGCTGGTCGCGGCGCTGGCCTTTGGCGCGCAGGGTGTGTGGATGGGCACCCGCTTCATCGCTACGGCGGAGGCGCGGGCGCACCAGAACTACAAGGACAAGATCGGCTCGACCGACACCGCGGGCACCGTCGTCACCCGCGCCCATTCCGGCAAGACCTGCCGCCTGATCCGCAACAATTACACGTCAGAATGGGAGGGCCGCGAGAGCGAAATCCTGCCTTTCCCGCTGCAGGGCATGAAGTTCGGCCACCCGGCCAGCGAGCGCGGCCGCCTTCAGGGCGACGTGGAGAACGGCGTGCTGCCGGCAGGCCAAAGCGCCGGCTTGATCTTCGACTCGCCGCCCGCCGGCGATATCGTCCGCCGTATCGCCTCCGAGGCCGAGGCGGCGTTCGGCCGGATCGGCGCGCGCTAAGGCAAAGCCCGCGCCGGCCGGGCCGTCCTAGAGCATCACCCGACAAATTGAATCGCCAAGGCGATCAATTTGTCGGGGTAAGATGCTCTCATAATGAGATTTAGAGCAGATTCACCCGATCCAATCGGATCGGGATCTGCTCTAACCGCCTCGCATCGCGGCATAAGCAGCCAGCGCCCGCTCGCGAGCCTCGCGGTGATCGACGATCGGCGGAATGCCGGCGCTGCCCGGGGTATAGTCGCGGGCCGACGATAGCCAGCGGCGCAGGTAGGCCCGGTCCGGGTCGAACTTATCGCCCTGGGTGATCGGGTTGAAAATGCGGAAATAAGGGGCCGCGTCCGCGCCGCAGCCGGCCACCCACTGCCAGTTGGCGATGTTCTGGGCCGGATCGGCATCGACCAGCGTATCCCAGAACCATGCCTCGCCCGCCTGCCAGGGCAGCAGCAGGTGCTTGGTCAGGAACGAGGCAACGCCCATCCGCACCCGGTTGTGCATCCAACCGGTCTCCCACAATTGCCGCATACCTGCGTCGATCCAGGGATAGCCGGTTTGGCCTTTTTGCCAGACAGCTAGGGCCTCTGAGTCGTCGCGCCAGGGGAAATTTTCGAAATTCGGCTGAAACGGGCGGTCGGCTATTGCGGGGAAATGGTAGAGCAGGCCCGAACAGAAATCGCGCCAGACCAGTTGCCGTAGAAACGCCTCGATCCCGTCCGCTGCCGCCGGCGCAACGCCAGCGCGATAGTGGGCCGCATGCCAGACCTGCCGCGGGGATAGCTCGCCGAATGCAAGGTCGGGCGAGAGCATAGACGTGCCAAGCACGTCCGGTCGGTCACGCCCCTGTCCATAGCCGCCGGCGGCTTCCTCCAGGAATGCGGCAAGCCGCTCCTTACCGCTGCCCGGCCAAGCCGCCCGCAGGCCGCCGGCCCAGTCCGGCGCCGTCGGCAACAAACGCCAGTCAGAAAGCGTGTCGCTGGCTATGGGGCTATCGGGCGGCCGCTGCGGCTCGGGCGGCGACAATGGCAAGCCCGGATCGCCCGCAGCCATCAGGGCTTTGTAGAACGGCGTGAACACCCGGAACGGCTGCCCCTGCATGGTGGTCAGCGTCCAAGGCTCCACCAGATAGTTGCCGGCAAAGCTATGGGCAGCAAATCCAGCGGCTTTGGCCCAGGATTTCAGCTCGGTATCGGCAGCCATGCCCCAGGGCGTATAGCGGCGGTTCCAAAAGACGCCGGATACCTTTGCCGCCGCGGCGACCGAGGCGACCGCTGCGTTCTGCCCGCCCTTGCGCAGGATCAACGGCACGCCGAGGCGGGCAAGATCGGCGGTAAGCCGTTGCAGCGCCTGGTGCAGCCACCAGCGCGCGGCACCGCCCAAAGGACGGCCATCCGCCGAATCGTCCAACACATAGAGCGCGATTGCAGGCCCATGCCGCATCGCGGCTACAAGCGCCGGATTGTCAGCAATCCGCAGATCGCGGCGGAATAGAACGAGGGTGGGTGCGGCCATTTTCGCCTCTGCCGGATCCTGTAGCATGACTGTCATCAAAGTTGATTACGCGGAGTGTCCCGTCTAGACCTTTCTAAGACCCGCGACCTGGCTTACTGGCTCGCGCCCTGAGGGCAGCCATGTTGATGAAAAATACCTACCGCTACCGCACCATTTGGATTTCCGACATACACCTGGGCACCAAAGGTTGCCAGGCCGACCTTTTGCTGGACTTTATCAAACATACGGAAAGCGAAACGCTGTATCTGGTCGGCGACATAATCGATGGATGGCGGCTTAAAAGCTCATGGTATTGGCCGCAAAGCCACAACGATGTAGTGCAGAAATTGCTGCGGAAGGCGCGCAAGGGCACGAAAGTGGTGTTCGTCCCCGGCAATCACGACGAATTCGCCCGGCCTTTCATTAATCACCAGTTCGGCGGCATCGACATCAAGCGCAACGTCATCCACGAGACCGCCGACGGCCGGCGTCTGCTGGTGATGCATGGCGACGAATTGGACCCGGTGGTGCAATCGGTGCGCTGGCTCGCCTACCTCGGCGACTGGGCCTATCGGTTCGCGTTGCTGATCAATGTCTGGTACAACTGGGTCCGCAAAAAGCTGGGTTACAATTATTGGTCGTTGTCGGCCTACCTGAAATACAAGGTCAAGAACGCCGTCGCTCATATTGGGAAATTCGAAACGTCGATTGCAGCATATGCGTCGAAGCGTGGCGCGGACGGAGTAGTTTGCGGCCATATTCATCATCCGGAGATGCGCGAAATCCGGGGCGTGCTGTATGTGAACGATGGCGACTGGGTCGAGAGCTGCACCGCGTTGGTCGAGCATGACGACGGCCGACTGGAATTGCTGCGTTGGATCGTACCGCTGGAGCAGCGCCGCGCCGCCGGCTTGGAGGTTGAGCAATTAAGCACCAAGCCCTTGGCCGCCGCTGCCTGAGACCAATGCCTTGCGCCTGCTGATCGTCACCGATGCCTGGTTTCCGCAGGTCAATGGCGTCGTGCGCACGCTGTCAACTATGGTCGAGCAGTTGCGCGCCGCGGGCGATACGGTCGAAACCCTGACCCCAGCCGATTTCCGCAGCGTGCCCTGCCCAACCTATCCGGAAATCCGTCTGGCGGTCTGCTCGCCCGGGGCAGTGGCGCGCCGCATCGAGGCGTTCCGGCCAACCGCTGTACATATCGCAACCGAGGGGCCGCTTGGCTTTTGGGCGCGGCGCTATGCACTTCGCCGGGGCTGGCCGTTTTCCACCAGCTTCCACACCCGCTTCCCCGAGTATATTCATGCCCGCGCGCGCATTCCGATTGCGTGGAGTTACGCGCTGGTCCGCTGGTTCCACAAGCCGGCGGCCAGTGTCATGGTGCCGACCCAGGCGGTTCTGGACGACCTGGATGCCCGCGGGTTCCGCAACCTGAAGCTATGGACCCGCGGCGTCGACACCGGCGTCTTCCGACCCGGTCCGAAGCCCGACTGGGCGAAGGACCTGCCGCGGCCGGTCATGCTGTCGGTCGGGCGCGTTGCGGTCGAAAAAGGCTTGCCGGATTTCTTGGGACTGGATCGCCCTGGCACAAAGTTGGTAGTCGGCGACGGCCCCGCCCGCGCCGACCTGGAAAAGGCCTATCCGGACGCTCGTTTCCTTGGCGCCAAGTTCGGCGCCGAATTGGCAGAGGCCTATAGGGCCGCCGACGTGTTTGTATTCCCCAGCCGCACCGATACCTTTGGCCTGGTCATGCTGGAGGCGCTGGCAAGCGGGGTGCCGGTTGCAGCCTATCCGGTGATGGGGCCGATTGATGTCGTCGGTTCCGCTCCGGTCGGGTGCCTGGACGAGGATTTGGGCCGGGCGGTCGATCAGGCGCTGGTTGTGCCGCCCGAGCAATGCCGCGCTTACGCTGAAACATTTTCCTGGACGGCTTGCGCAGAACGCTTCCGCTCCTTCCTGGCGCCTTTTGCCTGAGCCACGTGTGCAGGCCCGAACGAGCCTCTGGCGCAGAGCCGCCGTTGCTCCTAAAACCGTTCGATTATTTCCCTGGCAAACGAGGCCTCGCCCATGAAACTCTCCACCGACAAGATGATCGGCAAAAAAGACGGCCATATCGGCTGGATGACCTTCAACAATCCCGAGCGCCGCAACGCGATGTCGCTGGAAATGTGGGAAGCCGCCGGCGAGATTATGGCAAACTTCAAGGCCGACCCGGACATCCGCGTGGTTGTAATGCAGGGCGCGGGCGACAAAGCGTTTGTGTCTGGCGCTGACATCAGCCAGTTCGAGAAAATGCGCGCGGACGCCGCCATGACCGAGCTTTATAATCAGCGCGCCGATGCCGGCCGGTCCGCCATCCGCGACTTCGACCGGCCGATCATCGCCATGATCCGCGGCTATTGCATGGGCGGCGGCCTGGGCATCGCCATGAGCGCCGACCTGCGTTTTGCAGCGGAAGGCTCCACGTTTGGCATTCCCGCGGCCCGTCTGTCCATCGCCTACACCGGCGAGAACATCGTCAACCTGTACAACCTGGTCGGTCCGTCCCGCGCGAAGGATATCCTCTACAGCGCCCGCCGTTTCGACGAGCAGGAGGCGTTGTCCATCGGCCTGATCAACCGCGTCTTCTCGGCCGACCGGCTGGAGGACGAGACCCGCGCCTATTGCGAAACGCTGGCCGACAACGCGCCGCTGTCGATCCGCGCTCACAAGGTTATCCTGGGCGAATTGTCAAAGAAGCAGCCGGACATGAGCAAGATCGATGCGGTCGCCAAGATGTGCTTCGACAGCGCCGACTACAAGGAAGGCCGCACCGCGTTCATGGAGAAGCGCAAGCCGGTCTGGCAGGGCGCCTGATCCGCACCCATATGGGCTGGAGACCCGGTTTCCAGCCCATAGGAGGTTTGCCGAATGCAAATCGAAATTTTCTGGTGCGCGCCCTGAAACTACGAGCCCAGGGCCCGCCGTGCGCGGGACTTGCTTTTGGACAAAGCGCCGGACGCCGACATCGTCCTGACCAAGGGCGTCGGCGGCGTATTCGACATCGTTGTCGATGGCCGCAAAGCCTATTCCAAATCAGCTACCGGCCGTTTCCCAACGGATGCTGAGGTGCTGGCCTGTCTTTAAGGTGACTACCTGCCCGCAGCCGCAATCGCCGAAAGGACGACTCCCTCCGTCAGAATCTCCGGCAGCGCGATGCCAGCGGCAGCTTTCGGGCCGTACACCGCGTTAAATGGAATACCATAACGGCCAAAGCTGGCCAGATAGGCCTGAATCTCCGGGTTTGGACGGGTCCAGTCCGCTTTCAGGGCCAGCACCTGCCCGGAAGCCAGCTTCTCGGCGACAGCGCCGCGGTTCAGCACGGCTGCCTTGTTGGCCTGGCAGGTGATGCACCAGTCGGCGGTGACATCGACCAAGACGGTTTTGCCTTCTGCCACATACCCGGCCAGTTTTGACTGATCGAACGGCTGCCAGATGCCGGCGGTGTCGGCGCGGCTTGCCGGGTTTGGATTGGGCAGCAAGGCCGGCAGGACGATGCCAGCCACGATCAACGCCACGGCTCCCGGCAAACGCCAGTTGGCGCCGGCCTGCCAGAGCCACAGCAACAGCACGCCGCAGAGCGCCGCCAGCGCCACAGCGGCTATCACACCCGACAACGCCAGAATGATGCTGACTAGCCATGCCGCCGTCGCTGCCAAGGCAAAACCCAGTACCACCCGCAGTGTCAGCATCCACCGGCCGGGCTTAGGCAGGCTAGTGGCGATGGCGGGGAAAAGTGCAACGGCCAAATAGGGCAGCGCCAAGCCCAAGCCCATGGCCAGGAAAATCGCCAGCGTCTCTATCCAGCCATGCCCCAAGGCAAAGGCAATGGCGGTGCCGACGAACGGGGCGGAGCACGGCGTCGCCAGCAGGGTCGCAAACACGCCGGTCGCAAACGAGCCTGCCTGCCCTTCGCCCAGGCGACCGAAGGCGGCGGGCATCGGCAACTCGAACCAACCCCAAAGATTGGCGGCGAACAGCACGCAGATCAGTGTCATGAACGCGATGAACAGCGGCTCCTGAAACTGCATGCCCCAACCAACCGCCGTGCCGCCCAATTTCAGGGCGATTGCACCGCCAGCCAGGCCCGCGAAGCTGACGACGATGCCGGCAGCAGTCGCCAGAAAACTAGCCCGCGCCTTGCCGCGGTCGCCGCCGCCATGATGCACCAGCCCCATCAGCTTGATCGAAAGCACCGGCAAGACGCAGGGCATCAGGTTCAGAATCAGTCCGCCGGCCAATGCGGTCAGCAGGATCAGCAGCCACCCGGCAGCCGATGCGCCGGATTGATGAGCCGCCGCCGCGACCGGCACGCGCTGCTCCAGCGCCCGCGCACCGTCCGTAAAGGTCAATGTCAGCGTTTCGCCGACCAGGGCGCTCGGCTGGGTTTGGGCATACAGCACCGGAAGCCGGAGTTTGGTGGGCCCCAGCACTTGCGGCGCGCCAAAGGCAAACGCGCCGCCTTCGGTCTCGGCGAACAAGTCCGGTTGCTGCAACGGCGCGTCAGTCTCGACCTCCAGCCACCAGCGGTCGCCGTCGCCGGCGGCAACGGCCGCGGCGACAACTTGGAACCCGGGAATGGCAGGGCCGGGCAGCTGGCCCCTGGCCTGGTCTATGGCAAAGGCTTCGGCGCTGGGCGCAGCAGGACCCGCCGGTATGGTCAACGAGAGCTTGGCATGTTGCGGGATGCAGATTTCGCTACAGGTCAGATAGTCCAGGGTCAGGTTGGCGGTCATGGCTTCGCCAGGGCGCGCCGGCGTGATCGTCAACGGGTAAATGACATGCTCGGTGTACCCAACGCTGTCGATCCCCAGGATCTGAAACCGTTTCGGCGCGGGGTAGAACAGTTCAGCCTTCGCCAGATTGCTGGAGCCTGCCCATTCCAGTCGTGGTGGAAACCCGCCTTCGCCCGGCGTCCGCCAATAGGTCTTCCAGCCGGGCTGCAATGCGATCTCCAAGCCGAAGCGCAGCTTGGCCTGGTCGCCGGTTGCATCGCTGGCGCTGATCAAACGCGCCCGCGCCTCGGCACTGGCCGCCCAATCGGAAGCGGCGGCAATCGCGCTATGACTGCCCAGGATCGGCAGGATGAGCAGGAAGCAGGCGGCCACGAGGCGGTAGAGCATGACCGATGGGTTCCGTCGCAGTTCGAATGGCATCGGGAGATGCAGGGTTTGGAGAGCAGATAGCAGATAATAGGCTTGGAATTCCGTGCGTCACCCTTTGCTCACGACATTGTGCAGCGCAATGCATCCCCTTGCAGTCTACCCGCCGAGCGCTTAATTTCGCGGAATGACAGAGCAAGATTCCGCAGCAGCCTCGTCGCTGGCAGGCCGTTTCCTCATTGCAATGCCGCATATGGGCGACAAGCGCTTTGCCCGCACGGTCGTATTTCTGTGCGCGCACGGGCAAGAAGGCGCAATGGGTTTGGTCGTGAACAAAGAGGCCGACAATATCTCGTTCGATGACCTGCTGGAGCAGCTCGACATCAAGGAATCGACCATCACCGCCCTGCCAGTGCACAATGGCGGGCCGGTGGAGACCGGACGCGGCTTTGTGCTGCACAGCCGCGACTATTTCAAGGAAGGCTCGATCAAGGTGACGGACACGGTCGCCATGACCGCGACCGTCGATATCCTACGCTCGATCGCGGGCGGTGGCGGTCCGCGCAAGCGGCTGCTGGCATTGGGCTATGCCGGTTGGGCGCAGGGACAATTGGAAAGCGAGATACAGGACAATGGCTGGCTGATCGCCGATGCCGACGACGACATCCTGTTCAGCTTCGATCTGGAGCAGAAATGGACCAGGGCGATGGAGAATTTGGGCGTCGACCCGGCAGCCTTGTCGGGAACAGCGGGCCGGGCCTGACGGTCTCGCAACACTTCGCTTGTTTTATGAACCCTGATTGAACACCGGTTTGCGCTTTTCGATAAAGGCCTGCACCGCCTCGCGATGGTCCGGGTGTGCCTGGAGTGGGATCAGTCTTTCCGCTTCACGGTCCAGGGCTTGTTCAAAGGTAATGTGGGGGGCGTCGTCCAGATTGTCCTTCATCGCGGCAAGGGTAGCGGCGGGGCCGCTCGCCATTTCGCGCGCCCATTCGAAGGCCGTCTGGCGCAATTCCGCATCCGGCACGACGCGGTTGACCAGGCCCAGTGCGAGCGCCTCTGCCGCCGGCACGCGCGCGGCGGTAAACATCAATTCCCGGGCCTTGGCGGCGTTCACTAGCTGGCTCAGCATCCAGGCGATGCCATAGTCTCCCGGCAGCGCAACATTGCGATAGCCAGTCGTCAGAAAAGCGCTCTCTGCCGCAATGCGCACGTCGCAAGCCAACGCCAGCGCCATGCCAGCACCCGCCGCGGCCCCCGGCAACGCAGCAATTGTCGGCTTGCGCAGCGCCCGCAAGGCGCCGGTCAGACCGCGTTCACGCACTTTCAGGTCGGCAATGCGCTCGGCGGGCGTCATCGTCTGCGCGCGGTTCGCGCCCATGCCCTTGACATTGCCGCCAGCGCAGAATGCCGTGCCGGCGCCGGTCAACAAAATGGCGCCCACCCGGTCATCCCGGCCGCGCTCGCGGATCTGCTCGCGGATATAGGGTGTAATCTCGTCGCCCATGGCGTTACGGACTTCCGGCCGGTTCAAGGTGATGATCGCCACCCGGTCGCGAATTTCGCAGAGCAACGTCGGCGCGCCGGTGTCGATGGTAATCGTGTCGGTCATGATGCGAAGTGTCCTTTCCGCCTCACCATTTCTCGCCGAAGGGCCTGAGTTCCAGCAGGAACGTCCGGGCCGAGCGCGGCTGGTGGGCAAGGTGGTAGATTTCTGCCGCCAGATCGGCGGGCTTGGCATAAAATTCGTCGGGGAAGTCCGGCCAGCGCTTGCGGGCGAACGGCATGTCGATTACCGCGTCGATGATGACATAGCCGACATGCACACCCTTCGGCCCCAAATCGCGCGCAAGGGCTTCGGCCACCATGCGCTGAGCCGCCTTCGTCGGCGTCCAGCCGATGTAATCGGGCTTGCCGCGCAACGCGCCGGTGTTGCCGGTACAGATTAACGCGCCGTCGCCGCGCTCCACCATCGCCGGGCAGAGCGTTTGGGCCGTTGCCAGCAGGCCGGTGGTATTGACGCGGAAATTGCGGTTGAAGTCATCCAACGGTATATCCTGGTACCTGCCACGGCTCGCCAAAGTTGCGTTGAAGATAACGACATGCGGCGCCCCCCGCTCTGCCTTGACCCGTTCCAGCGTAGCGACAAAGTCAGCGGTCTCGCCAATGTCGGCAGCATATCCTTTGGAGCCCGGGATTTCGCTCTCCCAGGTTTGGAGCCGGCCGGCGTGGCGCGCGAGCATCGATACGCTATAGCCCTGCGCGGCGAAGTGCCTGACCACGGCCAGTCCGGTGCCAGGGCCGACGCCGATGACCAGACAGTGCTTCGCAATGCTCACTTGGCAGCCTCCCGGAAGGCAGGTCGGTCCGTTACCCGCTCATACCAGCGCTGGATATTGGGCGTGAAGGCCTCATCGATCTTCAGGCGCTTAGCAAAGAACAGGGCATAGGAAACCGCGATGTCGGCAATAGTGAAACGCCCAGCACAGAGATAGTCGCGGTTCTCCAGCGCGCTTTCGACCGAGCGCAGGCGCGCCAGAAACCAAATGCGGTAATCTTCGGCGGCCTGCGGCAGGCGGCGCTCTTCCGGCTCCAGCTGGGTGTAGCGGAAATAGATGGTCTGCGGAAAGGTCAAGGTTGCATCCGAACGGTGCAGCCAGTTCAGGTAGGCGCCATAGTCGGCCTCGTCATGCCTGACAGCCAGGTCGGTCGGGCCATAGCGGTCGACCAGGTATTGGCAGATACCGGCGCTTTCCGTCATGTTCAGGTCGCCGTCGACCAGGCACGGCACCGTGCCCAACGGATTGATTTCCTTGAATTCCTTGTTGAAAACCCGCGGCGGGAATTTCAGCGTGACCAGTTCATGCGGTACGCCCAGTTCCAGCAGGGTCCATAAGGGGCGGACCGAGCGGGCGCCGGAGCAATGGTAAAGGGTCATGGACATGGGACAGTGCGTCTCCCCAGAAATGGCCGAACCTTGAAGCTAGCCTCTCAACCCGCGTCTGGCCATGCCGCATCTTCCACGTGCAGTTCTACCGCGTCGCCGCCGGTCCAGCGGTCGCGTTTGAGCCTGCCCGCCAGATGCAGGGTCCGGCCCTGGGCCGATAGCAGCGCCTCGCCCAGAGCGGTGTCGCGGGCGCGAAAGGCGATGGCCTTGAGCTTGCCCTGGCCGCCACCGCCCAGCCGCGCGCGCACATGGCTCTCCCCCACTGTATCGGCGAAGGCGATGGGCGCGTTATGCACCACAAATCGCGGCTCCGCATTGCCGGGGCCGTAGGGGCCGAGTTGCTCGACCATGTCCGCCAGCGCCGCGTTGGCGCCGTCGGTGCTGATTGCGCCTTCAAGCGTGAGGGAGGCCTCCTTCCGAGCCGCCGCGATGGGTTCGGCCAGGCGCTCGTTCAGGAAGGCGTGCAGGTCGGTGAGCCGGTCGCGCTCGACAGTAAAGCCCGCTGCCATCGCGTGGCCGCCGCCGGCCAGTAGCAACTCCGCCTGCCGGGCCGCAATCACCGCGCCGCCAAGATCGACGCCCGCGATGGAACGGCCGGAGGATTTGCCGGTCTGGCCGTCCTCCTCCCAACCGATGACGCAGGCGGGGCGGCCCGTGCGCTCGACCAGGCGGCTGGCGACAATGCCAATAACGCCGGGGTGCCAACCCTCGCCCGCGACCAGCACCAGCGGGCCGGTCTGCGACTCCGCGGCAGCGAGCGCGTTCTCCAGCACCTCGTCTTCCACCGCCTTGCGCTCAGCATTGAGTTCGTTCAGTTGCTGGGCGATGGGCCAGCAATAGGCCGGGTCGTCCGACGACAGCAGCCGCACCCCCAGCGAGGAGTCGCCCAACCGTCCGCCGGCATTGATGCGGGGGCCGAGCAGAAAACCCAGGTGGTAGGACGTGAGCTTGTCCTTCACGCCCGCCACATCCGCCAGCGCGGCGAGGCCGCTGTTCTGGCGGTTCGCCATCACCTTCAGCCCCTGCTGCACGAAGGCCCGGTTCAGCCCGGTGAGCGGAACCACGTCGCAGACGGTGCCGAGCGCCACCAAGTCCAGCAGGCTCAGCAGGTCGATCTGCGGTGCGCGACCCGCAGCCTTGAGCGCGCGGTTGAGGGCGACGCAGAACAGGAAGGTAACGCCGCACGCCGCCAACTGCCCAAAGCCCGGTTCCTGATCCAGCCGGTTCGGGTTCACCATGGCGAGCGCCGGCGGCAGCGTCGGCTCCGCTGTGTGGTGGTCGAGCACGACGACGTCGAGGCCCAGGCGCTGAGCCGCCTCCAGCGGCGCGAAGGCCGTGGTGCCGCAATCGAGGAAGATGACCAGCCGCACACCTTCCGCCGCTAACGCTTCCAGCGCCGGGATGTTGGGGCCGTAGCCCTCCATCAACCGGTCGGGAATATGCACGCGCGGGTCGCAGCCGGCGGAGCGCAGCAGGCGCAGCAATTGCGCGGTAGAGGTGGCGCCGTCCACGTCATAGTCGCCGAACAGCGCGATGGCATCACCCTGCACCACCGCCTCTGCGGTGCGAGCCGCCGCCTCGTCCATGCCGAGGAAAAAGGAGGGGTTGGGCATCAGATGCCGGAGCTTCGGCTCCAGATAATCGGCCACCCCCTCCAGCGAGCCCGCCCGCGGCGCCAGCAACCGGCCCGCGAGTTCGCTGAGGCCCTGACGTTGGCTGATCGCCTGGGCCAAGCGTGGGTCAACGCTGCGCCAGAGCCAGCGCTTGCCGCAAAGCGATTCGGCGACGTTCAGGGCAAATGCGCTCATGCCGTCACGGCACGTCCGGAATACAGCCTGGACCTAGGCAAACCGCGACAGGCGGGGGTTGGTGCCCAGGCGGTGGTGCGCATCGATAGTCCGCACGGTGCCGGTCGCCGATACCATGCAGATCGAGTTGGTTTCGACGCCGCCCGGAACCCGCTTGACGCCGCGCAGCATGGTGCCGCTGGTGACGCCGGTGGCGGCAAAAATGACATCGCCGCTGGCCAGTTCTGTCATTGTGTACTTGCGGTTCAGGTCGGTGATGCCGATGCGATGCGCCCGGCCCCGTTCGTCGTCGTTTCGGAACAACAGGCGGCCCTGAAACTGTCCGCCGATGCAGCGCAACGCCGCCGCGGCCAGCACGCCCTCCGGCGCACCGCCCGAGCCCATGTAAATATCGATGCCGCTGGTCGCAACCGTGGTTGCGATCACGCCGGAGACATCGCCATCGGTAATCAAGGCAATCCGTGCGCCAGCCTCACGGGTCTTGGCGATCAATTCCTGGTGCCGCGGCCGGTCAAGGATGCAGGCCACCAGGTCCGAAACGTCGCAACCCTTGGCCTTGGCCAGGTTTTTGAGGTTGACGGCCGTGGTGTTGTCCAGATCGACCACGCCATCCGGCAAACCGCCGCCCACGCCGATCTTGTCCATGTAGACGTCCGGGGCATGCAGGAAGTTGCCATGCTCCGCCAGCGCCAATACGGCCAGGCCGCCGGCCATCGCCTTCGCGGTGATGGTGGTGCCCTCCAACGGATCGAGCGCGATGTCGATCTTCGGACCGCCGCACCCGACTTCCTCGCCGATATAGAGCATGGGCGCCTCGTCACGCTCGCCTTCGCCGATGACGACGCGGCCATCGATCGCCATCTCGTTCAACCCGGTACGCATGGCATCGACCGCAGCTTGGTCGGCGGCTTTCTCATCGCCAAGGCCAATCAGCTTGGAGGCGGCCAGCGCAGCAAGCTCGGCAACCCGGACGGCCTCAAGAGCCATCAGGTGGTTCATTACAGTCATGTCGTTTCGATCCCTTTTCTGACTTTATCGTCCAGCAATACGAATCAGCGTCGGTTTTTCTGCAACACTGTCTAGTTGTTCGATTTCACTCAAAGAGGCCCGGATTGCGCGTTCCTCGCATTCGTGCAGGACCATCACAACCGGCACGACCTCACCCGGATCACGGCCACGCTGCAGCACGGATTCGAGGCTGACGCCATGCCGGCCCAAAGCGCCGGCGACGTTGGCGATTACACCGGGTTTGTCCCATACCATCAGGCGCAGATAGAATGCGCTGACCAATCGCTCAAGCGGCGCAGCTGGCAGCTTGCGCAGCTGCCCATGCGGAATGCCGAAGGTCGGGCTGGACCGGCCGGCGGCAATATCCACCAGGTCGGACAGTACCGAGGAAGCGGTTGCGCCAGCGCCGGCGCCGGGGCCGGTCAGCACAATGCTGCCGACCGCGGAACCTTCCAGTTGTACGGCGTTGGTGACGCCTTCAATCTGGCCCAGCGGCGCCGTTCGGTCGATCATCACCGGGTGCACGCGCTGTTCGATGCCGGCATCGGTCTGCCGGGCGATGCCCAAAAGCTTGATCCGGTAGCCCAGTTCATCGGCGAAGGCGATGTCGTCGGCAGAAACAGAAGTAATGCCTTCCAGGTAAACCGCCTGCTCGTCCACCGGAATGCCAAAGGCGATGCTGGCCATGATCGCTAGCTTCTGCCCGGCATCGTTGCCGTCGATGTCGAAAGCGGGGTCCGCCTCCGCATAGCCCAGGTCCTGAGCCTCCTTGAGGACATCGCCAAAGCTGCGCCCGGTCTCGCGCATCGTGGTCAGAATAAAGTTGCAGGTGCCGTTCAGGATACCGGATATTCCGGAAACCCGATTGCCGGCCAGACCTTCACGCAAGGCCTTTACGACAGGAATCCCACCGGCCACGGCAGCCTCGTAGGCCAGAATCCTGCCGCCATCCTCAGCCTGGGCCGCCAGGGCGACGCCGTGTTTCGCCAGCATCGCCTTGTTAGCCGTCACCACATGCCGACCGGCTGCCAGCGCGTTGCGGACGACCGCGTGCGCAGCGCCGTCCGCGCCGCCAACCAGCTCTACGACCAGGTCCACGTCCGCATTCGCCGCCATCTGCGCCGCATCGTCATGCCAGGTGTAGGCCGATAGATCGACGCCGCGGTCCTTGGCCCGGTTCCGGGCTGATACATCGGTCACTTGGATCGGCCGTCCGGCTCGGGCGGTCAGCAGTCCGGCATCGGCGGCCAGAATCCGCACAACCTCCGCACCCACCGTGCCAAGACCAGCGACGGCGATTTTCAGGGGCTTTGCGCTCATGCGCTCACTCCGCTGCTTGGGCCAGCTGCCGTTCCGGATCGCTGGCCAGGAAAGATTTCAGATTGCGGGCGGCCTGCCGGATGCGGTGCCGGTTTTCCACCAGACCAAGACGGACGTAGCCCTCGCCATATTCGCCGAAACCGACGCCGGGCGAAACTGCGACTTTCGCTTCAGTCAGGGCCAGCTTGGCAAAGGCCATCGAGCCGGCATCCTTATAGGCTGGCGGCAGCGGCGCCCAACAGAACATGCTGGCCGGCGGCGGCGGCACATGCCAGCCGGCCGCGGCAAAGCTCTCCACCAGGACGTCACGGCGTTCCTTATAGCGTTGCCGGATTTCGGCGACGCAATCCTGAGGCCCATTCAGCGCCGCTGTGGCAGCCACCTGAATCGGCGTAAACGCGCCGTAGTCGAGATAGGATTTGACCCGCGCCAGGGCGGCGATCAGTAGCGGGTTGCCGCAACAGAAGCCGATCCGCCAACCGGGCATCGAGTAGGTCTTGGACAACGAGGTAAACTCAACCGCTATGTCCTTCGCACCCGGAACCTCCAGGATGGACGGCGGCGGCACATCGTCGAAATAGATCTCCGCATAGGCCAGGTCGCTCACCACCCAAATGCCATGATGACGGCAGAAATCGACAACCTCCGCATAGAAATCCAGCCCCACAACCTTGGCGGTTGGGTTCGAAGGGTAGCAGATGATCAGGCCCACCGGTTTAGGCACGCTGTGCTGCACGGCGCGCTTTAACTCGGTCATGAAGTTATAGCCGTCGGCCACCGGAATATGACGCAGCGAAGCGCCGGCGATGATCGCGCCGAATGGATGGATCGGATAGCTGGGGTTCGGCACCAGCAACACGTCGCCGGGCGACGTGATCGCCTGCGCCAAGTTTGCAAGACCTTCCTTCGAGCCGAGCGTCACAATCGCCTCGGTCTCCGGATCGATGGAGACATTGAAGCGACGCTCGTAGTAGGCGCTGATAGCGCGTCTGAGGCCCGGGACGCCTTTGCTGGTGGAATAGCGGTGGGCCCGAGGGTTTAACGCGGCCTCGCGCAATTTTTCGACGATATGCGGCGGCGTCGGCTGATCCGGGTTACCCATGCCGAAATCGATGATGTCTTCACCCCTAGCTCGTGCGGCTGCCTTCATAGCGTTCACCTCGGCGAACAGGTATGGGGGCAGCCGTTTAATCTTGTGGAACTGTTGTTCCAGGCGGTCGGTAAGGGCAGACATGGATAGGTTGCGCTCTGCGGTTACTGGTTGGACAAAGACGGTCGTCAGCGGTCAGCTATTGACCCAATGTTCGTAAGCGGACCT
>JAPOJR010000358.1 GCA_029978325.1 Alphaproteobacteria bacterium | reverse complement strand
CCCGGAGCCATGTTGTCAGAATCGGAAACGGCCCCGCTGGGGGGGCCGTCCATTCTATAGCAAGCTTACTTGCGCAAGCCCAGCTTGGCGATGAGGTCGTTATAGCGACCCGCATCCTTCTTCTTCAGATAGTCCAGCAGCGAACGGCGCTTGTTGACCAGCATCAGCAGGCCGCGACGGCTGTGGTTATCCTTGTGATGACCCTTGAAATGCTCGGTGAGGTTGGCGATGCGCTCCGAGAGGATCGCAACCTGGACTTCCGGCGAACCGGTGTCGCCTTCGGCGCGGGCATGTTCCTTGATCAGCGCTTCCTTGCGCTCGGCAGTAATCGACATCGGCTTCCTTTCTTCACATTAGAGATTAAAGCCGCGCACCACCCGGACCTCCGGGCCACTGGACTCCACCAGCGCGACGGGCGTATCGCCCTCCATCGCCAGCAGGAGACCGGTGTGCGGTTTCCCCACGAGCACCTTCCCCTGTCGGAGAGCCAGCGCTTCATCGGGAGAGACGGAGAGAGCCG
>JAPOJR010000357.1 GCA_029978325.1 Alphaproteobacteria bacterium | reverse complement strand
AATGGCAGCTGGTTCCAGGATGTCCCGCTGGTCGAAATCACCGCAAAAAATGTGTCTCCGCTGCGCTTTAGCGGTGGAAAAGCTCCCGTCACCGCCGCCTATGGCCCGGAAATGGTGATCGGCACCTATCGCACGGCCCAGCCGCATATCGCGGTGAAGGACAGCCCGGTCGTGTTCGTGGGTTATGGCATCAACGCGCCCGAAAAGGGCTGGAACGATTATGCCGGCGTCGATGTGAAGGGCAAGACGGTCATCATCCTGGTCAATGATCCCGACTATGAGACAAGCGGCCTTGAGGGCATCTTCAATGGCAGGGCCATGACCTATTATGGCCGCTGGACCTATAAATATGAGGAAGCGGCCCGACAGGGCGCCGCCGCCGCGATCATCGTGCACGACACGGTGCCTGCCGCCTATGGCTGGAACGTCGTTCAGTCCAGTTGGACCGGTGCGCAGCATGTCGCCGACAGCGCCAACGGCAATGCCGACCAGTCCGCCGCGATCGGCTGGATCCAGAAGGAC
>JAPOJR010000356.1 GCA_029978325.1 Alphaproteobacteria bacterium | reverse complement strand
GATGTGCCGTTGACAATGTTTTTGTGCTTTGGTTTTTTTTGAAGTTTCTGACACGTTGGCGATGAAATCGTCCTCAATGATTCTGCACTCATTCGTATCATCTCCACAGTTCCGTGCTGGGCTTCATGTGGTTGCTGACGACGATAGCGACGACAGCGATAACGACGATTATGACGATGACGGCGACGATGATAACGATAAGTATAACGACGGCAACGGCGATTGCGACAAATAGCGACGATAAGGACGAAAACGTCGAAAACGTCGAAAACGGCCGTATCGTCGACCTCACCCGGGCGGAGGCGGACGATACGACGCCCCCCGCGTCGCCGCCGCGTCGCCGCCGCGAGTCCTCCTCGCGCAAGCCGTACCCGCTCCACCCGCCCGCCGCGGCGACGCCGCGCCCGTCGGCGTCGAAGTCGCCGAGCCACACGCCGCCGTCGCCGCCGCCGCCGTCGACGCGTCGCACCCAAAACTCGCCGAAGGGGTCCACGAGCGCGCCGTGGACGGTCCACGCCAGGAG
>JAPOJR010000355.1 GCA_029978325.1 Alphaproteobacteria bacterium | reverse complement strand
GGCAAGGACGAATCGAACCCCTATTTCACCTTTGATGCCAGCAAATGCATCGTCTGCAGCCGCTGCGTGCGCGCCTGCTCAGAGGTTCAGGGCACATTTGCATTGACCATTGCCGGTCGTGGGTTTGGTTCCGAGGTGTCCCCCAGCGAGCAACAGCCTTTCCTCGAAAGTGAGTGTGTTTCTTGCGGCGCCTGCGTCCAGGCCTGCCCAACCGCGACGCTGCAGGAAAAAAGCGTGATTAATCTCGGCGTGCCGAGTCGCAAAGTGAAAACCACCTGCGCTTATTGTGGCGTGGGGTGCTCGTTTACGGCGGAATTGCGCGGTGACGAGGTGGTGCGGATGGTGCCCGACAAGCAGGGCGGTGCCAACGCGGGTCACTCCTGTGTCAAAGGCCGCTTTGCCTGGGGCTATGCACAGCATCAGGATCGCGTGACCACGCCGATGATTCGCGACAGCATTCAGGATGAGTGGCGCGCCGTTGATTGGGACGAGGCGATTACCTTTGCTGCTGACCGACTCAAGG
>JAPOJR010000354.1 GCA_029978325.1 Alphaproteobacteria bacterium | reverse complement strand
AGCGATCAGGTGCATCAGTTCCTCAGGCCGGTTGTTGCCGATATTGTACAGCCGGTGCGGCGCCCGGCTGCCGCCCGCCTTCAACGCGCCATCATCTGTGGGGGGATGATCGAGACAGCCTATGACGCCGTCTACGATATCGTCGATATAGGTGAAATCGCGCTGCATTCTGCCATGGTTGAACACCGGGATCGGCTCACCCGCCAATATCCTGGACGTGAATATCCACATCGCCATATCCGGCCGGCCCCAAGGCCCATAGACCGTGAAAAAGCGCAGCCCGGTCATCGGAATGCGAAACAGATGAGCGTAGGTTTCGCTCATCAACTCGTCCGCCCGCTTGGTCGCGGCGTAGAGAGATACCGGATGATCCACCCTGTCCTCCACCCTAAACGGCAAGCTTTCATTGCCGCCATAGACGGAGGAAGAGGATGCGTAGACGAGGTGACGGACATGGCGTTCGCGCGCCAGCTCCAGCATGTTGACATGCCCTGACAGATTGGACCGGACATAGGCATGGGGAT
>JAPOJR010000353.1 GCA_029978325.1 Alphaproteobacteria bacterium | reverse complement strand
AATCGCGAGCACCAGGAAACAGCACGCGGCGAACAACCCGAAGCCCGCGACCGCGGCGAACATCTCGTTATCTTTGCCCGTCCAAACCGCGTCGCCGAGGTCGTTCAGCCACCGCTCGTGCGAGTACAACGACACGCCCGCTTCGCCCAGCACGAAGAACATGTGGATGGCGGACCCCACGATCAGACCGTAAGAGAAACCCGCGCCCGTCTTGGCGATGGTCTGTATGCGTTATCGTTTCGTTTCGGTGGTCGCGAGTAGTAGTGTCGAACAAGAAAAGGACGAGGCGTGTTCAGTTTCGGAAGAGACGCGACCGTGTGAACGCTCTCGGCGTGAAAATGTGTTTTTCTCGTGCGCGCGTTCGACGTTCGCGTTCGTTTTCGATGTCGGCGTCGTGTGCGTAGGCGGTCGCGCGACGGAGGGCCTTTTGGCGCGCCGTTCGGGTTTTTTTTCGCGGAAGCCACACGCCACGCGTACCTTCCTCAGCAGCACCACGAGCGAGAAGATGAGGAAGAGCCCGATGAGCAC
>JAPOJR010000352.1 GCA_029978325.1 Alphaproteobacteria bacterium | reverse complement strand
CTGATCAGGATGCATGGCACCCGGAATGACGGAAGCCACCAGGGGATGCCCAAGCGGAAACTGCAGTGCTGCCGCTTTCAATGGGATTTTGTGTTCTCTGCAGACCTTCTCGATGGCTTTTACCCGGTTCAGGACTGATTCCTCCACAGGAGCATACCCGTACCGTGCTTCGGAAGAAGCTCCCGTTGCAAGAATACCTGAGGCATAGGGGGCTCCAAGGATGACTCCCATTCCTCTTTTTTGGCATTCCGGGAAAATATTTTCCAGCGGTTCCTGGTTGAGCAGGGTGTAGGGCATGGCAACCAGGAAAAAATCCATTTCGAAATGTTCCAGCAACAAGGGCATCATTTCCAAGTCGTTGACTCCCGCCCCGAATCCGAGGATGGACCCATTTCCCCGCATTTCTTGGAGCCATTGAATTCCCGATTCGAGTTGCCGTAATTTTTCCGGCACTGAATCTCCGTGGTATACCCGGTCGAGGTCGTGGATGACGAGAAGGTCGATACGATTCAGACCAAGACGAAGGGT
>JAPOJR010000351.1 GCA_029978325.1 Alphaproteobacteria bacterium | reverse complement strand
ACCTCCTGCGCTTCGAGGACGGCGCTTCGGTCACGGTCGATGACATCCGCGCCTTCGTCGAATGGCAGCGGGACTATCGCTCCACGCGCGAGATCCAGTACCGTCCGGCCCGCGTGCTGATGCAGGACTTCACCGGGGTTCCGTGCATCGTCGATCTGGCCGCCATGCGCGATACCATGAACCGGTGGGGCGCCGATGCGTCGCGGATCAATCCTCAGATACCGATCCACCTGGTAATCGATCATAGCGTCATGGCAGATGAGGCCAGCACGGCAAATGCGTTCGATGCCAATGTCGCCATCGAATATGCACGCAATGCCGAACGCTACGAATTCCTCAAATGGGGCGCGGCCACGCTCGACAATCTGAAGGTCGTGCCGCCGGGCACCGGCATCTGCCATCAGGTGAACCTGGAGCACATCGCCCAGACTGTCTGGACCAGCGCGGACGAAAGCGCTGCCCTGATCGCCTATCCCGACACCTGCGTCGGCACGGACAGCCATACTACGATGGTCGGCGGCCTTGGCG
>JAPOJR010000350.1 GCA_029978325.1 Alphaproteobacteria bacterium | reverse complement strand
CCTCAGGTACCCAGCGACGGGTGTAGGCGCCCGCTTTATCAAATTTCTCGCCCTGTGCGATGGGGTTAAAGATACGGAAGTAGGGTGACGCGTCCGCGCCAGAACCGCCTACCCACTGCCAGCTACATGCGTTTGACGCGATATCGGCGTCGAGCAGGCAGTCCCAAAACCATTCCTCTCCCGATCGCCAGTTGAGCAGCAGGTGCTTGGTCAGGAACGAGGCCACTACCATCCGCACCCGGTTGTGCATAAAACCGGTTTGCCATAGCTCGCGCATGCCAGCATCGACAATGGGATAACCCGTTTGTCCATGTTGCCACGCGGCGAGCCGCTCTGGATCCTCGTCCCAGGGGAAAAAGCTGAATTTCGGGTTAAAAGCCTCGTCGGGCATGGTCGGAAAATGAAACAGTAAGTGGTAGCAAAACTCCCGCCAGCCGATTTCGCTCAGGAATTTGTCGATAGACCCCGCTGCGTCTGGCCGCTCTAGTTTAGTTGCTTGTGCCGCATGCCAGACCTGCCGCGGCGAGATAT
>JAPOJR010000349.1 GCA_029978325.1 Alphaproteobacteria bacterium | reverse complement strand
CCTTCACGTCCGTCTCCATCAGCGACACGGCGCCCGCGTCGTCGGGCTGAACCTCGACGCAACGCAACGCGTACGATTTCAGTCCCGGAACGCTCCCGCCGAGAGACTCGGCGGAGACGACGACTTCGTCGCCGACGCTGAGCGTGCACCGACGGGTCATCGCCGTCTCCAGCAGCGCGCGCAGGTCGACTTCGATTTGAGACAGCACGGCGGCGAGCGCCTCGAACGCGTCTGGCGCGCACAGGCAGTTCGGCAGCGCCGCGGTGTCGTCCGGCCCCACCGCGGACGCCACCGCGGCGCAGCAGGTGGGGGACGCGCCGGCCAGGCACGGCACGAGCGACGGCGCGAACGCCGGGAGCGCGGCGGCGAGGGCGTCGGCCGAACACGCGACGTTTTCGTCGGGTTCCGGCGGCGGCGGCGGCGGCCCGCGCGGCAGCCTCCGCCGCGGCTTGGGCGGAGCGCCTCGCGTCCTCCGCGGCGCGCTCGCGCATGACGCGGGCGACCTCCCGGCTCTGCTGCTGGACAACCTCAGC
>JAPOJR010000034.1 GCA_029978325.1 Alphaproteobacteria bacterium | reverse complement strand
AATACCGATGGGTCGGTAAACATAGTCGATACCCTTGGAACCGAAGTCAACGATCATCTGACCGGCATAGAACAAGCAGTGTTCTCAGACCGGGTGATAGATCTAGCCTCCACAACAACACCGCCCCCACCAACTGATCCAGGTGACCCTCCACCCAATTCAGAGGGTGGACATGCTCCGTCCATCACATTGCCAGCCCCAACCATCCTCGGCACGTCTGCCAGCCGCGAGGTCCTGACCGGGACTTCAGGCAACGACGTCATCGACGGTGGCGGTGGCAAATACGACACGATGCAAGGCGGTTTGGGTGACGACACCTATATCGTCAACAACAGCACCGCCATCATCAAAGAGGCTGCCGGCGATGGCAACGATACCCTGTATAGCAGTGCGACCTTCTATTCGTCCGGCGCGGACATCGAAACGCTGTACATGGTCGGTGACGCGAAAGAGTTGCGCGGCGGCAGCGGCGGCAACGTGATGCACGGCACCGACGGCGACAACATCATTCGCGGCGGCGGCGGCATCGATCAGTTGTTTGGATATTATGGCGACGACACGCTGTACGGAGAATTCGGCGACGACTTGTTATACGGCGGCGAAGGAACCGACACAGCCGCCTATAAGCGCGACTACGCGAGCTATTCCGTTGTCCAGAACGGCGATGGCTCCGTAACAGTGACCGACAATGTTAGTTCAGATGGGACCGATACCTTAACTAGCATCGAGTTGCTCAGCTTCAGCGACCAAACCATCGATTTGTCGGTGTTATTTGGCTAACGCTTGTCCCGAAGCCGTTGCTGCTCCTGCAATTGGCAAAGCGCAAACCTTCCCAGCGATTGGGTCGGCGCTTTCTCATTCGGGAGGGATTTGAAAATTTGGCTCCGCGGGTAGGATTCGAACCTACGGCCGATCGGTTAACAGCCGATTGCTCTACCACTGAGCTACCGCGGACCAGACGTCAGGGCGTTGCCGCTCCTCTGAACGAGCGCGCATACTAGTCGGCGACTGCGGCATTGCCAAGCGCGAATTAGCGCCCGGAATGCCGCAGTTGGGAAAAAAATTCAGCGCCTCAGACTACAGGAACCTGGCCGGACGCCAGCATCGCCGGCGAGATCACATCCACGTCCAGAGGCACCCGCCAGCGCTCCGTTTCCCGCACGGTCGGCTCGGCGTTCGTCGGCGGCGTGGTATCGAAGGTAAAGCCCTCATAGCCGTTGGTCTGCACCTCGTTGCATTTCTGCACATAGATCGGGAAGCCGCCGATATAGGGCATAAACACCCGTGGCCGCCCCGGAATATTGGCGCCCACATACCAACTGGAGCAGGTCGAGCGCAGCGAGATCGCGGCCACTTCGTTGACATGATCGACCCAGGCGTCCTGGGCTTCGAGCGTCGGCTCAATTTCTTCCAACCCGACATCGCGCATATGCGCCATACAGTCGATCATCCAGTCCGCGTGCTGCTCAATTGACTGAATCATCTGCGCGAGCACACTGGGGCTGCCTGGCCCGGTCACCATAAAGAAGTTCGGGAAGCCGACGGTGGAAAGGCCCAGATAAGTCCGCGGCCCGGCCTCCCACGCCTTTGTCAGTTTCAGGCCATCCCGGCCGCGGATATCGATCTTGTCGTACGAACCGGTCATCGCGGCAAAGCCGGTGGCGCAGACGATGATGTCCACCTCATATTCCTCGCCATTGGCGACAACGCCGTTGGGCGTAATCCGCTCGATGCCCGCTTTCGAGATATCCACCAGCTTCACGTTCGGCCGGTTATAGGTCTCGAAATAGCCGGTATCGACGCACAACCGCTTGCAGCCGAACACATCCTTGGGCGACAGCAGTTCGGCGGTCTCGGGATCTTTCACAATCTCCCGAATTTTCTCGCGGGCGAATTCGGCAATGGTGTCGTTGGCTTCCTTGTTGAACAACAGGTCGCCAAACGCGCCCAGGAAGGGCAGGCCGCCGCGGGACCAGAATTCCTCGTAAGTCTTGCGCCGTTCGCTCTCATCGACCGATAGCGCCGGCTTGGTGTTGAACTCAAAGTAAAACCCAGTCGGCCGCGCCCGCGCCTTGGCGCGCATGGCAGGATAGTCGGCCTTGACCTCAGCTTCCCACTTCGGATCGACCGGTGAATTCCAGGCCGGAACAGTGTAGTTCGGCGTCCGCTGGAAGACGTAAAGCTGTTCCGCCTGCTTGGCGATGATCGGGATCGACTGAATGCCGCTGGAGCCTGTACCGATCTCCGCGACGCGCTTGCCGGTGAAATCAATCTCTTCGTGCGGCCACTCGCCGGTGTGGTAGATCGGCCCGTTGAAGTCGTCGATCCCCTCAAACGGCGGCTTGTTCGCAGCCGACAGGCAGCCGACGGCCATAATGCAGAATTTGGCGATCACCGTATCGCCCTGGTCCGTCACGACCGTCCAGCGTTTCGCCTGCTCGTCATAGTGGGCAGCGGTCACGCGGGTGTTGAATTGGATGTCGCGCAGCAAGTCGAACCGCTCGGCCACATGCCGGGCATACCGTTGAATTTCCGGCTGCGGCGCGTATTTCTCAGTCCATTTCCACTCCTGGTCCAACTCATCAGAGAAGGAATAGGAATACTGCATGCTTTCGATATCGACCCGCGCGCCTGGATAACGGTTCCAGTACCAGGTGCCGCCAACGTCCGTGCCGGCCTCGAACACCTGCGCGCTGAAGCCGTGCTTGCGCAGGTTGTGCAACATATAGAGGCCGCCGAAACCGGCGCCGACCACAACAGCGTCTATGGTTCTGGGGGCGGCTTTACGGGGTGCGTTGGACACAGTCATGGGCAAAAACTCCGAGCGGAAAGTCACAATTCGGCGCGAATTGTTTCCATATTGCGGATAAAATCAACCGCCGAGACGCCCCCACCAGGTCACTCGTTCGATCCGGATGGCGATCACCGGCAGACAAGCCAGCGTCATGCTTTGATATTGCGGGTATTTCTCTCGCAGCGCCGCTTGCGCGGCACGATGCTCCGTCCCATCGTGCAGGATGTCTGCCGACCCGCGCGCCATCACCCAGGCCAGTTGGCTCCAATCTTCGTCCCATCGGTCGGCGATTAAGGCAACTTGCGGATTTTCCAGGATATTGCGGATGCGTTTCAGAGGCCGGCCGGTGTCCTTCGGCTTCTCGTCGATGGTGATGTAGACCGAACCGCCCTCCGTGGCCAGAATGAAGCACACCGGCACCACATGCGGCGCAAGGGTCTTGTCGGCCGTGGCAAGACGCGCCACCCTTTGGCGGGACAGCCATTCCAGGGCGAGCGCGCGGTCGGTCATGGCAATCACCAGATACGAAACCAACAGAATTCCAGACGTCATTGCGCCTACAATGTCGCCCGCCCCATCACGGCGCAATAGCGCGGCGGATCTGAGGGGCGATCAAGTCGCTGCCATAAACACTCAGATGATCGTCATCCCGGTATAGAGGATGCTGTCCCTCGCTGGCTCGGCACGTCAATGGGCTGCACAATTGTCGGTGCGGATACACCACGACCACTTCGGGAATATCGGTCAACGCCGACAGCGCGGCCAGTACATCAGCCTGCCGCCGATCAAAATCAGGCCGAGAGACGTCTGGAAGCGAATGACCCAGATGAGCTGCCCGGACCATCATCGACGGCACCGAATACGGCACCTCCGGAACCGGTCCGACAACAACGACCCGCGCGCCTGTTGCGCGCAGGCGCTGCACAGTGCGCAATAGCGCCGCCGAGAACGGCACTGGCCGACCACCGGCCTCGCCGTCATAAATCGTCTTCGGCAGCCCGCCGTCCCCCGGCGACCGCTCCGGCGAGGCCAGGTTCGCCCAACGCCCCGCCAGCACCACGGTTGGGATGCGCTGGTCTTTGACCAATTGCAGGACGGCTTGTTGCAGAGCCTCGCATTCGCTGCGATTCTTGCGTTTCGATGTATAGACGCCGACCAGCGCCGGGCAGTCCGGCATAGTCGCCAATACGCCAGTCATATCCGAGCCCCGCGCCAATGCCTCGCGATACATGCCGGCATGCGAATCGCCCCACAGGATATAGTCACGTTTGCCTGACTTGCCGCCAAAGGCGCAAATTGTGCCGCGCGCAACCGACGGCAAGCCGTCGCCAGTGCGGCAGGTGTCCGGATGCGCTTTCGGGGCCGCGGCGATCGCAGCCAACACCGAGCGCGCCTCCGGCGACATCCGGGCTGGCACTCCGTCCGCGAGTTGCAGCAAAAAGGCGACGGCCGCGACCGCAATAGAAGCGCCAGATACAACGAGCACCGGTTGCTCGCGCCGGAAAGGCGTCTCGACGAAACGCCAGCTAAGAGCGGCCAGCGCCAGAGTCCCGATAAGGATCGCCCCGCCTACCCAAGGGGTCAACGGCTCACCCGTGGCGATGGTGTAGAAGGTTATGGCCGGCCAGTGGAACAGATAGGTGGAGTAGGAAATCCGCCCCAGGAACACCAACGGCTGGGCCCGAAACAGCCGCCCGCCGACGCCAGCATTCGGAAGCCCCGTCGCCAGAAACAGCGCCGCCGCGCCGACCGGCAGCAATGCCGCCACCCCTGGAAACGGCGTGTTGGTGTCGATCAATACTGTCGCCGCGATGACGCCCACAATACCGGACCAAGCCAGCGATTGACTGAATGGCAGAGCTCGATTTCGCCGCCGCTCCCAGCACGCGATACAGCCGCCGACAGCGATTTCCCAGAACCGCGACATCGGCAGGTAGAACGCGTGCTGCTCGTCCGACAGGCCATAGAGAGCAAATAGATTGTAGGCGAAGGATAGCGCGGCGATTGCCGCAAGCACCGGTAACAACCAGCCCACAGCCTGCCGCCGCACCAACAACATCACCAGCAACGGCGCTGTCAGATAAAATTGTTCTTCGACTCCCAACGACCAAGTGTGCACCAACGGCACTTCGCGGGCGCTATCGCCGAAATATTGCAAACGGTCGTTGAAATAAAAGTTCGAGAGTGAAAAAATCGCCGACAGTGCACTGTTGCCGAATTCGGCATATTCCGCAGGTGTCATCAACCACCAGCCGGCGCCGATGCAGGCCAACACCGTAAGCGCCAGAGCCGGCAATATCCGGCAAACGCGGCGGCGCCAGAACGCCCGCAGGGAAAACCGCCCGGCGTCGGCGTCTGCCAGGACCGAACGGAAGATCACATAGCCGGAAATCACATAAAACACATCGACACCGACGAACCCGCCGGAGACGATCTCGAAATCCAGATGAAACAGGAAGACGGCCATAACGGACAGGGCGCGCAACGTATCGACGTCCGCGCGATACCCGCCGGAATGCGCAGCTGCGCCAGTCATGCCGTTATGACCCTCTCAAAACAGAAGACGCCACGCCGGGATGAAGCGGCGCGGCGTCTGTCGCAATCAACAGGATCGGAGAGGTTATTCCGCCGCGATGCTGGGCGCCCACGGACGGGCGTTCCCGTCCTTGCCTTCGAACGTATCGATGTCCGAGCGCTTTTCCATTGTCAGGCCAATGTCATCCAGGCCGTTCAGCAGGCAATGCTTGCGGAAGGGATCGACGTCGAACTTCACCTTATCGCCGTTCGGACGGGTGATCTCCTGGGCTTCCAGGTCAACAGTCAGGCGCGCGTTCGCGCCTTTCTGAGCGTCGTCCATCAGCTCGTCGACGATCTCCTTCGGCAACTTGATCAGCAACATGCCGTTTTTAAAGCTGTTGTTGAAAAAGATGTCGGCGAAGTCAGTGCCGATAATGGTCCTGATGCCATAGTCGGTCAGCGCCCAGGGCGCATGCTCACGCGAGGAACCGCAACCAAAATTGTCGCCCACCACCAGGATCTCCGACTTGCGATAGGCCGGCTGGTTCAGGATGAAGCCTTCCTTTTCGCTGCCGTCGTCGTTGTAGCGCTGATCGTTGAACAGGCTCTTGCCAAGGCCGGCCCGCTGAATGGTCTTCAGAAAGCGGGCGGGAATGATCTTGTCGGTATCGATGTTCTGAGACGGCATCGGTGCTGCGACGCCCGTAAAGGTCTCAAATTTTTTCATAGCTCTTACATCTCCGCACGGAACTAGTTCAGGACATCTTCATCCCGCTCGTAAAGCGCGATGAAGTGCGGCAGGTGAATCGCATCGACCTGTGTATAGATGCCGGTTTCGGCATTGCGATAGAACAACTCCCCTAGGGAGTCGTCCTCTTCCTCATCCTCGTCATCGTCCAGCCATTCGCCGTCGAAGTCGATCATCATGGGCACATTCATGTGAGGAATTCCCTTACGTCGGCCAGATGGCCGGTCACGGCCGCCGCCGCCGCCATGGCGGGGCTAACCAGGTGCGTGCGCCCGCCAGGACCCTGACGGCCCTCGAAGTTGCGGTTCGATGTCGAAGCCGACCGTTCGCCCGGGCGCAACTTATCGTCGTTCATGGCCAGGCACATGGAGCAGCCAGGTTCGCGCCATTCAAAGCCGGCATCGAGCAGGATCTTGTCCAAGCCTTCCTGCTCCGCCTGCTCCTTGACCAGGCCGGAGCCGGGGACTATCAGCGCGCGCACGCCGGGAGCGACCTTGCGGCCCTTGGCGACAGCGGCAGCCGCGCGAATGTCCTCGATCCGGCCATTGGTGCAAGAGCCGACAAACACGGTATCGATCTTGATGTCGGTCAGCTTCTGTCCGGCAGTCAGCCCCATGTATTCGATGGAACGTTCGACCGCGGCGCGCCGGCCTTCATCGGCAATGCTGGCCGGATCCGGCACAATGCCGGTGATCGGCAGCGCATCCTGCGGGCTGGTGCCCCAGGTGACGAACGGGATAATCTCCGATGCGTCCAGCACGACCTCTTTGTCGTAGGTCGCACCCTCGTCGGACGGCAACGTCTTCCAATAGGCCAGGGCTGCATCCCATGCCGCGCCCTTCGGCGCGTGCGGGCGGCCCTTCAGATAGGCGTAGGTGGTCTCGTCCGGGGCGACCATGCCAGCGCGCGCGCCGGCTTCGATCGCCATATTGCAGACCGTCATGCGGCCTTCCATGGAGAGATTGCGAATTGCTTCGCCCGCGAACTCGATCACATGGCCGGTGCCGCCGGCGGTGCCGACTTTGCCGATAATCGCCAGAATGAAGTCTTTTGCGCTGGTGCCTGCCGGAGGCTTGCCGTTGACTGTGACACGCATGTTTTTGGCCGGGCGCTGGATCAGCGTCTGGGTCGCCATCACATGCTCGACCTCGGACGTGCCGATGCCAAATGCCAGTCCGCCAAAGGCGCCATGGGTCGCCGTGTGGCTATCGCCGCAGACAACCGTCATGCCCGGCTGGGTCAAGCCCTGCTCCGGCCCAATGATGTGGACGACACCCTGGCGGATATCCATGACCGGATAATAGGGAACGCCGAACTCCTTGACGTTCTTTTCCAGGGTTTCAACCTGAATGCGCGACTCTTCGTTCGCAATACCGCCGGCACGATTGGTCGTCGGTACGTTGTGATCGGCGACAGCCAGAGTCTTATCGGGGCGACGCAGCTTGCGGCCAGCGGCGCGGAGGCCCTCGAACGCCTGCGGGCTGGTCACTTCGTGGACCAGGTGCAGGTCGATGTAAATCAGGCAGGTGCCGTCTTCCTGAGTAGCGACCAGGTGGTTTTGCCAGATTTTGTCAAACAGGGTGCGCGGGGACGCCATCGCCGTGTTCTCCCTAACAAGCTTCATATACGCAAACAGCCAAGCGCCCTATCACTAGAGCGTTTGGCGCAACAATCAATCCTGTATGGCAGGAATGGGCCAATCTGGCCCTATTCCTCGGAGTCGCTGTCGGACGCACGGGCCGCAGCTTTGGCTGCCATCGCGTTGCGCGAAGCGCGGCTACGCTCGGTGATACGGGCCGATTTGCCGCGACGTTCACGCAAGTAGTAGAGCTTGGCGCGGCGAACACGGCCCATACGAACGACTTCAATCGAGTCGATATTCGGCGAATACAGCGGGAACACACGCTCGACGCCCTCGCCGGACGAAATCTTGCGCACCGTGAATGACGAACTCATCCCAGCGCTTTTGCGCCCGATGCAAACGCCTTCATAAGCCTGAATACGCTCACGCGTACCTTCGACAACCTTATAATTCACCCGAACCGTGTCGCCTGGGCGAAATTCCGGCACCGGCCGTTCGCTCGTCAGCTTTTTGATGTTCGCCGCTTCGATCTGTTCAATGATGTTCATGGTATCCTACCACTTTCCTCGTGTTAGCTGACCGATGCGGCCGCGCCCAGATAGGCGGACCACAGGTCTGGTCGTCGTGTTTTGGTAATGGCCTCGGCCTGCGCCAAACGCCATGCGGCAATCGCCGCGTGATTGCCCGACAGCAGCACGTCCGGCACGCGCCGGCCCCGCCATTCCGCCGGACGGGTATAATGCGGGTATTCCAGCAACCCGCGCTCGAAGCTTTCCTCCGCCAACGATTCCGGTGCGCCCAGCACCCCGGGCAACAGGCGGACGCAAGCATCTAACAGAGCAAGAGCCGCCGTTTCGCCACCGGAAAGTACGAAGTCGCCGAGACTGACCTCTTCCAACCCGCGAGCCTCGATCAAGCGGTGATCGACCCCTTCGTACCGGCCACAGAGCAGCGTTACCGCTTCCCCCGCAGCCAGCGACTTGACCCGGTCCTGGCTTAACGGCGCGCCGCGAGGGCTAAGGTAGATCACCGGCCCGCGCGGATCGGCGACGGATTCCAGCGCCCGGTCCAGAACGTCCGCCCGCATGACCATGCCGGCGCCGCCGCCAAAAGGATTGTCATCCACGGTGGCGTGCCGGTCAGTCGCGAAATCGCGAATGTTGACCGCGTCCAGCACCCAGTCGCCACGCTCCAACGCCCTGCCGGCCAGGGAATGGCCAAGCGGCCCCGGAAACATCTCCGGAAACAGCGTCAGGACAACAGCCCGCCATGGAGCGGTTTGACAGGTCATAGCTCTGCCTCCCCTTCCGGCGGTTCGCCGTCCAGGAGCCCATCCGGCGGCTCGACGGTCAGCCGGCCATTGGCGATATCCACCTCCGGCACAACAGCGACCGTAAACGGCACCAGCAAGGGCTTGCCGTCTGCGGTTTCGGTCAGCTCCAGCGTATCGCCGGCGCCGAAATCGTAGACCGCCTGCACCCGCCCCAGAACCGTTCCATCGCGCAGCATGGCCGCGAGCCCGATCAGGTCCGCATGGTAGAACTCGTCGTCCCCTTCCGGCTCCGGCAGCGCAGAACGCTCCACATACAGCCGGGTGCCGCGCATGGCCTCCGCCTGGTTGCGGTCGGTGACGCCCTCCAACCGGGCCAGCAACAGGTCTTTGACCTGCCCGGTCAGCTTGACCTTGAACGTGCGGCTGCCGTCGGCGTTGGACAAGGGCCCATAGGCGACGCAATCTTCCGGCACCTCCGTGAAGGGCTTCAGGCGCACCAGCCCCATAACTCCATGCGCGCCCGCGACCGCCGCGACGCAAATACGCGCCGACGGTTGACCCGCAGGTTTGCCGGAGGGATGGACCCGTTGCTCCGTCATGGCCAACACCGTGCCTGAACCTTGCCTTTGCCTGTTCGTTAAGCTTCGTACCGTCGGACGCAACCGCTATTCAGCGGCGGCTTCCTCTCCGGCATCGGCCTGGGCAGCAGCATCAGCCGCCTCTTTCGCCCGGGCGGCGGCCTCACGCAGACGTTCCTGCGCTTTGGCTTTCGGCTGGTTCTTCTTGGTCTGCTCGGGGATGGCCGGCGCTTCCATCATCTCGGCCTGCGCCAGCAGGCGCTGAACGCGGTCGGTCGGCTTTGCGCCGTGATCGAGCCAATGCTGGATCCGGTCCTTGAACAGGCGCACGCGGTCTTCATGCTCGCGCGGCAGCATCGGGTTGTAGGTGCCAACGCGCTCCAGGAAGTTGCCATCGCGCGGCGCGGTCGCCTCGGTCACTACGATCCGATAATACGGGCGCTTCTTCGAGCCGCCACGGGACAAACGCAATTTCAAAGCCATACGAAAAGTGTCTCCTTACAGGTGTCTTCGCTATTTTCTGATACGGTGTTAGAGCCTGGGACTAGCGCCCAAAGGGCGGCATGCCGCCCCCGCCCATCGGCGGCATGCCGCCGCCACCACCGCCCATTCCGCCAAGAAGTCCGGCCAGCCCGCGGCCGCCGCCCTTCTTCATCTTCTTCATCACATCCTGCATCTGCGCGTGTTGCTTCAGCAGTTTGTTGACCTGCTGTACATCCAGGCCACAGCCCGCCGCGATGCGGCGCTTGCGGCTGGCCTTGATGATTTCAGGCCGTTTGCGCTCCTGCGGCGTCATCGACAGGATGATCGCCTCCTGATGCGCCAGCAGTTTTTCATTGATATTGGCGTCGGCCATCGCCTGCTTCATCTTGCCCATCTGCGGCAGCAGGCCCATGAGCCCGCCAAGCCCGCCCATGCGCTTCATCTGGCGCAGCTGGCCCAGCAGGTCTTCCAGGTCAAACCGGCCCTTCTGCACCTTGGCCGCCAGTTTTTCGGCTTCTTCCTGCTCGATCGTTTCGCTGGCGCGTTCGACCAGGCTAACGACGTCGCCCATGCCCAGAATGCGGCTGGCGATGCGGTCAGGGTGGAAGACGTCCAGTTCTTCCAGCTTTTCGCCGACACCCAGAAACTTGATCGGCTGCCCGGTCACCGCCCGCATGGACAACGCCGCGCCGCCGCGGGCATCGCCATCGACACGGGTCAGCATGATGCCCGTAACGCCCAGGCGTTTGTGAAAGGTTTCGGCGATCTGCACGGCGTCCTGGCCGGTCATCGCGTCGGCCACCAGCAGAACTTCGCTCGGCTTGACCACCTCGCGCACCGCGGCGGCTTCCTGCATCATCGCTTCATCGATGGTCAGGCGGCCGGCGGTATCGACCATCAGCACGTCATAGCCGCCCTTGCGCGCACTATCGAGCGCGCGCTTGGCAATCGCCGTCGGCATCTCGCCAAAGATCGGCGGCACGACGTCCAACCCGGCGCGCTGGCCCAGCTGCTGCAACTGTTGAATAGCCGCCGGCCGGTGCACGTCGACCGACACCATCAGCACTTTTTTCTTGTCGCGGTTCTTGAGCCGGAGCCCCAGCTTGCCCGTGGACGTGGTCTTGCCCGACCCCTGCAGGCCGACCATCATCACCACTTGCGGAGGGTTGCCGCGAACGTTGAGCTCGGCGGCTTCCTTGCCCAGCATCTCCACCAATTGGTCGTGTACGATTTTGACGACCTGCTGACCGGGAGAGACGGCGCGCAACACCTCGTGCCCGACTGCGGCGTTGGTCGCTTTGTCGATGAAAGACTTGACCACCGGCAACGCAACGTCCGCTTCCAGCAGCGCAACGCGGATTTCGCGCATCGCTGCCTTGACGTCGGATTCCGACAGTGCGCCGCGCTTGCGCAGCCGGTCGAAGACATCGCCGAGGCGGCCTGTTAAGCTATCAAACATGGGGTGTTTCCACGTCCCTTGAGCAGCCGTTAGATCGCAGTTCCGGCCGGCAGGCCAAAATCGCCGCCAACGCAAAACGCGCCAGTGCGCGAACCCTCGCGGACTGACGTGGTCGAAAGATCGTGCCTTATGGCGCACACGAAGGGCGACGTCAAGCGTCGCGAGTCCTGGAATAAATTGCGCCAATGTCGTAGATACTTGGAACAGGCTGTCCTGCAGCCGGCCCAACGACCGCAACCCGCGGGAGGATTGCCGTGCGGCCAGTTTTGTTTGCCACGATTTGGGGGTTAGCCGTCGCCATCGGAGGATTGGCCGTCAGCACGCCGGCCGTCGCATTCAGGGAAAGCGATGTCGAAAAATTGCGCGCCGGGAAGCCCTGCGAGCAATGCGACCTTAGCAACGCGCTGCTTTCGACCTTATCATTGCCGAAGTCGCGCCTAGCCTACGCCAATTTGCGGGAAGCCAGCCTGAAAAGCACGTCCTTTGCCGGCAGCGACTTGGCGAACGCCGACTTTCGGCGCGCCAGCATGGAAAAGGCCAACCTCGCCGATACCCAGGCAGAAGGCGTTCGTCTGGCAGGCGCGGACTTGGAAAAGGCCAACCTTACGAACGCCAACCTGATCCGCGCCGACATGCGTGACGCCGATATGACCAAGGTTAGCCTACGACAGGCCAATCTGCAGGACGCCGACATGCGCCACACGTTGATGAAGCGCGCCGACCTGCGCGACGCGACCCTGACGCGCGCCCGCCTGGCGAACGCAAAGCTGGAGCGCGCGGACCTCAGCGGCGTCAAGGCCAGCCGCGCCGAATTCAGTGAGGCCGACCTGGAGCGGGTGCAACTGGTTGGCGCTATCCTGTCGAACGCGGACCTCAGCGACACCCACCTGGAGCGCACGAATTTTACCGGCGCCGACCTGTCGAACGCGATTTTTTCTGGCGCCTCTATGCGCGCCACCAACTTCAGCGGCGCTGACCTGAGCAATGCGCGGGGATTGCACCAGTCGCAATTGGATGGCGCGTGCGGCGACGACAAAACCAAGCTGCCGGACGGGCTGCAAGTGACCGCCTGTTCGGACGAGCAGAAAAGCATCGACCCCGCTCCGGTAGGGCCGGACAGCTAAGCCCGCAACTATCGCAGTGTTTTCGGAGCGTGAAGACCTTGCCTGCTTGCAAGGCCCAAGCACTGCGCGAGAAATTCGCGGGCGATTGACAAACCGCATCTTGCATCGGCGGTCCAGACCGCGTACCTGAGGCGTCTTCATTCCAATCGCCGAAAGGTACACGTTACTATGGGCTATAGAGTTGCTGTCGCCGGCGCCACGGGCGCTGTCGGCCATCAAATCTTCGAAGCCCTCGAAGAGACCGGCTTTCCCGTTGACGACATCGTCGCGCTCGCATCCGAGCGTTCGGTCGGCAAAGAGGTCTCGTTCGGCGATAAAACCCTGAAAGTGCAGGACCTGGCGAAATTCAATTTCGAAGGCTGGGACCTGGGCCTGTTCTCGCCTGGCGGCAAGGTGTCGGCCATCCATGCGCCGCGCGCGGCGGAGGCCGGCTGCATCGTCATCGACAACACCAGCCATTTCCGCATGGAGCCGGATATCCCGCTGGTGGTGCCGGAGGTGAACCGCGAGGCGTTGGCCGGTTTCGCCAACCGCAACATCATCGCCAACCCGAACTGCTCCACCATTCAGATGGTCGTGGCGCTGAAGCCGCTGCATGATATCGCCCGGATCAAGCGTGTTGTCGTCGCCACCTACCAGGCCGCAGGCGGTGCGGGCAAGGCGGGTATGGACGAGCTCTACTACCAGACCAAGGGCATCTACCAGATGGAAGACGTGGAACCGAAAAAGTTCCCGAAGCAGATCGCCTTCAACGTCATTCCGCACATCGATGTCTTCATGCAGGACGGCTCCACCAAAGAAGAGTGGAAGATGGTGCACGAGACCAAGAAAATCCTCGATCCCGAGATCGAGGTGGTCGCCACCTGCGTGCGCGTGCCGGTGCTGGTCGGCCATTCGGAGGCGGTGAATATCGAGTTCGAAGAGCCGATCGACATCGACCAGGCGTATGAGGCGCTGTCGGAAGCCCCCGGCGTGGTGCTGTTGGACCGGCGCGAGGACGGCGGCTATGCGACGCCGGTGGATTGCGTCGGCGACCCGGCGGTGTTCGTCTCCCGCCTGCGCGAGGATACGACCGTGCCCTATGGCCTGACCATGTGGGTGGTCTCCGACAACCTGCGCAAGGGCGCGGCCTACAATGCCGTCCAAATCGCCCAGGCGCTGGCGGAGGACTATCTGTAGGCGTTCCCGTCGGCCCGTACCCCAGCGGGCCGCAACGGCAATCGAACCCGGATGGCGCACCCGCGCTGTCCGGGTTTTTTCATGGTGGGGAAGTGGGGCAGAGATGGCGTCAGGTGAACTGGCTGTCCTAAGTCGCATCACCGCCAGAAAGGAGCCAGCGGATCACCCGTTCTGCTGTCGCTGTAATGGCGTTGACCCGCTCAGGCGTTAAACCCAATCTAGCCGCATGCTTTTGGGCCTGTTCGTACATCCGAACAAAGCGGCTGGTCCAGCGATATCGGGCTTCTTTTTGGTCCTGCCGGTCTACGCGATCATCGCTTGCGGTTTCAATGTCCTGCCGCTGAGCTTCGGCAAGTTCCGGGGTCGAGACTTCTGCCAGCACCTGGGTTTGCACCTTAAGGTCTGCTGCCTGCTCATCGGTAAGTCGCTCAAACCGTGCATCCGTCAGCAATCGCAACCGTTGCCGCACTGCACCATCGCGTTGTGAGAGTTCAATTTCAGTATCGTCCAGAACCGCGTGGAAGTCCTCAAGGTTCGGATCATTGCGCGGCAGGTCATCGCGGTCGATGGAACGGCTGACGAACCGCATAGTGCGGCGGCATACGTCATGCACTTCCCCTGGCGATATCGACCGCCGGTTAAGCACAAGGCGTATATTTTCGAGCCTGAAGCTCAACACATTGTAGGCATCGGTTCGGGTTGAAAGATTCTGCAATAAGGCAACCACGTCCCTCAGACGCCGAACCATTTCTGCAAATTCTGCCTCAGTCAGATCGGTGACAGGCCGGGTATCGAGGACGTCTTCATTGTTGACAAAAACCTCTTCGCCACATTCGGTTCGCCGGACCGCTTCCTTGATGGACTCGGGATTGATGGGCAGGCGGTCAGTCGGCTCAGGAGACGCGTGCCTTTCCACGATCGTCGCGATGCGGGCGTTGATGTCGGCGTCGGCGCCTTGCCAGAAGGCGTCCTCCTGAATGGCGATTTCGAGGAGGAGGGGCCAGTTTTGCGGGCGGCCTTCGGTGGCGCGTTCGAACCAGTCGCGCCAGAACGACCAGTCGGAGGTGGCTGGCAACTCGCCGGCGTTGCGCTCGAACCATGCCGGCGCGGGGCCGGGAAACAGGGGGGCAGACCGCAAATCCCCGCCGGCGGCGATCCTCTCACAATCGGAGCGTAACGCCGCCCAGGCGGCATCGGCGGCGGCATCGGCGGCGGCGGCGGCGTAGGCGTCGGCAGCTTCGGAGCCTCGTGCGTCGTCGGGGACGTTGACGTAGGCGGCGTCGTCGGCGGCGGCGGCGTTGGCAGCGGCAGCGAAACTGACGGCGGCGGCGGCGGCGGAGCGGATGTTGGCGCCAGCGGCGCCAGCGGCGTAGGTGGAGGCGGTGGCGGCGGCGTAGCCGGGGGCGGCGGAGTAAGCTGCTTGGGCGGCGGTTCGTAGCACGCTAGTTTGCCCCCGGTCTGTCATTACCTCGGTAGGCGCGAGGCCAGCAACGCTAGCCACCAAATTGGCGCGCAGCACGGGAAGGGACGATACCCTTCCGCTTGCCGCCGCCGAATTCCAAAACCGCGGCAGCACGCGCAGCGCGGCGCGCGCCGCCAGCGCGACGCAGACTTCGCGCGGCTGATCGGTCTCCCGCAGCCACGCCTCGAAGCTGTCACGGCCTTTTATGTCGTCGATTGCCACCATGGCGGGAAGTGTCGCCGGGATTCCGGATGGTGGCAAGGGGGTGTAGAGCCGACGGCGCGAGAGCGGCCTTAGGCGGCGATGGCGCAGATATCCAGCGTCTGTCCCTCTTTCGCCACCAGCGTTCCGGGCCGCAGTTCCGCCGCCGTCGCCGCCAGCACGTCCAGGTCGTCATCGCTGCGGATGGGATCGTGGTGGAACAGCGCCAGCCGCTTGACCCCCGCCAGTTGCGCCAGGCGGATCGCTTCCTCCCACGTCGAATGGCCCCAATGCGGCCGGTCGGCGAATTCCACCTCGTTGAACATGGAATCGTAAATCACCAGTTCAGTGCCGCGGATCAGGTTGACGATATTGTGGTTGGTCTGCCCCGCCCGGTGGCAGGTGTCGGAAATATAGCAGATCGACCGGCCGCCGAATTCGATGCGATAGCCGACCGCGTCGTTCGGATGATCCAGCATCGCTGTCTTGACCCGGATGGCGTCGCTCAGGATCAGGCGGTCCCCGGCGCGGAAATCGTAATAGCGAACCTGCTGGCCGAACGCCTCCAGCGGCACCGGAAACAGCGGCGCGGACATCAGCCGCCCCAGCGTCTTTTCCAGCGTGGTCTCTGGCAGCAAATGCCCGGCCCAGATACGGAACTGGTTGCCAGCGCCGAAGGCCGGCACAAAGAACGGGAAGCCTTCGATATGGTCCAGATGGGTGTGGGACAGCAGAATGTCCGCCTCCACCGCGCCTTCTTTCATCATCGCCTGACCCAGCACCCGCAGGCCGGTGCCGCCATCGATGATGATCCGCCGGCCGCCGCACAGCACCTCAACGCAAGAGGTGTTGCCGCCATAGCGCACCGTGTTCGCGCCGGGCGTCGGCACGCTGCCGCGCACGCCCCAGAACCGGACGTGAAAGGCCGTGTCGGCCACCGCTTTTCCCTCGGATTCAGTCACCGGCGCCTGCGCCTTCTTTGGTCAATTCCGGATCCTCTTCGAATGTCCCATCCAGAGCGTTGGGTTGAAAGTGATAGCACAATCAAGGCACCGAACCGTTAAGGCTGTAGCTTATATCCACCGGTTTCCGTCACCAACAATTTTGCTTCGGATGGATCCCGCTCGATCTTCTGGCGCAGCCGGTAGACGTGGGTCTCCAGCGTGTGCGTCGTCACGCCCGGATTGTAGCCCCAGACCTCATGCAACAGCGTCTCGCGGTCGATGACCCGCTGGCCCGCCCGGTAGAGATATTTCAGGATGGCGGTTTCCTTTTCGGTCAGCCGCACTTTCTTTTCGGTATCCTTCTCGACCAGCATCTTGGCCGCCGGGCGGAAGGAATAGGGGCCGATGGAAAACACCGCGTCCTCGCTCTGCGCATGCTGGCGCAGGTGCGCCCGCAGCCGGGCCAGCAGCACGCCCAGGCGGAACGGCTTGGTCACATAGTCGTTTGCGCCGGAATCGAGGCCCAGGATCGTATCCGCATCGCCGCTCGACGCGGTCAGCATCAGCACCGGGCAGGTAATGCCGTTGCGCCGCAGCACCCGGCAGGCATCGCGCCCGTCCATGTCCGGCAGCCCGACGTCCAGAATGATCGCGTCGAAATGCTGTTCCGACGCCCGTTGCAGGCCCAGGGTCGCGGTCTCCGCCTGAACGACATCGAAATCCTCGTGCAGCCGCAACTGTTCGGCCAGAGACTCCCGCAGGGCATTATCGTCGTCGATCATCAAAATGGCTTGTCGCGCCATACCGGTTCCGCTCCGTACATCGATTCTGCATACCAATGCGCAAGATATAGGAGGCATACACGATATTGCATCCCAGGTAATCCCGCGCTTTCGACCAATTGCCCCCTCAGCGCATCAATATCCCGTCATCTATGCGGCAAGAACGGCCCCAATAGTCCCGGCGGGCAGTTCTTCTGCCGGCACAGCGGCATACCGCACTCTGGCCCGCCAGAACCAACCGCGGGCTCAGCCGGACGCACGGGCCTTGATTTCGGCGATCTTGGCGGCGATTTCATCCTCGCTCAGGTACCCGAGGTTAATCAGGTTGGTCCGCATCGCCAGCAGCCACCGGTCGTAATAATGAATTGTGTCATAAATACTTTCGTCCAACTCCTCCTGCGCCCGGCGCGAGGTATCGGAAGTCAGGCGATTATCGACCTGGCGCAGCAGCATGCTCATCGCATCGATGCGCTTGTCCTTAATGCTGGCGTCGTATTCTTCGCGGACCACCGGACCGGCGTCAGCGAGGCCGCCCAAATCCGCAACGGTCCGCTCGGTCGGGTGTGCGCGATCGGGCGGAAGCGGCTGGCGGGGAGTATCGTCTTTTGTCATGACGCTACTCTAGCCGCACCGGCCTGCCGGTGGGAAGCCATGAATCTGTCCCACTGGCCGCAATATGGCGTTGACGTTTTCCGGGTTCCGGGGTGGATTGCCTGTCTACGCTGTTCCAGTCGTTCGCCCGCCACCAAGGAAACGCCATGCCTGCCTCCGATCTCGTCCGCCTCTCCGCCGTCGAACTGCGCCGCATGATCGGCGCAAAACAAGTCTCTCCGGTTGAGGTGCTGGATGCCTTCATCGCGCAGATCGAGGCCATCAATCCCGCTGTTAATTGCATCTGCGCCACCGACTTCGACGGCGCGCGCGCCCAGGCAAAACGGGACGAGGCCGCGGTCATGGCTGGCGAGGAATTGGGGCTGCTGCACGGCCTGCCCTGCGGCGTCAAGGACCTGAGCTATACGGCCGGGCTGCTCACCACCCACGGCTCGCCCGTACACAAGGACAACATCCCCGCAGCGGACGAGTTCATGGTCGCCCAGGTGCGGGGGGCCGGCGCCAACCTGTTTGCCAAGACCAACACGCCGGAATTCGGCTCCGGCTCCAACACCCGCAACCCGGTCTGGGGCGCGACCGGCAACCCGTTTGACACAACGAAGACCGCGGGCGGCTCGTCCGGCGGGTCGGCGGCGGCGCTGGCGTGCGATATGATGCCGATCGCCACCGGCTCCGACACCGGCGGCTCGCTGCGCAACCCGGCGGCCTGGTGCGGCGTCATCGGCTTCCGCAACACCCCCGGCACCGTGCCGAACGACAAACCGGCCTTCGGCTGGAGCCCGCTCTCGGTGCAGGGTGCGATGGGCCGGACCGTCGCCGACACCGCTTTACTTTTAGCTGCCCAGGTCGGCGAGACCGGCGCTGACCCGCTGTCCCGCTGCCTGTTCCCGGAGGACGTGCTCTATCCCGACCGTGTCGATCTGGGCTCGCTGCGCATCGCCTTCAGCGCCGACCAGGGCTTCGCGCCGGTGGAGGCTGCCTACCGCCCGGTGTTCGAGCGCAAGATCAAGGCCATTCAGGGCTTCTTCCGCTCCTGCGACGAAGCCAGTCCGGAGCCGGGCGGCGTCGATCGCGCCTTCGACATCATCCGGGCGCTGTCTTATGCCCAGCGCTACAAGGCGATGTATGATCAGGACCCGGCGTTGCTGGGCCCGAACACGCGGGCGAACTATGAGCTGGCCACCACCTATTCGCTGGCGGATGTCGCCTGGGCGCATGCGGAACACACAGCCCACTACCGCCGCTATGCCCGCTTCCTGGAGACCTATGACCTGTTCATCACCCTGATCACGCCGATGTCGCCCTTCCCCTGGGCAACGCTGGCGCCGATGGAGATGAACGGCGTAAAATTCGACAAATATTACACCTGGATGGGCACTGCCTACGGCGTCACCATGAGCGCCCATCCCGCCATCGTCCTGCCCTGTGGCACCGACCAGAACGGCATGCCGTTCGGTTTCCAGGTGGTGGGGCGCTATGGCCGGGATGACGAGTTGCTGGCCGCCGCCCAGGCGCTGGAGGCCGCAATGGCCGGCAATCCGGAGACGGCGCGGCCATTGCCGGATTTGTCGAAGCTGAGCCAGCCGGCGCCGACGCTGAAATCCATCGTCACCGCCCCTCCCGGCCCCTACACGTCGTGAGCCACGGTGCGCCTCCCTTCGGGCCGTCGGTGAAGCTCGACCGGCCCGCCTTTGTCGACCCGACTGTGCGCCTGTTCGGCGACGTAGAGGCCGGCGAAGGCACCAGCTTCTGGCCCTATGCCGTGGTGCGGGCAGAGATGCATGGCGTCCGCATCGGGCGGTTCTGCAACGTGCAGGACCACGCCATGCTGCATGTCGGCTCCGGCGGGCCGACGGTGATCGGCGACTATTGCTCCATCACCCACCGCGTCGTCATCCACGGCGCGGTGATCGGCGCGAACACGCTGGTCGGCATCGGCGCGGTGCTGATGGACGGGGTGAAGGTCGGCGAGAATTGCGTCATCGCAGGCGGTGCCTTCCTGAAGGAAGGCACCGTGATCCCGGACAATTCCGTGGTCATGGGCCTGCCGGGCAAGGTGGTCGCCACGCGCGACAACTTCCGCCAGTGCCACCGCAACGCCCTGATCTACTACGAAAACGCCCTTGCTTATGCCCAGGGCCGTCACGATGCCTGGAGCGACGCAAAGCTGATGGCCAGGGTGCAGCAGCAGGTGGAACAGGCCGCCGCGAGACGCGGCTAAATCGAGGAACCGACATCATGGACAAATCCGAATTCGAACAAATCCTCGTCAAATTTGCGCCGGCAGAACCCGCCCTTCGCCTCGCCTGGGAGGCTGTCGTCACCGTTACAGGCCGCCAGGACCTGGGAGCCGGGCCAAAGGGGCATCGCTTCATTGTGCCGATCAGCGGCGGCTGGTTCCGGGGCGGCCCGCACATGCCGGAGTTTCATGGCACGGTCGCGCCCTGGGGCGCCGACCGGCAATTATTGCGTGCCGACGGCATCCGCGAACTGACCGCAGAATACGAAATGCAGGTGGCTGACGGCACGATCATATCGGTCACCAACCGTGTGCTCAGCGACGCCGACGGCAAGTCCGTACGCCATTCCTTCTCGCGTATTGAGCCTACAGCGCCGCCCGGACCATGGGAACCCCTGAACCGGCGGGTGTTTTTGGGGACGCTTCAATCGGTGCAGCCCAGCCCCGGCTATGTCGTGATCCGCGCCTGGGAGGCCATGACCGCGCCTACGGGCCTTTAAATCCGTCATCCCTTCCCCTTTCAAAGGGAGGATGATGGCGACGGCCTTTGGACCCGCCGCCCTACGGCGCAGGCGTCGCCGTTAACCGCCACACGCCCCTGGCAGCGGGTGCCTCCTACGGTTAAACTCGCAAAAATGCACACCAAACCGGCAATTTGGCCTCAGGGAGATACGCCCGCCATGCCCCAAACCATGTTCGAAAAGATCTGGGACGCCCATGTGGTCGAATCCCGGCCCGACGGCCAGACCCTGCTCTATGTCGACCGCCACCTGCTGCACGAGGGATCATTCCACGGCTTCGAGTACCTGGACGAGCGCAACATGCCGGTGCGCCGGCCCGGCCAGACCTTTGCCGTGGCCGACCACTACATTCCCACCACCAGCCGCGACCTGGCCGATGCCGACGACGACGTGGCGCGCAGTCTCGTCGTACGCTTGGCGGCCAACACGGCCAAGCATGGCGTCACCCATTTCGGCATCGACAGCGAATCGCAGGGCATTGTCCATGTGGTGGGACCGGAACAGGGCCTGACACTGCCGGGCCTGTTGCTGGTTTGCGGCGATAGCCATACGGCAACGCATGGTGCCCTTGGCGCGTACGCCTTCGGCATCGGCGCCAGCGAGGTGACGCACGTGCTGGCGACGCAGACGCTCTGGCAGATCAAGCCGAAGAGCATGCGCATCGCAGTGGACGGCGCTCGCCCGGCCGGCGTCACCGGCAAGGATGTGATCCTGGCGATCATCGCCGAAATCTCCGCCGCCGGCGCCACCGGCCATGCGGTGGAGTTCGCCGGTTCGCTGATTCGCGACCTTTCGATGGAAGAGCGCATGACGGTCTGCAACATGACCATCGAGGCCGGCGGCCGCGCCGGCATGGTGGCACCGGACGACAAGACTTACGCCTACATCAAGGGCCGCCGCTACGCGCCCCAGGGCGAGGACTGGGACAGGGCCATGGCCGAATGGCAAAAGCTGCCGTCCGATCCTGGCGCCGCATTCGATACCGAAGTCCGGCTCGACGGCGCGGCAATCCAACCGATGCTGACCTGGGGCACCAGCCCGGAGCAGGCCGCCGCGCTGGCCGCTTCCGTGCCAGACCCGGCCAACGCCCCCAGCGCCGAAAAGGCGGAGGAATGGCGGGACGCACTCGGCTATATCGGCCTTGCGCCTGGCCAACGCTTCCAGGATGTTGCCGTCGACAAGGTGTTCATAGGCTCCTGCACCAACAGCCGTATCGAGGACCTGCGCGCCGCTGCCGCGGTCGTGAAGGGGCGGAGCGTCCAGGTGAAACAGGCGCTGATCTCCCCCGGCTCCTTCCTCATCAAGAAACAGGCGGAGGACGAGGGGCTCGACCGTATCTTCCGCGAGGCTGGCTTCGAGTGGCGCGAGAGCGGCTGCTCCATGTGCGCCGGCATGAATGGCGACCTGGCGGAGCGGGGGGAGCGCGTCGCCTCGACCTCAAACCGCAACTTCCGCGGCCGTCAGGGCCAGGGCGTGCGCACGCATCTGGTTTCGCCGGCGTCCGCCGCCGCAGCAGCGGTCACCGGCCGCTTCGCCGACCCGCGCGACTTCGCTTGAACTGGAGCGTACCGATATGCCGCAAACACCCTTCATCCAGCTCACTGCCGTCGGCGTGCCGATGGACAAGGCCAATGTCGACACCGACCAGGTTATTCCCGCGCGTTTCCTGAAATACCCGCGCGACGAGAAATACCCCACCTACCTGTTCCACGACCTGCGCCTGCGCCCGGACGGAACCGAGAACCCGGACTTCATCCTCTCGAACGAGCCCTACAAGACCAAGGGCCAGATCCTGGTGGCCGACCGCAATTTCGGCTGCGGCTCGTCGCGTGAGAGCGCGGTCTATGCCTTGCAGGACTGGGGCTTCCGCGCCGTCATCGCCCCCTCGTTCGGCGACATCTTCTTCAACAATAGCTTCAAGAACGGCTTCCTGCCGATCCGGCTTGCCACAGAGGTCTGCAACAAGCTGCGCCAGGACCTGCACGACGCGCCCGGCGCCGAGATCGCCATCGATGTGGAGGCCCAAACCGTGACGGGCCCCGACGGTGTGGCCCATTCCTTTGAGTTGGACGATTTCCGCAAATATTGCCTGGTGCGCGGCCTGGACGACATCGACTTCACGCTGGAGCAGACCAGCAAAATCGACTCGTTCGAACGCAGTAACCGGCCAAGCTGGCTGGGCCACAACGCTTAAACGGCGGCAACCGTGCTACGCCCGCAGATCAGGTCTGCGCCCTTTTCAGCGATGGCGATGGTGGCGGCGAAGGTATTGGCGGACGGCAGCAACGGCATGACAGAGGCGTCGACGACGCGCAGGCCCTGCAGGCCGTGTACCCGCAGTTGATCATCGACGACTGCGCGCGCGTCGGTGGCTGGGCCCATTTTGGCGGTGCCGACAAGGTGATAGCCGGTATTGCCCTTGCGCCGGGCGAAATCCAGTAATTCGTCATCGCTCTGAACCTTGGGACCCGGCAGGGTCTCATGGTCGAAATAATGGGCCAGTTCCGGCCGGTTCAGGATCTCGCGCGCCAGGCGCAGGCCGGCGAGCGTGATGCGCTGGTCGGTCTCCGCAGCAAGATAGTTCGGCTGAATCGCCGGCGGCTCGGCCGGATCGGCGGAGCGGGCGCGGACATAGCCGACGCTTTCCGGCCGCGGCTGGGCTGCGCCGCAGGTCAGGCCGGGAAACTCGTCCAGCACATAGACCTTGCCATCCTGGTAACTGCCAGGCGTGAACAGGATGCGCAGGTCGGCATCCTCCAAAGAGGGATGGCTCTTGCCGTGCACAAAGGCAATGGTCGGGCAGAGCGCCAGCACGCTGGGCCGCCCCAGGGCCCATTTTGCCACCTCCACCGGCAGGCGCGGCCAGCGGGCGAACTCGTTGATCGTGCGCACGTTCTTGGCGCGCGCGGTCATACGTACGGAATAGTGGTCGCGCAGGTTTTCGCCGACGCCTTCCAGGGCGTGGCGGACTGGAACGCCGATATCCTGCAAGTGCCGCGGCGAGCCGATCCCTGATATTTGCAGCAGTTTCGGAGAATTCGCAGCGCCTGCGGATAGAATAACCTCCCTCGCTGCATTCACGGTCTGGGTCGCGCCGGACCCATCGCGATAGCGAACGCCGGTGACGCGCGCGCCCTCCATCTCCAACGCGACGACCTGGGCATGGGTGCGGAGCGAAACATTCGGCCGTTTCAGCGCCGGCCGCAGGAAAGCCTTGGCAGAACTCACCCGCCTGCCCTTGTGAATATAGCGCTGGAAGTAACCCGAGCCGAACTGGGACCCGGAATTGTAGTCCGGCGCGCGCGGGATGCCCGCGCCGGCTGCGGCGTTCAGAAAAGCCTCGGCCAGGGGGTTGATCCAATCGATGTCCGTGACCGGCAATTCGCCCGACTGGCCGCGGCGGCTGGTATCGCCCGGCCCAATCCGCGTCTCGGATCGATTGAAATAAGGCAAGAGGTCATCGAAACCCCAACCGCGGTTGCCCATCTGCGCCCAAACATCAAAATCCGCCCGCTGACCACGGTTATAGACCATGCCGTTCACGGAACTGGAGCCGCCCACCACCTTGCCCTGGGGCATGGCGATGGAGCGTCCGCCAAGGCCCGGCGCGGGCTCTGTCTGAAAGGTCCAAAGAAAGCGGTCGCCATAGAGGGTTTTGACGAAGCCCGCGGGAATATGAATCAGCGGATGCTTGTCGTCACGCCCGGCTTCCAGCACGCACACGCGGGACTTGCCGTCCTCCGACAGGCGGTTGGCCAGGACACAGCCCGCGGCGCCAGCACCAATGATGATGTAGTCGAACGTGTCCATGACAGATCCCGATCAGAACTTAAAGCACTCGGCGCAGCTGCAATTGCGCGGCGGCCTTGCCAGCGCAGCCCGGCCAGACGCCGATCCCTCCCATCCGGCATTATGGGTCATACCCAAAACCGCGCCAGCACAAAGACAGCGCCGCTATCGTTTGGCCAGTCGAAACCTTGGCCGCCAGAACAGCATCCGTGCGCTGTTGCCAGCGACCAACAACAAGCCCGCCGCCGTAAACGCCAGCGCGGTTTTGAGCGAAATCGTGCCGGCAATCGCCATTCCGATTGCAGCCAGAGCCGGCAACGAGGCCAACGCCATGGATTGCCATATACGCCGGCGAACTGCCCTCGCCGCAAGAAAGCACGACGAAACCAACAATGGATCCCTGTGCCGCAGCAAAAACCCGGGACGGGCGGAAGCAGGGCTTGTCAGTTCGCCAAATCCAATCCCCAGGTCAGCGGCTGCCAATCCCGCAGCATCGTCAACCGAATGCCCGACCACCGCGACGCCGCCATCCTTTGCGCGCAACCCTTCAATTTGCGCAATCAGCTCATCGCTGCCCTTCGCTGGAAGAAAACTATCGACCCCGATCAAAGACGCTTGCTGCTTAAGAACGGCCGGGTCTTCGTCACCCACCAAGCAGGTCTCCAACCCTCGCGCTCGGATACTACGGACTGCGCCATGTGCTGTTTGCCGAAGCCGGTCCGTCATCCAAATAGTGCCGGCGATGTGACTGTCGATCGCGATAAACACGGCGGTCGCATCCGGAATGTCAGCCAGCCTGGTT
>JAPOJR010000348.1 GCA_029978325.1 Alphaproteobacteria bacterium | reverse complement strand
CGGTTGAACTTGGCTTTGGATTCGGGGGAATTGGATTTGCCTGGGTGATGCTGCTTTCCGTTTATCTTGGTGATCGCGTAATTACACCTAAGGCAGCGACGAAGTTTGTAGACGGGACGCTTAAAAGACATGGCATTTTTACCCAAGTGCAACATATGGTGCAGATGGGTGCAACTTTCACACCTATCAATGCTGCGATTGGCTTTTGCCAAGGTAACACGAAACCCCGTGTTTCAGCGACTCAAATGAGTGGACCCGATCGGGATCGAACCGACGACCTCTTGAATGCCATTCAAGCGCTCTCCCAGCTGAGCTACGGGCCCTAAATCCGACGGCGAAGAACCACTAACGAAGCGGTGTAAGACGCCGAGAAGTTGAAAAACTAGCACTCACAGCTTTTACTGTCAATAGTTGAGGCCTTGGCTCTTTTTGGGTTGGTATTCGGTGTGTTGGTATTCGGGAAATGACTCATAGATGGGAGACGATGCGGCGGTTCAACGGTTTTTCAAACGACTTTATTTTCTAAAGCGTTT
>JAPOJR010000347.1:251-533 GCA_029978325.1 Alphaproteobacteria bacterium | reverse complement strand
TGAGCACCAGCATTTTAGGCTTGGGGTAAGTATTTCGAATGGCGGACTCGAGCTCCTCAAGGAAACCAGCTTCGCTCTGCATCGGTACGTGTCGCAGATCGGCACCAGAGATCACAAACCCATAGGGGTGAATCGGGTAGCTGGGGTTCGGCACCAGGATCGCGTCACCGACACCCGTAGTGGCCAGAGCCAGATGCGCCAGGCCCTCTTTGGAACCCAGCGTGACGATAGCCTCTGTCTCGGGATCGAGGGATACCGAGTAGCGATTCTGATACCAATCAC
>JAPOJR010000347.1:0-241 GCA_029978325.1 Alphaproteobacteria bacterium | reverse complement strand
GAGTCTGGGAATACCTTTTGACTGGGAGTAGCGGTGTGTGTCGCCGCGCCCAACCGTTTCCCGCAACTTCTCGACGATGTGAGGCGGTGTGGGCTGGTCAGGGTTGCCCATGCCGAAATCGATAATGTCTTCTCCGCGGGCACGGGCGGCCTGCTTCAATTCACCAATGATATTGAAGACGTAGGGCGGGAGACGCTCAATGCGTTGAAAATGGGTATCCACGAAGTCGACGCTCGTTTCA
>JAPOJR010000346.1 GCA_029978325.1 Alphaproteobacteria bacterium | reverse complement strand
TGCCAAAATGATCCACCATCACGGAGTGGTCGATCACCAAATCAGCCGGCGAGAGCGGGTTGACTCTCTGTGCGTCTCCGCCCAGAGCGGCCACAGCTTCACGCATCACGGCCAGATCAACGACAGCAGGCACGCCGGTGAAGTCCTGCATCAGCACGCGTGCCGGGGTAAACGCGATTTCTGTAGCGCTGGTTGCGCCCGGCTTCCACCCTGCGAGTGTTTCAATATCGCCCGCACGTACACTGACGCCATCCTCGGTGCGAAGGAGATTCTCAAGAAGTATTTTCAGCGTGATCGGGAGACGACTCAGGTCAAATCGCCCTGCTAAGGCTTCGAGCGCATAGATTTCTACATCTTTCTCATTTACCGAAAGCGACGCTTTGGCATTGAAACTATTTAGCGATTGCAACAGAAATGTCTCCGTTTGGTTTTTGGACTTGAGCCATCTTTAATGGGGCGAATTTTAACGCATGGGTATCCACATTCCGGGAACCCATGCGTTTTGGATACGGATCTGCCGGCAGCAGAGAAGC
>JAPOJR010000345.1 GCA_029978325.1 Alphaproteobacteria bacterium | reverse complement strand
TGATGAGAATGTTAAAGATCTCGTTGATATACCAAAAGAAGTAAAAAAAGATATCAAGGTAACCAGTGTAAAACATATGGATGAAGTTATTTCACATGCAATTATTTCTTCAGAACCTATATTGCAAGATATCATAATTCCTGATTTGCCAGTTGATGTTGACATTTCAAGCAATGAGAAGCCACTGAATTTATCTTGACTTTTACCTCTTCCGGGATAGTATAGAAATCTATTCAGGGCGCTTAGCTCAGCGGGAGAGCGCTTCCCTTACAAGGAAGATGTCACAGGTTCAAATCCTGTAGCGCCCATATTCGGGGGTCGTAGTTCAGCTGGTTAGAACGCTGGCCTGTCACGCCAGAGGTCGCGGGTTCGAATCCCGTCGGCCCCGAAGAGTGAATTAATTTTGGTTAACTTCAAACAATTATCATTAGATACCGAAATTCCTATAGGTTTATTAAAAGATCAATATGACTTCATATTTAAAAATGATGCAACAGCTAAGCTAAGACTTTATAGCCCTTGTACTATAAATAA
>JAPOJR010000344.1 GCA_029978325.1 Alphaproteobacteria bacterium | reverse complement strand
ACCCAGCAAACGTGTGAATTTCCCCCAAGCTGTGCCCGACAGCGCGGGCATCCCCGCCGATGTTGGCGAAAATGTGTTGGTCGCGCCCTTTAACGATCCCGTTTACATCCAATCATTGTTATCGGAATTCGGCGACGATGTTGCGGCAATCATCGTAGAACCGCTGCAACGCATTATTCCACCTGCGCCAGGGTTCCTTGAGCTGTTGCGTCAGGAATGTGATCGCTATGGCATTGTGTTGATCTTTGACGAAGTTGTGACGGGCTTCCGCTTTGCCTATGGCGGGGCGCAGGAATATTATGGCGTTACCCCCGATGTCACGACACTGGGCAAGGTGATTGGCGGTGGTTTCCCATTGGCCGCGATTGTGGGGCGTCGCGATATCATGGCGCATTTTGACAAATCCGATGTTGGTGCGGACAAATGGTTGATGCAGCTTGGAACGCTATCGGGTAACCCCATTGCCGCCGCCGCGGGTTTGAAAAGTTTGGAAATCCTGAACCGAGAGGGTGCCTATGATCACCTATTGGGATTGGGC
>JAPOJR010000343.1 GCA_029978325.1 Alphaproteobacteria bacterium | reverse complement strand
ATTCCACCAAACCCTTCCACCATATAACGTGCCACCTCCTCATCGAGTGATTTAGGTAACACTTCGACGGTGATAGGAGAGCGTTGGGCGGGATCCTGGTCAGCCCAAGCAAGCTCATAGAGATACATCTGAGCGAGCACCTGGTTGGCAAACGAACCATCCATGATGCGCGAGGGATGGCCGGTTGCATTACCCAAATTGACGAGGCGCCCCTCAGACAAAAGGATAAGGAAATCGTCTTGATCATCGCTTCGATAGATTTTGTGGACTTGAGGTTTAACCTCTTCCCAACGCCAATGATCGCGCATGAATTGAGTGTCAATTTCGGTATCGAAGTGCCCGATGTTGCAGACGATGGCATGCTTCGCGACAGTTCTCAGCAATTGTTCATCGCAGACGTTAACGTTGCCCGTGCAGGTCACGATTAGATCCGTGCTGTTCATAAGTCGAGTGTCGATACAGTCAAGACTGCCATCGTTCACCCCATTGATGTACGGCGAGACAACCTCAAACCCATCCATGCAGGCTTGCATGGCGC
>JAPOJR010000342.1 GCA_029978325.1 Alphaproteobacteria bacterium | reverse complement strand
ACGGCCACCGAGAAATCATCTTGCAAGAAGCTCACTGCCAATAAGGCAAACGCCACTGCAACGAAGACCGTGACGCCTACGGCTAACGAAGGGGCCATATTCATGGCGGCCACATCTCGACGCATCGCGCCCCACATCGGCACCACGGCCAACCCAATTGCCAGCACAAAGGCAATAATCAGCGCTACGTGGCCAAGTTCGGGTATCACGGTAGGACGGGCTGGCCTTGCGGCGCTGTTTTGCCTTCAAGTGCGGCAGCGACCTCGGGGGGCATGTAGTTCTCATCGTGCTTGGCCAGCACCTGCGTGGCCAACAACATCCCCGACTCATCCAACGTGCCTTCTGCCACTACGCCCTCGCCCTCTGCAAATAGGTCGGGCAGGATGCCGCTGAAGCGCACTGGCACCGAGGCCTCGTAATCGGTCACCCAAAACGTGGTATCGAGATCCGTTTCACTGCGCTCAATGCTCCCCTCGACCACCATGCCACCCAACCGGATACTGCGATCCGTTGGCGCTTTGCCCGCCACCACATCGGCG
>JAPOJR010000341.1 GCA_029978325.1 Alphaproteobacteria bacterium | reverse complement strand
CGGGTGGGGGCGCTTTCTTCCGGGTCGCTTGGGAAGTTGATGGGCCGGAGATAGCGTTAGTAGTAGACAGCGAGCGCCACGGACGCTATCGCCAAAGTCGCTTCCCGCGCGAGTTTTTCGATTCCACGGAGTACACCTCATTGACCAACCTTGGCCATCGATTGCAGCACGAGGTCGGACCCGCGCCCACTATTAAACGGGGTCAGCGCGAAAGCGAGGCGGATGGCTTCGCAGGCGCTTTATCGTGGCTGATGAGCGAAGCGCGCCGGGGTATAAACATCCAGCGCTACAAAGGACTCGGCGAGATGAACCCGGAGCAGTTGTGGGAGACCACTATGGATGCTGGTCAGCGTCGGCTATCTCAGGTTCAGATAGAGGACGCCGTGAGCGCTGATGAGATCTTTACGGTACTGATGGGCGATGAAGTCGCGCCCCGGCGCGACTTCATTCAGAAGAACGCGTTCGCGGTTAGTAACCTCGACGTTTGATTAAAAAGTATTTAAAAACAAATACTTATATCATTTTGGCCTGATGCGCCCGC
>JAPOJR010000340.1 GCA_029978325.1 Alphaproteobacteria bacterium | reverse complement strand
AATTTATCAGCAGCTTAAATTCACATTTTTAAAGTACTTTGTGCAAAAATACATAATCTTATAATGTTACTTGGTGGAAAAGTATTTTTTATGCATTATAAAGTTATCACTTTTTATATCCCGACTACTCCATAAGCTTTTCATTAATAGTTTAAATTACTAGATAAAAAAAACGTATAAAATTTTTTTTAAAAATTGTAAGTTGTTAAAAAGCTATATAAATATATTGTTTTTTAACTATGCCGCCGTAGCTCAGTGGTAGAGCACACCCTTGGTAAGGGTGGGGTCGGAAGTTCAATTCTTCTCGGCGGCACCATTTCAAATAGCTATATAATTTTTTATGAAACTAGTATTTAATTAAAAGGACATGGCCTTAGAGATTAGAAAATTTGTTGAATACTCTGAAGAGGTACATATTGAGGGATTTAAAGAAGCTAATAATCCTCTGCATATATTTGCTGTTGCTGCTGTCATTACTAACCCTTGGGCTGGAAAGTATATTGAAGATTTAAAGCCAGAGATTCATGCCTTTGCTCCTATT
>JAPOJR010000339.1 GCA_029978325.1 Alphaproteobacteria bacterium | reverse complement strand
GTTTAATGCCCGAGCATTGATGACCCGTGTAGAACGTAAGTTAGCAGAACACAATCAACTAGACATGTATGACGTATACGCTGAATGGGATGACGATGAACCAGACAACATTGAGATCTGGTTACGTGACCGCAGTGACGATAGTCGTATAGGTCCAGTTGATTTTCTTGCTATGTAAAAAAATTAGGACAGGTGGGTGAGTGGTTGAAACCAGCTGGTTGCTAACTAGCCTTACGAGTAACATCGTAACGAGGGTTCGAATCCCTCCCTGTCCGCCACTAATATGAAAAACGATATATCCATAGGTAAAACATTAGCTAGTTCATTTCAGTACTTATTTTCTAATTTTAGCAAGAGATTAAAAGATGGTTTTCCTGCAGTAATTTTCATTACGATTGCATTTAATATTCTTAACTATTTAATGAGCAATAAAATCGCAACAAATTTTACAGTCATCTTCTTTTTTCTATTTATAATGATTATTACTAGTGCTATTGGAATATGTGTTCACGAAGAAATTTTAAATAAAAAAAAAGTTTCATTTC
>JAPOJR010000033.1 GCA_029978325.1 Alphaproteobacteria bacterium | reverse complement strand
ACTGTATTTCCCCCTATTTTTGATGGATTTGTCAAGATAACGATCTTATTGTATCTCAAAATATGTAAATTTGCGATACATGATTCTATTAATTTCGATTTAATTCATTATGACATACTATAATAGCAATATTGACCAAAGCAGAGGCAACGCGCGCGCGTTGCGGCTCATGCGTGGTGCGTGTGTTTGCAGGGAAATTGTTCGATGTCGCCGACGTCAGTGCCGCCAATCGCCGAGGCGGCAGCTGGCTTATGCTTCGGAGAGCCGATGTCGGGTGAGCCCGCTGCGCTTACGGTCGAGCCTGCGCTGTCGGAATCGTGTGTTCGAAGTGCGTGCGGCGATCGCCGGATGGCCTAGCCGTCTAGGCTTTCCGCCTCAGGCCGGGCCAGTGCCCTTAGGTCAAGCCGGTTGAGCAGCGATACGTGTTGCGGGGTCGGCAAGGCGATGACCCCCATCTCCGTCAGCTTTGTCAGGGTCCGGCTGACCGTTTCAATGGTCAGCCCCAGGTAGTCGGCAATATCCGAACGGGCCATCGGCAGGTCGAACTGATCCGCCTGCCCTGCCCATTCGCTGGACGCCAACAGAAACGCCGCCACCTTCTCCTGTGCGGTTTTGCGGGCCAGAAGCACGATATGGTCGTCCGCGGCATACAGGCGATCGGCTGCCATCGCAGACATTTGCCGAGCCAGACTTGGATGCTCTTTGGTCAACAACTGCAAATCGGAGACGCTGATCCGGCAGTATTCCAGCGGCGTCACTGCCTCCGCCGTGGCGGCGTATGCCGACCGGCCAAAACCGCCGCCGAAAAAGTCGCCACCATGCAGAAACCCGACGATGCTGCGGCGCCCATCCGGAAACGCTCTGACGAGGCGAACGACGCCTTTACGGATGGTAAAGAAACTGCGTGCGGGATCGCCCTCATAAAACAGCGCCTGACCGGGCAGGGCTTCGAGTTGGTCGGTCTTTTCCGCAATCCGGATCAATTCATGCGGATCCATGCCCGCGCAAAGGCTGTGGTCCCGCACCGGGCATTGCGCACAATCCGGCATCCGGGCCGCAGGGCGAACCGATGGTCGGTACAAGCGCTCGCGTCCTGGCGTGTGGCGCCAAATGTTCATAAACGCGGATGCCTTTCGGATCACGGACGTGAGGGCCACCATCGCTTGTTTCGCGGCGGTAATCAAGCATCCTAGCCGCCGTCCGTCAAATAGCGTGTTTCCGCATGAAATCCCGTCTAAGGACGCCGAAATTAGGATTTGCTGGCGTCGTGTGAACGCCGTAATCTTCGCGCCAATTTCAGCATGCGGCAGGTTTCGGTTGCTGGCGTTGCGATTTAGTGCCATGCTTTCAACGCATATCTGCCATGCAAATTTCGAATGCCATTGCAATACGAGGGTCAGATGAAGGCGATCTTGGTTCCATTGAGTGACACGTCCGGAATGCCCTCCATGGTGCGTTGCGCCAGCCGGGTCGGACAAACTTTCGGCGGCCAGATCGAAGGCGCCTACGTCCGGGCGGAGCCCAGCGTCATTCTGGCCAGCGACGATACCGGGGCTACGACGCCCGCGTTGATCGAAAGCTTTGAACGCGAAGACGCAGCGCGGGCAGAGCGATTGCAGCAGGCGTTTCTGGACGCCTGCAGCGACAACGGCGTCCGTGGAAATTCCAGCGTCTCGGAAATCGGTGGCGTTGGCGGTGGCCTTGGCGGCTATGGCCGGCTGTTCGACCTTATCGTGGTCGGCCGTCCTGGACGCGACGCCGATAGCCCGCCGATGACGACACTGGAGACAGCGTTGTTCGATACGGGGCGCCCGCTATTGATCGCGCCGCCGTCTGCGCCGGAAACACTGGGAAAGAACATCGTTATTGCCTGGAACGGCTCAAGCGAAACGGCGCGCACCATCGGATTGGCCATGCCATTCCTGCTGAAAGCGGAAAAGGTGACGGTCGTAACCGTGGATACAGGCGTCGTTACCGGCCCCGACGGGGGCGGGATCGTGACCTATTTGGCGCGTCACGGCATCCAGGCCGATCGCGATGATGTCGCCGCGGGCAGCCGCGCAGCTGGCGAAGCGATGCTGGATGAGGCCTACAAGCTGGGCAGCGACATGTTGATCAAAGGTGGCTACACCCGCTCGCGCTTACGTCAGACGATCTTTGGCGGGCCGACCAGCCACATTCTCGCCAATGCCGAAATCTCGGTGTTCATGGAGCATTGATGGTGTAACGGCGCCTTGGGGCAGCGGCGCAGCCTCAGGGCGCCTGCAGCACATACATCAGGTTGTTGGCCGGCATGGCGTGGCAGGCGGCGATGGAAAGGCCATGCTGCCGCGCCAGCGTCTTGACAGTGGTTGTGTCTTTATAGCCGATAGTCGCGTTCTGCCGGATCAGCTGCAGGTGAAACGCCTTGTCTCCTTCGGAAACGAAAGCGCCATCCCGGCTGAATGGACCGTAGAGAAACCACTGCCCATCCGGCCGCAAAACACGCCTCACCCCCGCGAACAGTGCTGTTGTGGTCTCCAGGCTGATTAGGTGTAACAGGTTGACGGTGACGGCAGCGGCCATGCTCCCTGCATCGAACGGCCAATCGGGCTGGCCGGCATGCAATAGTTGCGGCGGATGAACGTTCGTTGTGTTGGCTGCGGCTGTCCAGGCGCGGATGCTGTGGAGCCGTTGCGGCTCCACGTCGGTCGGCAGCCATGTGACGCCGGGAAATTCGGCCGCGAACCGCGCGCAATGTTCGCCGGTGCCGCTGGCGATTTCCAGGGCAAGCCCCTCCGCTGGCATCGTCTGCCGCATGATCTCCAGGATGGGAGTGATGTTGCGCGCCGAGGCCGGCGATCTGAGGCGCCTGTCCGGGCCAGGGCGGTCCGGTCTCTGTGAGCCGGTGTAGGTTTGGCGCATGCAATTCAGTACTTCTTTGGGTGGACGGAAATGCGCGTTCGGCCGGACGAAGCTCGATCTGATTTGAGATCGGGCAAACGTGGCGGTACGCGGCAATGGAAGGCACCTTAACCCGTTTAAACCGTTGCGGCAGCGGTTCAATTTGATTGGGCGTCGCTCTAGCGGCCCCATGGCGCATTCGGCTGGGGGTGGGCAGGCGATACCCTTCCAGTCCGTTGACCTCCAAGGCAGAAGGCTAGACCCATGTCCGGCATTACCATCCCCGCCACCGGCAGAGGCCCCGACAACGCGCCTGGAAAAGCCCGATTGCGTCGTCCGATCGTCGAGATGCCGCCGCACCTGATTGGCGAGGTCGCCAGGCTTGGCATCGGGCAAAAGGGCATTATTCCGCTTTGGTATGGCGAAAGCGATGTCGCGACGCCGGCGTTTATTGCCGACGCCGCCTATGCCGCCATGCAGGCTGGAGAGACCTTTTACACCCATAAGTTGGGTTTGCCGGACTTGCGTGAGGCGTTAGGCGCGTATCTGTCGGGGCTGTATCAGAAGCCAATCGCGGCGGAGCGGGTGTCGGTCACCTCGTCCGGCATGAATGCGATCATGCTGGCATTGATGGCGATATTGGATGCGGGCGACAACATGGTCCTGGTCGACCCTGTTTGGCCGAATTGCGAGCAGTCAGCTTTGGCCATGGGGGCGTCGGTCACCCGGGTCTCGCTGGAGCAGCAGAACGGCGTCTGGCAGTTGGATACGCAGAAGTTGCTGGATTTGTGTGGCGAGAGAACCCGGGCCATTTTTATCAATTCGCCCGGCAATCCGACTGGCTGGATGATGGAGCGGGAACAGCAGCAGGAAATCTTAGATTTCGCTCGCGAGAACGGTATTTGGATCATCGCAGACGAGGTCTACAGCCGGTTGGTCTATGACCGGCCCGTGGCGCCGTCCTTCCTGGACATTGCCGGATCCGACGACCCAGTGATCGGAATCAACAGTTTTTCCAAGGCGTGGGCAATGACGGGCTGGCGCATGGGGTGGATGGTGACGCCGCTCTGGGTCACCGACTCGCTGTTCAGCATGATCGAATACCATACCGCCTGCGTTCCCCCGTTCATTCAGAAGGCCGGCATTGCCGCCGTCACGGAGGGGGAGTGGTTCGTCCGGGAGATGGTGGAGCGTTGCCGCGCCGGGCGCGAAGCCGTCGTGCCGGCGCTTCAGGCCATGGATCGCGTGCACATCGACCCGCCTCGCGCTGCATTCTATGCGTTTTGCAAGGTGGACGGGATGGAGGATAGCCTCGCCTTTGCTAAAGAGATGTTCCTGAAGACCAAGGTTGGTGTCGCACCTGGCAGCAGTTTCGGTCCTGGTGGCGAAGGGTGGCTGCGGCTCTGTTTTGCCCAGGACCCGAAGACATTGGCCGTGGCGATGGAGCGGATGGCGGAATACCTGCAAAAGAACTAGGCTATTTGGATTAAGCTAAAAGGCTTAATACCTAACAAAGATCGCACCTTTGCGCTTCGGAACGCCGAATGCCGCGGAGCGTTGCGAAAACGTTCCAGACCGTCCTAAGCCAGTTTGCGCCGCTTCGACGAAATCGTGCGCGAGTTAAACCCACCCCAGGAGAGTTCACCGCAAAGCCGGGCGTATTCGATTTTCGGACAGCGGTTCATGACGACTTGGAGGCCGGCCGCTTCGGCCCGGGCTGCTGCGGCGTCATTGCGAACCGTGAGTTGCATCCAGACGAATTTCGCGCCATGCGCGACGGCCTCGTCCGCGATGGCGCCGGCAGCCTCCGACGCACGGAAAATATCGACCATGTCCACGGTTACCGGCAGGTCGGCCAGGCTGGCATAGACCGGCTCGTCCAGGATGACCTCGCCGGCGGCGCGCGGGTTGACCGGATAAACCTTGTAGCCCTTCACCTGCAAGTACTTCATGACGAAATAGCTGGGCCGGTTCCAGTTCGGCGACGCGCCGACCATGGCGATGGTCTTGGTGCCGTCCAGCACCCCTTTGAGATAGGCGTCGTCGTAAAGGTCGTGGTTCATGCGGGTGGGTCCATTCATGCCGGAACGGTTATTCGACCGAACCTAGCACAGGGCCACGGCGTTTGCGATGCGGTGATGCCTGCGCCTGCTGCGCCACTTGCCGCTCAAGGGGAACCGCGCTAGAGACTGGCCCAGCAACGGTTCCCGCAAGGGACGCAAAAGGGAACAAGGGCCGGGCGCAATTCCGCGAGGAATGACGCGCGAAAACCTTGGCTGCCCCCGCAACTGTTATCGGCGAGCGCTCGCCAGCTATGGCCACTGGGAAACTGGGAAGGCCGGCCGAGCGCCCTGACCCGTGAGCCAGGAGACCTGCCGTAGCGAGCGTCACCATTCCCCTGGCCGGGGTGTGCCAGAGGAGCGGACACCCGTTTGCGGTGACGCGGGAAGTTGCGTCGCGCGAGCGGAAGCCAAATGTTCCGGCCTCATCCGATCGTTCGTCGTGGCTTCGCGCCTTGGCGCGTGGCGGTTTCTCCGTCCCGCGCTGGTTGTTCACCACTGTAACGCGTTCGGGTGTTGCCATGATCTTTCGAAAGTCCTTGCCGCTTTTCCTTGCGCCGGTGTTGGCCGCAGGCGTCGTCGCCTCTGCCGCTGCCGAAACGCCGGTGCTGTTGCCGACACTGGTTATCTCTGCCAGCGCTACGCCTGTCGCGGCCAGAGAGGTCGGCAGCGCCGTTACAGTTATTACGGCGGAGCAGATCGAGCGGCAGCAGGTCACCAGCCTTGCCGATGCATTGCGCCAGGCGCCGGGCGTGGCGCTCAGCCGGTCGGGCCCGCTCGGCAGCCAGACGCAGGTGCGGCTGCGCGGAGCGGAAGCGAACCATACCCTGGTCCTGATCAACGGCATCGAACTGAACGACCCCAGCGGCGCATCTGAGTATGACTTCGGCAACATGCTGGCTAGCGACGTGGAACGGATCGAAATCCTGCGCGGCCCGCAAAGCGCCCTCTACGGCAGCGAGGCCATCGGCGGCGTCATCAACATCATCACCAAGCAGGGTAAGGGGCCAGTGATCGCCGTTGGCATGGCCGAGGCTGGTTCGTTCGCCACAGGACGGCTGTCCGGTCATGTGCAGGGTGGCGGCGAACGTTACAATTTCTCGGTCGGCGCCACCTATCTCCGCACCAGCGGCGTCTCGGTTGCGCCAAAGTCCGAGGGCAACACCGAGCTGGATGGCGATTCAAACAAAACCTTGAACGTCAGCTTCGGCTTTCAGCCCCTGGAGAATTTACAGATCGATCTGTTCGGCCGACTGGTGCAAAGCCGCGTCGAGACCGACCCTCAGCCGTTTGTCGCCGGCGTCATCGGTACGGTCGATGGCAATGAGGTGACCGACACGTTGCAGCGCACCGGGCGGGCCCGGGCAAAATACACTCTGTTCGACGGTCGATGGGAGCATATCGCCGGTGCGGCTTACCATACCGACCAGGCCGATTCCCTGACCGATGGTCTGGTCAATTTTACCTCGAAGGGCGAAAAAACCCGCCTGGATTACCAGACCAACCTGTTCCTGAAATCCCCGGACTTTGCCAACGCCAAGCACACCTTCACGCTGCTGGCTGAGCGCGAGACGGACAGCCAAAAGACGGCCAGCGCTTTCGGCGGCTCGGACCTGGAAATCACCAATCATGGGTTGGTCGGGGAGTATCGCGTCAGCCTGTTCGACCGACTTTTCCTATCCGGCAGCATCCGGCACGACCTGAACGAATTGTTCGATGACGCCACAACCTATCGCGGGACGGTGGCCTATCTGGTGCAGGAATCCGGAACCCGGCTGCACGGCAGCTATGGTACCGGCGTCAAAAATCCGACGTTGTTCGAACTGTTCGGATTCGGCCCGAATTTCATCCCGAACCCCGCGTTGCAGCCGGAGAAAAGCGAGGGCTTCGACGTCGGCGTCGAACAGAGTTTCTGGGATGACCGGGGGCTGGTCGACCTGACCTACTTCAACAGCCGCATTACCGACCTGATCGACGGGTCCGGCCTGTTTGCGTTCAACCGGGCGGGGACTACGCGCATTCAGGGCATTGAGGTAACGGGCTCACTAGAGCCGTTGGAAAACCTGAAGCTGAGCGGCCAATACACCTATACGCTCAGCGAAGGTACGGACGGGGCGCAGTTGGTGCGCCGGCCGCGCCATACTGGCAGTGTAAACGCGGCCTATGCCTTCTTGGAGGGCAGGGCTCGCTTGAACCTGGCCGTCAACTACAACGGCGATCAGCAGGATTTCCAGTTTTCCAACTTTTTCGCCGACCGGCGTATGGTGACGCTGGGCGGCTATGTGAAGGCTGACCTGACCGCATCTTACAGCCTCTCCGAGCGGGTGGAGCTGTTCGGCCGGGTCGAAAACGCCCTGAACCAGGATTATCAGGACGTTTTCGGCTTCAGCAATCCGGGGATCGGCGCTTATGCCGGCGTGAAGATCCGGCTGGGCGGGCAATAGCGCGCGGCGGTGTGCGCGGGCCAAACGCCTTATCCGGTCCGCAACATCGCCTTCGCAATTTGCTGCTGCTGGATCTGGCTGGTGCCTTCGAACAGGCGGAACAGGCGGACGTCGCGGTACATGCGGGTGATGGCGTTGTCTTCGATATAGCCTGCGCCGCCCATTATCTGCACCGCCCGGTCCGCGACCCGGCACACCATCTCGGAGCCGAAATACTTGGCGGCGGCAATGTCTGGAAAGGGCAGGGGCGTACCACTCTCCACCGCGCGGTCGAAGGCGCGGGCGACATCCAGCACCAGGGCCTTGGCGGCTAGCATGTCGGCCTGCATCTCCGCCAGCATGCCCTGGACCAATTGAAATTCGCCGATCGGTTGGCCGAACTGCTGGCGCTTTCGGGCATGGGCGACGGCTTCGGCGATCAGGCGGATGGCCTGCCCGACGCAGGTTGCGGCAACATGCGTGCGGGCCGAGTTGATGCCACGCAGGGCTGCGTTCAGGCCGCGGCCTTCGACGCCGCCGACCAGATTCTCTGCTGGAACTCTGCAATTCTGGATGCGGATCTCGGTGGAGTGCGAGCCGCGAAGGCCCAGTAGCGGCGGCGCTGGCAGCGGCTCGATACCAGGCGTGCCCGCCTTGACCAGGAATGCGGAGACGCCGCGCGATCCGGTGCTGCCAGCCTCGGTTCGGGCCATGACCAGGAACAGGTCGGCTTCCGGCGCGTTGGTGATGTAGCGTTTCATGCCGTTCAGCACATAATGGCCGCCATCGCGCACCGCTGTGGTCTTGAGCCCGCCGGCGTCGGTTCCCGCCTCTGGCTCGGTCAGGGCGAAAGCGCCGGTTACTTCGCCCGACGCCATACGCGGCAGCCATTCGCGTTTTTGCGCTTCAGTCGCGAAATCCAGGATAGCCTGGCTCGTCAGCCCGATGGTCGTGGAAAAGCGCGAACGAAAGACTGCCGACGCGCGGGTAAAAGCGATGGTCAGCAGCACCTGCTCCTCCTGCGTGCAGGCAAGGCCGCCATATTCCTCCGGTATCGAGATGCCGAACAGGCCAAGCTCGCGCATGCGCTGGGTAATCTCCTCCGGCACACAGTCTTCGGTTTCCAGCCGGGGTTCGGCGGGAATCAGTTCTTCGTCCGTGAACCGCTCAATAGCGGCAAGGTAGGCGGTGAAGTCGTTGAACCGGGGTGACGACAGCATGGCGAGTTCCACAAAATTGCTTGAGGCTTAACGAAGATGGCGGCGCTGGCGGCCATGCAGGGCGATCAGTTTGGCCTGGGCCGACCGGCGCAGCGGGCGTGGATGGACAAAGCGCGAGCGTGGCGGCGGCGGCAATGGGACTATTCCCGGCGTCTGCACCGCTGCCGCGGGCTGCGACGCTGCAACAACCGGGTGGTGCGCCGGTTTCGCAGTCGGGCGTGGCTTGGAGCGACGGACGAACCATGCCGGAATTGTTGCGGCAAAGGTTATGCCGGCCAATGTCAGGAACACATCCTGAAACGCAAACATATACGCGTTGGCGTAAACGACATTGCTGAGGAACGCGACCGCTTCGCTCTGGCGCAACGCCTCCGGTATTCCGGTGGCCGACAGCAGTTGTGCGACAAGCCCTACCATTTCTGTGCTGGTCGAATTGCTGGGGGTTTGCGTTGCGGCCAGCCCGTTGGCGTGAAAGCTGGTGCGCGTCTCCAATATCGCGACCAGCACGGCGATGCCCATGCCGCCGCCCAATTGCCGGAAGAAGTTCGAATTGCTGGATGCGCTAGCTAGTTTTTCCGGCGGCACATAGCGCAGAGCCGTGGCGTTGAGCGGCGTCAATACCCAGGACAGGCCGATGCGGGTAAAGGCGGAGATGCCGGCCATCAGCATAAAACCTGTATTCACATCGACCGAATGCATCAGGGCGAACCCGGAACCAAAGATCACCAAGCCGCTGAGGATGAGCCATTGCGGCGGGAGGCTGTCGGAAACCCGCCCACTGATCGGGAACATGAACACCATGACGCTGCCGCCTAGCGCCAACAGCCAGCCGGCGCGCAAGGCCGAATAGCCTTGGACGGTTTGGGCGAACACCGGCACGACGTAGGACGAGCCGAACAGGCAAATCCCAAAGATGAACGACACGGCCATGGCGCAGGCAAAGCGCGGGTTGCGGAACAGGCTGAAGTCCAGCAGCGGTCGCACGGCCCGGCCTTCCCAGACAACGAAGGCGACTATCGCGATAATGCCCAGCGCGCCACGCCCAAGCACGTCGTCCGAAAGCCACCCCAGCCGTTGTCCGCTGGTCAGCGCGCTCAACACCAGGCCTAATGCCGCGGTCAGGATGATCAGGCCGGTCCAGTCGAATTTCGGCAGCGGCGTCCGGGCGCTTTTCTGCGGCAGGAAGATCGGGCCCATGATCAGGGCCACGGCAATGAACGGCAATGGCATAGCGAAGATATAGCGCCAGCCCAAAGTATCGATGGCGACACCGCCCAACAGCGGGCCAAACACCGGCGCCAGCACGACGCCCATTCCGAAAATTCCCATGGCTGTTCCCCGCCGTTCGGGTGGGAATACCTGGAAATTCACCATCATGCAGAAGGGTTGCATGACCCCCGCCGGCACGCCCTGCAGAATGCGGCTGATAATCAGCATGTCGATGCTGGTGGCGAATGCGCCAACGGCCGAGCCGATCAGAAATACGCCGATAATTACCAAGAACGTCAGCCTCTGGCCCAGCGCCGCCACCAGCCAGGCGTTCAGCAGCATGCCGATGACCATGGTGGCCAGATAGCCGGTGGCGACCCATTGCGCCTGGTCCTGGCCGACGCCGAATGCTCCCATGACGCTGGGAATGGCGACATTCATGCTGACCGACGAAAGCACCATGCCCAGCGTGCCGGCGAGGCACGCGCTGACTACCAGCCAGCGGTAGCGCGCAGCGCCATAGCGGGCGCTGAGGACGTCCATCGTCTCTGCTGTAGGGTTCGAAGCCGTATTGGCCATCCTACCCTTTGCCTTTAGCCGGCGTTATTCGCGCACATCGATTTCAACCTCCACCATCATGCCGGGGGCAAGCGGCAATTCGGCGGCTTTGCTGAGGTCCAGGTTAATGCGAACCGGGACGCGCTGCGTGATTTTGGTAAAGTTACCGGAGGGGTTCGGTGTCGGCAACAACGCAAACTTAGCGGTTGTCGCCGAGCCGATCCGGTCAATTGCCCCTATGAGGTTGGCGTCTGGGAAAGCGTCGATGTAAATGTGAACCGGCTGACCTTTTCGCAGAAGGCGAAGTTCGGTTTCTTTGATATTGGCTTCCACCCAAATGTCGTCAGGGTTGTGCATCATCATCATGCGCTGGCCTTGCCGGACGTATTCGCCTGCTTCGACAAATAGGCGGTCCACGACGCCGGCGATGGGCGCGGTGATGACATGCTCTTCGATTTCGACCCGTTTTTGCTCGAGTTCCGCCCGAAGCGCGACGGCCTGATGGTCGAGCATGGCCATCTCCTGCGCCACCATATCAACCTCGCCGCGTTCTGCCTCGGTTTCAGCAATTGCGCCGCGCGCGCGTTGCATCTGGGCTTCGGCTTCCGCTACGTCGCTGCGCAAGCGGCCGACCGATGCCCGGGCCTCATCGAGCCTGGCGCGGCTGATCACCTTGCGATCGAACAGTTGTTCCACCCGCGCCAGGTCCTGTTGCGCCAGGGCCAGTTCCGCGCGCAGCGACGCCCGTTTCGCTTCGGTGGCTAGCAGTTCTGAATTGCGAGACGAGATGCGGCTGCCGGTTTGCTGACCCATCATTTGTTGTTTGTTGGACAGTCGTTCCCGGTCGGACTCCAAAGATGCCAGGCGCGCTTGGATCGCCTGAGCTTCTAGCCGCTGGATGCGGGCGTCAAGCTTGGCCAGCACATCGCCTTTCATGACTCGCTGCCCTTCCGTCACGGTCAACTCCAGCAATTGGCCGTCACGGCGGCTGGACAAGGTTACCAGGTCGGTAGTGATGCGCGCGTCGTACTCAAAGACGTGGGTCAGGCGCGATTGGACCTCGGTATAGCCGAAGTAAAGCGCCGTTGCGGCAATCGCTGCGATCACGAAATAGCGGACCATGCTGCGGCCAAGGCGACCACGGCGCACGGGTTGCCGTAAGGGTTGCGGAGTTTGAGGAGGTGATTCTGTCATTTTGGACTATCTGAAAGGCGGATATCATCCAGACGCTGCAACAGCGTCGCCAGGGTCGTGTGCAAGGCGTCGATTGCCGGTGGGGGCAGGTCTCGTGTAATTTCTCGCCGCAGGCCGATTGCCAGTGCTTCAGCCATTCCGAGCGCATCCCGACCGGCCTGCGTGATGCTGACGTGTTTTACCCGGCGGTCGCCCGGCGCATCGCGGCGTACGACCAGCCCGGCGGTTTCCAGCTGGTCCAGTTGTCGTACCAGGGTCGGGCCGGCGATGCCTGCCCGTTCGGCCAGGTCGCTCTGCGCCAACGGTCCAACAGTTTCCGCCAAATAGGTTAGCAGCACGAACCGCGCCTGGCTGAGATTGCACGGCTGGAGGCGTCGGTCGAGCTCGACCCGCCAAAGCCTGGCCACAACGGCAATCTGTCGTCCGATCTGGAATTGCTGCATGCCCTATTTAATAGCGCACTAATCAATAGGGCGTCAATAAGCGCCGCGCCGGGACCGAATGGCCAATGTCAAATATTGCTGGCGAAGCCGCCATCGATAGTGATGGTTTCGCCGGTGATAAAACTGGCCTGGGATGACGCCAGGAAAAGCGCCGCGCCGGCAATGTCCTCGGGCTGGCCCCACCGGCCCAGCGGCGTGCGTTGCAAGATACCCTCGTTGATCGCCCCGGATTGCGAAACCTTGGTCATCTCGGTAGCCACAAAGCCGGGCGCTATGGCGTTGACGCGGATGCCGTCGCGGGCCCAGGCAACCGCCAAGGTCTTGGTCAACTGCACAATGGCGGCTTTCGAAGCGCCGTAGGCCGGATTGCCGCGGCTGCCGAAAAACGCGGTGACGGAGGTCAGATTGACGATGCTGCCTTGACCGCTGGCAGCCAGCTTTGGCCGAAGCAGGCCGGATAGCGTCATCATCCCTGTCAGGTTCACATCCAATACGCGCTGAAAGGACGGTCGCTCGAATTCTTGCCGCTTGTAGAGCACCATGCCGGCGTTGTTGACGAGCACGTCCAGCGCCGGGATTGCATCCGCCAGGGATTGCAGGTCTGATTCCGAGCCCACGTCGCACCGATGGAACACCATACCCTGAAGATCGGTGCCATAGCTGGATTGCGGGCGGGTGCCGGTGGCGTGTACGACGGCGCCGGCGTCGCGAAAGGCGCAGGCCATGGCGTTGCCGATTCCGGCGGAAGCTCCGGTGACCAGCACGGTCTTTCCTGTGTAGTCAAAGCGCACCATGGTCAGCGTTCCTGAAAATTGGGGATGCTTGCAAGAAGGGCGTACTTAGCTTCTGATGCGGCCCGGTCAACTCTGTTCAACCGAAACCAAGGACCAATTCTATGGATACCTCCAAATTCGACAACACCGACCGTTTCAAAGCCGGCCTGCAAGTGCGCCGCGAAGTGCTGGGCGACGGATATGTCGGCCCTTCCATCGACCGGGCAAACCAGGATGACTTCACCCGCAAGCTGCAGCAGTTCGTGACCGAATTCGCCTGGGGCACTGTCTGGTGCAGCGATGGGTTGGACCGCAAGACCCGCTCGACCATCAACATCGCCCTGCTGGCCGCCATGGGCCGGTCGGCAGAATTGAAGCTGCACACCCGCGGCGCGATTACCAACGGCATGACCAAGGATGAAATCGCCGAGGTATTCCTGCAGGTGGCGGTGTATGCCGGCGCTCCGGCCGCGGTCGAAGCCTTCCGTGAGGCAAAGACGGTTTTCGACGACATGGGCATCTGATGCAGGTGAACGCGGCCTGAACGATACAATCGGGCCGATGCAATCAGGCCGCGGGGTTAGCTGAGCCTCGCGGCCGACATTGATGCCAGGTTGGGCATAACCTAAATTTCACTGGCGATGGGTTCGACCGGCAGGCGGCATCGGAGCCGCGTGACGGGGCGTTCGCCATGGTCTAGAACGGATCGCATGACTGATACTGCCGTTCTTTCAATTCTGGATAACCTTGTCGCCATGGCCCGCACCGCCGGCGCGGATGCTGCCGATGCGGTCGCTGTACGGGGCGATAGCCTGTCTATTGCCTGGCGCCATGGCGCGCTGGAGCATGTGGAGCGGAGCGAGGGCGAGGATATCGGCCTACGCGTGCTGATCGGGCAGAGTCAGGCCGGCGCCTCCAGCGCTGACCGATCACCGGCCGCCCTGCAGGCGCTGGTGGAGCGGGTGGTGGCGATGGCGAAGGTCGCGCCCAAAGATCCGACCGCCGGCCTTGCCGATCCCGAGCAACTGGCCAAGGATTGGCCGGACCTCGACTTGTTCGACGCGTCCGAGCCGTCGGTGGAGGCATTGCGGGAACAGGCCAAGGCGGCGGAAGACGCAATGCTGTCGGTCAAAGGCGTCTCCGCCAACAGCGAGGGAGCGGAGGCCTCGTGGGGCCGGTCAGCATTGGCTGTGGTCGCGAGCAACGGCTTTGCCGCGCAATACCAGCGCACCGGGTCGTCGCTCACTGCCGTGGCGCTGGCGGGCGAGGGCACGGCGATGGAGCGGCAGTACGATGCGCACCGGGCCGTCCATCGCACCGATTTGGAGCCGGCCGACCTGATCGGTCGCCGCGCCGGCGAGCGGGCGGTCAAGGCCTTGGGCGCGCGCAAACCCAAGAGCCAGGCGGTCCCCATCGTCTTTGATCGTCGCATCGCCAGCGGCATGCTGATGACGCTCTCCAGCGCGATCAATGGCCAGGCGATCGCCCGCGGCACCAGCTTTTTGAAGGACGCCATGGGCAAGGCGGTATTCGCGCCCGGCGTGCGGGTGATCGACGATCCGCGCCGCAGCCGCGGCCTTGCCTCTGCACCTTTCGATGGCGAAGGCTTGCCGGCCGAGCGGCTTACGTTGATTGAGGACGGCGTCCTGCAATGCTGGCTTCTCAATCTGGCGACGGCGCGGCAGTTGGAATTGCAGAGCAATGGCCGCGGCACGCGTAGCGTCGGCGCTTCGCCGGGCGTCGGCTCGACCAACCTCTATATGGAGGCCGGTGCGGTAACGCCGGAAGCGATGATTGGCGAGATTCAGAATGGCCTGTTCGTCACGCAACTGATCGGCCAGGGGGTCAACATCGTCACCGGCACGTATTCGCGCGGTTGCACGGGCTTTTGGATCGAGAACGGCGAGATCGCCTATCCCGTCAGCGAAATCACGATAGCCGGGAATCTGCGGGATATGTTCCGCAACCTGCAGCCAGCTAGCGACTTGGAATTCCGCGGCGGCATCAACGCGCCCACCTTGCGGATCGACGGTATGACCGTTGCGGGGGGCTGAGGCGAGGTGAAAGGGATTCTTGCCTCTGGCGCTGTCCAAGCCGCACTGCCATCCATCGCAGCCGGATACTTAAAGACTGCGCGGCTGTGTATGCGCATGGTGCGGGACGACTCGGCTAAGGGCGAAGAGATATTGGCGCGCGGCCGTCCGGTGGTCGCGTGTTTCTGGCATGGCCGGTTGTTGCCGGTGGCGCTCAGTTGGCGCGGCGCCGGTGCGGATATCCTGATTTCCCGCTCGCGTGATGGCCAGTTGATCGCGAATACTGCGCGCAAGCTGGGGCATGGAGTGATTGAGGGCTCGACCGCCCGCGGTGGGCGCGACCGGCGCAGCGTGCCGGCGGCGCGCGAGATCGTGTCCCGCCTCCAGGCGGGCCGCTACATCGGGATTACGCCGGACGGCCCGCGCGGGCCGCGGATGCGCGCGAGCGAGGGCGCGATCCGTCTGGCGCAGATGGGTGGAGTCGACCTGGTGCCTGTGACTGCTGCGCTTGCGCCGGCAATCCGCGCCGGTTCCTGGGACCGGATGATCGTGCCATTGCCGGTTCCTTTTGCCAAAGCTGCGTTCTTGGTTGGCGACCCGATCACAGTGCCACGCTCGGCAAAGACAGATGAACGTGAGCATCTGCGCTTGTTGCTGGAGACCGAAATGAATCGCCTGACGGCGGAAGCCGATACCCTCGTTGGCGCAACGGTGGTGCAACCTGCCGCACCGGCGGCGGCGTGAGGTTCGAGGAGGCTGGGACGCATGTTGCTATCCGCCTATCGCCTTGCCACCTGGCTTGCCGGCCCGCTGATCGGCCTTTACCTGCGGCGGCGCAAGGCAAAGGGGCGCGAAGACCCGGTCCGATTTCCCGAGCGTCTCGGCCATCCTGGCAAACCGCGACCGGAGGGCAGGCTGCTCTGGTGCCATGCGGCCAGCGTTGGCGAGGCGGTCTCGGTCCTGCCGCTGCTGGAGCGGTTCGGTTCGGAACACGAAAGTTGGCATGTGTTGCTGACCACGGGCACCGTAACGTCCGCGCAACTGGTGGCCGAACGATCGCCCGCCGGGCTCATCCACCAATTCGTACCGGTGGATCGTCCCGGCGCGGTCGAACGGTTTCTGGACCACTGGCAACCGGATTTGGCAGTGTGGGTCGAATCCGAACTGTGGCCAAACCTGATCCGTCAGACCAAAGAGCGCGGCGTTCCGATGGCGCTCGTCAATGGCCGGATGTCCGCCAAATCGGCTGAAGGCTGGCGGCGGTGGCCGCGCATAGCGGAAGCGCTGCTGGGGGCGTTCGACGTGATCCTGCCACAAACGACAGAGGACGCCGCGCGTTTCATGCGCCTTGGCGCGCCGCGCGTCGAGGTGCGCGGAAATCTGAAAGGCGCTGCGCCGCCATTGCCATATGATGCGGAGGAATTGCGGCAGCTGCAGGCGATCATTGGCAATCGGCCCTGCTGGGTGGCCGCGAGCCTGCACCCGGGCGAAGATGAGGCCGTGGCGCGGGCGCACGCGCTGCTGATGGCCGAACTTCCCGACCTGCTGACGATTGTTGTGCCGCGGCACCCGCATCGCGGCGCGGCCTGGGCGGAAACCACGCTGGCCCATCTGAAGCCGCAGGTGCGCAGCCGTGGCGATTGGCCGGACGGACAAGTCTATATTGCCGACACTTTGGGAGAACTGGGCCTGTTCTACCGTTTGGCCCAAGTCACGTTTGTCGGCGGATCGCTTGTTGAAATCGGCGGGCACAATCCTTTGGAGCCGGCGCGGCTGGGGGCGGCGATCCTGTTGGGCCCTTATGTCTTCAACTTTTCCGAGGTTAGCCAGACTTTGCGCGCTGCGGGCGGCTGTTACCATGTGCAGGACGCGGAATCGCTGGCAAAAGCTGTGTGGGCCTTGTTGGACGATGCGCCGTTGCGCCGCCAGATGATTGATGCAGCCGCGCGCGTGGCCATTTCGGAAAGCCAAGTGCTGGGGCAGGTGCTGGCGGCGCTGGAGCCGTTGGTCGCCGTTGCGGACGCCAACGTCGTGGCAACCTCTGGGCATCATGCAAGCCCCTGAATTTTGGCAAGACCGCCGTCTGGTTGCGCGCCTGCTTGCGCCTGCCGGTTGGGCTTTCGCCGCCGGCGGCTGGTTGCGGCAGTTGCGGGCGCATCCGGTAGTTGTACCGGTTCCGGTGTTGTGCGTCGGCAATTTGGTGGCGGGGGGAGCCGGCAAGACGCCTACGGTGTTGGCCCTGGCTGAGATATTGCAGGCGCGGCGGCCGCATATTCTCACGCGAGGCTATCGAGGGCGCTTGGCCGGGCCGGTGCAGGTCGATGCAGTCAGGCATACTATTGCCGATGTCGGCGACGAGCCGTTGCTGCTGGCCCGCCGTTGGCCGACCTGGGTTTCGCGCGATCGGGTGGCGGGTGCACAGGCGGCCGCGGCAGCCGGCGGCCGCGTGATCCTGATGGACGATGGCTTTCAGAACCCTGCCCTGGCCAAGACGCTGTCGTTATTGGTGGTGGATGCGGCGCAAGGGATCGGCAATGGCTATTGTATCCCGGCGGGCCCGCTGCGCGAGCCGGTCAGCCGCGGCCTGCGCAGGGCCGATGCTGTGGTCCTGATCGGCGGGGGCGAATTGCCGTTCGTCTGGAGAGGGCCTGTGTTCCGCGCGACAGTTGCGCCGTACGACGCCGCCAGGCAGTGGCGTGGCCAGCGGGTCGTCGCCTTTGCGGGTATAGGCCGTCCGGGCAAATTCTTTGCGACGCTGGACGCCTTGGGCGCCGACGTGTACGCCCGGCATGCTTTTGCCGATCACCACGTCTACACCGGGCAGGAGATTGAGCGCATGGCGCAGGACCTGCCGGATGGCGCCTCGCTGGTTACGACGGAAAAAGATCACGTCCGGTTGCCGCAGGAATGGCAAGCGCGTGTCGCCGCGCTGCCGGTCCGCCTGCAATTCGCCGAAGCGGAGCTGGTGAGCGGCTGGTTATCGCAACGATTGGATAGAGACTGATGAAGCGCACTCGGTTACAGCGCTGGTTCATTGACCCCGTTGAGTATGCGCTGGTCCGCCTGCTGTTTGGCGGGCTGGGGCTGCTGTCGCCGGCGCAGGCGTCGAACCTGGGCGCCTGGGTCGGGCGTACGCTAGGGCCACGGCTACCGGCTTCGAACCGGGCCCGCCGCAATCTGGCGCTGGTCATGCCGGAACTTGGGCCCGTCCGGCATGAGACACTGATCCGCAACATGTGGGACAACCTCGGCCGGATTTTCGGAGAAATCCCCCACCTGGCGGCGATCGCCGAGACAGTGCCTGTGCCGGACGACCAGTTGAACGCCTTGCGCGAGGCCAAGGCAGATGGCCGGCCGATGATCTTCGTCGGCGCGCACCTTAGCAATTTCGAAGTATTCGGCAGGGTTGCGGCCAGGCACGGCTATCCGTTGGCGTTGATCTATCGGCGCGCCAATAATCCGCTGGTTGACGACTACTACCGGCAATTGCGCGGCAGCGATCTGCAATTGCTACCCAAGGGGCTGGAAGGCTTCCGGGAGGTCCGCCGCGTGATGGCCGCCGGCGGCAATCTGGGTATTCTAATCGACCAGAAGCTGAACGAGGGTGTTTCTGTGCCGTTTTTTGGCCGGCCAGCGATGACCACGTCTGCGCCGGCCCAGATGGCGATGCGGTTTCGGGCGCCCATTATTTTTGGCCACGTCGAGCGGCTGGGACCTGCAAGATACCGCATGTTCGCACGGGTGATCCCGCCGATCGAACTGGCCGAGACCTCGACCAAAAGCCGGCGCGATGCGGAATTGGCGATGACAGCCCGGCTGAACGAGGTGGTCGAGGCGCAAATCCGCAAACAACCGGACGATTGGTTCTGGCTCCATCGCCGCTGGCCCGATTCGAAAGGCGTGTGGCCGGACCCGAACCTGAAACGACAGGCCGGCGATAGAGCATCGGGTAAGATGCTCTAATAATTAGATTTAGAGCAGATCCCGATCCAATCGGATCGGGATCTGCTCTAGCGGTGCGGATCGATCAGCACCTTGATCTCGGCTGGTTGGCTGGCGAGACGGTCGAAGGCGGCGCCAGTCTCGGCCAGGGGCAAATGGCTGGTGATGAGGCGGCGAATGCGCTCTGGATTTGCCGCGATGGCGGCCAGCGCCTGCTCGAACTCTTCCGGGCGGTAGGCAAAGCTGAACTCCAGCGTCAGCTCGGTGACGATGGCTTCGCGCGGGGTCAGCTTGTCCTCGTGGGCGCAAACGCCGACGGTGATGACGTGGCTATGCTGAGGTGCGTTTTTGATGATCTGGTCGAGCAAGCCTGGGACGCCGACGCAATCGAAAATATTGACGCCCCGCGGCAACCCCCTGAACTCCCGCTGCAGCAATGGTGACGAGGCGCGGGCGGTAAAGCCCAGGTCCTGCCAATGGCTGAATGGCGAGGTCTCTGCCGGGTTCAGGACGATGTCGGCCCCCAGCGCTTCCGCCGCCGCCCGGCGTTCGGCGGAAAAATCGGCGGCCAGGATCGGACCGCGACCCTGCCCAAGCAGGGCGAAAATTACCGCCAGCCCGACGGGGCCGCAGCCGATCACCACGTTCGGTCCCCTGTTGCGGTTCGCCAGGTTGGCCGCGTGCAGCCCGACCGCCAGCGGTTCGGTCAGCGCTGCCAGATCGTCCGGCACCGCCTCTGGAATGGCAAAGGCGCGTGCCGCATCCACCAGGCTGAGCGTTGCCAGCCCGCCGGAATAATTAGGCGAAAGGCCGATGACCTCGAACCCGTTCGGCGCATGATGACTATGGGTAAAAGGCAAGGGAGCCAACCGATCGCCGGGCTTGAAGCGGGTTTCTGTACCGGGCCCGATATCCAGCAGGCGCGCCGAGAATTCATGCCCGGGCACGATGCGGGGCAGGCTTTGACGCCGGTCTGCCGGCAGGGCTGCCTCGGCGCTGACGGCCCGTTCCCGATAATGCAGGTCCGATCCGCAGATGCCGGTCGCCAGCGGTTCAACCAACAGCCAGCCGGCCGTCGGCGATGGATCGGGGAGGGTTTGCACCGTGATGGTGCTGCCTTGCAAAACGGCGGCCCGCATATCGTAAGCTCCTTTCGAGGCGGAGGCAGTAGTTACCGCCGCGCCAGTTGGTATCCGACCGTCTCCCGGTCCCAGGTCGCGGGCGTCACGCCGGCGTCGCGCAGGTCGCCCTTGCGCAGCTTGCCGCTGGCGGTTTTGTCCAGCGCGGCGATGAACTGCACGAAGCGGGGCACGGCAAAGCGCGGCATGCGTTCGGCGCAATAGTCAAGCAAGGCTACTTCGTCGACCCGTGCCGCACCCGGCTCCGGCACGATCACGGCCATGACTTCCTCCTCGCCGCCGGCGCCCTCTACCTTGACGCCGACGACGGCGCTTTCCGCCACCTGCGGGTGGCCGTTCAGTACCTGCTCGACCTCGAAGGCGGAGATGTTCTCACCGCGGCGGCGGATGCAGTCCTTGATGCGGTCGATATAGTGGAAGCGGCCCTTCTCATCCATGCGGCAGGCGTCGCCGGTGTGAAACCAGAGATTGCGCCAGGCCTCCACCGTGCGCTCCGGCATTTTGTAGTAGCCGGCGGAGAAGACGCCCGGCACTTTCGGCCGGATCACCAGCTCGCCGACCTCGCCCACTGGCAACGGATCATCAGTCTCCGGGTTGGCGATGCGCAGTTCGTAATAGTCGCTCTGCGGATAGCCGGCACAGCCGCCGATGATCGGCGCGGTATCGTGGCGGTCGCCCCAGAGCGGCATGCCGCATTCGGTCATGCCGAAGCCCTGCAGGAAACGGACGCCGAAGCGGTCCTCGAACGCCTGGCCCCACTCCTTGGAGATCGGCACGGCCATGACCAGGCGCAGCTTGTGGTCCCGGTCGCGGTCGCTCGGCTTGGTGTTGAACACGAACTCCGGCATAACGCCCAGCAGGTTGGTGATCGTGGCCTCGCAGGCGATCACCTCGTCCAGCCAGCGGTTCGGGCTGAACCGCTCGACCAGATGCACCCGCGCGCCGGCCAGATGCGCGGCAGTGGTCTGGATGAACAGGCCGTTCACGTGGAACAGCGGCATGGAGACGTAATAGACATCCTGGGCCGTCAGCCCGGTCGCGCCGTTCGAGCCGACGCCGAAATAATAGCAATGCCCATGCGGCAGCAGCACCCCCTTGGCCGGCCCCGTGGTGCCGCTGGTGTACATGATGCCGGCGATCGCGTCCTTGGTCGGCGAGACGTCCGGTAGCGCCTGGTCCTCGCCGGACGCCTCGAACGCCTCCCAGCGGACAGCGTCGGCTGGCATGAGTGCGGGCGGCAGCTTATCCGGCAGGTCGCCGGCGACCACGACCAGAAGCGCGGGCTCGGCCCCGCCGGCATCCACACCGTCGAACGCGTCGAGCAGGCCAGCCTCGCAGATGACGATTTTCGGCTCGCTGTTGCGCAACTGGTGTTGCAGGAAGGCGCCGCGCAATTCGGTGTTGATGGGCACAAAGATTGCACCGCACTTCATAATGCCGAGCATCGCCACCAGGAACTCCGCCCGGTTCTTCACCAGCATCATCACCCGGTCGCCCTCCACCACGCCGCGGGCGGCCAGCGCTGCGGCAACCGCATCCGAACGCCGGTCGAACGCTGCGTAGGTCAGCGGCGGCGCGCCGGAGCCGAATGTCATCCACACGTCATCGCCCCGCGCGGCGGCTTGCTCGCGCACCTGATGTACCAGGGTCCAGTTGCTATAGTCGGTCATGTTATGAAGGCTCGCACGGGGCTCTTGAGGTTTGCTATGCTGCAAAGCCTAGCGTCCGCACTGCAGCGGGCAAGATCGAATGCGCAAGGGACGATGGATCGGCATGTACAACAACATTTTTGACCTTACGGGCAAGATTGCGCTCGTGACCGGCGGCAGCCGTGGCCTGGGCCGCGAGATGGTGCGGGCATTCGCCGAAGCCGGAGCCGACGTGATGATCGCCAGCCGCAAGCTGCCACAGTGCGAGGAACTGGCCGAGGAAATCCGCAAGACCTATGGACGCCGCGCCTACCCCTATTCCTGCAATGTCGGCGACTGGCAGCAGGTGGAAGGCATGGTTGAGGCCGCCTACGACCATTTCGGCCGGCTGGATGTGCTGGTGAACAATGCCGGCCTTTCGCCGCTCTATCCCTCGCTCGACGATGTCAGCGAGGCGCTGTTCGACAAAGTGTTCGACGTTAACCTGAAGGGGCCGTTTCGGGCGGCGGCAATGGTTGGCAAGCGCATGGCGGCTGGCAACGGCGGCAGCATTATCAACGTCGCCTCCTCGGCGGCCTTCAACCCGAACAAGACAACAGCGCCCTACGGCGCCGCCAAATGGGCGTTGACGCACATGACCACGACCTTCGCCATGGAATACGGTCCGAAAGTGCGGGTGAACTGCATCTCGCCAGGGCCATTCGACACGGATATCTCCGCCGGCTGGATCCACTCGGAAGCATTCGCCCAGCGGGCCGAGGCCCATATTGCGCTGAAGCGCGGCGGCCAGGCGGGCGAGATTGTCGGGGCGGCGCTGTATTTCGCTTCGGATGCGTCCAGCTTTACCACCGGCACCACCTTGCGGGTCGATGGCGGCACCTACGGCTGATCTGTCGCCGCCATTGCGCCATTAGGGGAATCTCCTCTATGCATAGACCCTAGTCGAGGACCTTGCGGGAGACGCCGATGGATACCCCCCTGATTGGGCGGCCCACCGACGATAACCAGCCGGCTCCGCCCCCAGGCGAGGGCCGGGTCATGGCGGTGCTTGGCCCGACCAACACCGGCAAGACCTATCTGGCGGTCGAGCGCATGCTGGGCCACCAAAAAGGCATGATCGGCTTTCCGCTCCGCCTTCTGGCGCGCGAGAATTACGACAAAATCGTCAAGCTGAAGGGCGCGAACCAAGTTGCTCTGATTACCGGCGAGGAGAAAATCATCCCGCCGCGGCCGCGCTATTTCGTCTGCACCGTCGAAAGCATGCCGCTGGACCTGCCGGTCGATTTCCTCGCCATCGATGAAATCCAGATGGCGGCGGATACCGAGCGGGGCCATATTTTCACCGAACGCCTGCTCTATGCCCGTGGCAGCGCCGAGACCATGTTCCTCGGCTCGGAGACGGCGCGTTGGCTGATCCGCAAGCTGGTGCCGCATTGCGAGTTCATTACCCGCCCGCGCTTTTCCACACTTTCTTATGCCGGCCATCGCAAGGTGACCCGCCTGCCGCCGCGTTCGGCCATCGTCGCGTTTTCTGCGGCGGAGGTCTATCGGCTGGCGGAACTGGTGCGGCGCCAGCGCGGCGGTACGGCTGTGGTGCTGGGCGCACTCAGCCCGCGGGCGCGCAACGCCCAGGTGGGGATGTACCAGGCCGGGGAGGTGGACTATCTGGTGGCGACGGACGCCATCGGCATGGGGCTGAACATGGACGTGCACCATGTCGCCTTTTCGGCGCTCAGCAAATACGACGGCAACCGCATGCGCGACCTGCTGCCTGCCGAAACCGGCCAGATCGCCGGTCGCGCCGGGCGGCACATGACCGATGGCACCTTCGGCACCACCGCTGGGCTGGAGGGCATGGGCGAGGAAGTGGTGGCGCGGGTCGAAAACCACGATTTCGAGACGCTGCGCACCCTGATGTGGCGCAGCATCGACCTGGATTTCCGCTCGATCAAAGGGCTGCTGAACTCCCTGGAGGCGAAGCCGCCCTATCCCTTCCTGCGCCGCGCCCGCCGTGCCGACGATCAGCGCACGCTCGAATCGCTGGCGGAGATGTCCGAGGTGGTCGAGCGCGCGACGGGCAAGACCGCTGTGCAATTGCTGTGGGATGTCTGCCAGGTGCCGGATTTCTCCAAGACACTGACGGATTCGCACACGCGGCTCTTGGGGCGCATTTATGGTTTTCGCTCGCAGGGCGAGGGCCGCCTGCCGACCGATTGGGTGGCTGGTCATATCAAGCGGCTGGATCGCACCGAAGGCGATATCGACACGCTGATGGCGCGCATCGCCGGCACTCGCACCTGGACCTATATCAGCCACCGTACCGGCTGGCTTGACGATCCGGTGCATTGGCAGGAGCAGGCGCTGGCGATTGAGGACAAGCTGTCCGATGCGCTGCACGACCGGCTGACCCAGCGGTTCGTCGACCGGCGCACGGCGGTTCTGGTCCGCCGCCTGGCCGATGGTGACGAGTTGATCGGCGGCGTCAACGCCGAGGGTGAGGTGGTCGTCGAAGGCGAGGTTGTCGGCACGCTCCGCGGCTTTCGCTTCACCGCCGACGCAGCCGACCGCGGCGAGGATGGTCGGGCGCTGCTGAATGCCGCCAACAGGGTGCTGCGTCAGGAAATCGATGGCCGCGTCGGCTTGGTCACCCAGGCCAAACACAAAGATTTCCGGTTGGCAGAGGATGGTCGCATCACCTGGGATGGGGAACCGCTGGGCGTGCTGGTCAAAGGATCGGACTGGCTAAAACCGCGGCTGGAGCCATTGGGCAGCGCTCTACTCGATAGCCGGCACCGTCAGGCGTTGCGCGGGCGGATGCAGGAATGGCTGGACCGGGAGGTCAGCCGGCGCGTCGGCGTGCTGGCGGAACTGCGGTCCCTGGAAGGCTCTCCGGCGCTCCGCGGCATCGGTTACCGGCTGGCGGAGATGGCGGGAGTAATGCCGCGGCGGGCCTTGCAGGAGCAATTGGCGGTGCTGACCAAGGCGGAGCGCAAGCAGTTGAGCGGCCTTGGCGTACGCATCGGACGGGATAGCCTCTACGTGCCGCAATTGTTGCGCGGAGGCGCACACCGGTGGCGCATGACGCTTTGGTGTCTGTTCGGGGGTACAACAGCGCCAGAACTGGCGCGCGATCCGGTGGTCGCCACGGACAAGGCGGTGGACGCCGACTGGTATCGGCTGTTCGGCTACACCGTCATTGGACCGCGCGCCATCCGGCTGGATCGGTGGGAGACGTTCGCAGCGGCTGCGTTTAAAGCGCTGGATGCTGGCCCGCTTGTCGCGACTGCTGAATTGGCGCGAGCTGCCGGTGTTGAGGTCGAGGCGCTGCCCTATTTGTTCCGCCGTCTGCATCTGGTGCCGACCGGACAAGCCACGGAGGCCGGTGACCCGATCTATGGCCGTAAGGGACGAGGGGCACGACGATCGGACAAGGCCAAACAGCATCATATGCGGTCTGGCAAGGCAGCTGGGCAGGCTGACAGGCCTGATCGCGGTCATCCGGATTCTCCATTTGCAGGCTTGCGCGCGGCATTGGACTTGGTGGAGGCTGGCTGATGTCGACCGAGCCGCCTCCCCGATTGCGCATCGATAGATGGCTGGTACATGCCAGGTTCTGCAAAACACGTACGGTGGCAACGGAGTTGGTTACCAAAGGCCGGGTACGGGTCAATCGCGAGCCCGTCCGCAAAGTCAGCTACGAAGTGAAGCCGGGTGACATTCTGACAATCCCGCGAGGGCACAACATCGCGGTTGTGCGGGTTTTGGCGCTTGGCGAACGCCGCGGCCCTGCGACAGAAGCGCGGCTTTTGTACGAGGAACTGGTACCCTCCAATTGATTTTGGCACAAAAGCTGGTGAAACATCGACACTTCTCGATCAAAAAGCCCTCGTAGCCAGCGGTCTGGGCGCATCTGGAGCTATCACATGACCTATATTGTTAATGAAGACTGCATAAAGTGTAAGCACATGGACTGTGTGGAAGTGTGCCCGGTTGACTGCTTCTACGAAGGCTAGAACATGCTCGTCATCCATCCCGATGAGTGCATCGACTGCGGCGTATGCGAGCCGGAAT